>CBINDO010000208.1:0-14635 GCA_966249405.1 uncultured bacterium | reverse complement strand
TCGTGTACCCGAGTAGTCGGCCGTACGGCAACACCATCAACCTCGTCGGACAACAGGACTATACGAACCTCTCGTCGTACACGCCCATGCTGAACACCAATGACGTTCAGAGCCAGCTATGGGTGGCTGCCATCGACGATACGGTGAGTGCCGCGACGGATCGCAGCTACCCGGCGTTCTGGTTACCCAATCAGAACTACTCCGAGGACGCCAGCCAGGGCTACATCAACGAGCGCGGCTTCTGGGCTCTCGAACAATGCCGCGCGGTAGGGACGGGCACCGCTTCGGAGTGCGAAGTGAACGAGGACTGCTGCGGTGGCAGCGGCGCGAGCCCCACTGCGCTTTGCAAGGTGGATACCCCCGTTACCCTGCCCCTCAAACGTCACTGCGCGACGCGCTCGACGTCGAGCTCTTGCTCGTTGACGGGCGGCGCCTGTGCGACCACGAGCGACTGTTGCCCGGGCACCGTGTGCGTAAACTCCGTGTGCGAACCACCGCCCAACTTCGACACCTATCAGCCCGCCAATGTCGAGCGGATCTATCATGCCACTTGCGACTTCGATTCCTTGCCCGTCTGGCGGTTCTTCGACTGGCAGGCAACTTCGCCCAACACCAACTCCGCGATCGAGTTCTACGCCGAGTCAGCGGCCGACCCGGACGACTTCCTGACGCTGCCGGTAGCACCGACCGCGGTGAGCAACAGTCGTATCGTTTACCTTGGCCGCGCCCATGGTACCGGCAGCGGTGGAGCCTGGGTGGGCAACAACGTCGGCGCGCTACTCAGCCAAGCTGGGCTCGTGGGCTACGAATATGTCAAGATCACGATGCGGTTCATACCCAACACCGAACTGACGGCCTCGCCGGTCCTGCACGACGTCCGGTTCTCGTACAGCTGCCCCCCGTCACAGTGACGAACCGAAAAGGAGTGAGGCTCATGCATGTCATCGCGTTTCGATGTCTGACACTGTTTCCCTCGGTATCGATAGCGCTCACGGCTTGCCAGCCAGCGACCCGCCCCACGGCTGCTGGCGTGGAGGATGATCGAAGCGGGGCTGCGGATGCGGGCGACGCGGGTGCGCCCTCGAACACAGCGAACGATACAGAGCCGCCGCTCGAAGGACCGAGAGACGCCGGCGGCGCTGTGATCGACGGGGGCGCAACCGTGACGGACGCTTCGGACGGCGTCGTGCTCGGGGTGATCGATCCCGACGAAGTCTCGGTCGTGGAAGTGGAAGCTGGGCGCCCGCCGCGCGCCATGTGCCCAGAACTGACACGAGACGTCGAGGCCGCCGCGACACTGCCAGAGGACGCCATCCCGCTGAGCGTCACTCCCGACGGAGCGACGTGGGCGTACGCGGTAGTCGTCTCACCGTCGTCCGATGCGGCCGCGGGGGTAACAGATGTGGATGCGGGCACGAGCTCCGCGGCCGCGACGCTGTTCCAGATCCACGTCACGGACGGAGTCGGAAACGCAACGCTCGCTCTCCCCGACGACCAAGACGCAACTCGTGGCGCGGCGCTCGACCCCACCGGTCACCAACTCGTCACGACCCTGTCGGACACCCGCGGCTTCGTGTCGTGGGAGCTCGACGAAGCGGGTGAGTTCAGGCTCGCCGAGCCTCAGCCCTTCGTACGCCTCAATGCGCTGGCGCAAAACGGTGGCGTACGCTTCGAAAAGCCGGTGTTCTCGACGAGCGGCATACGCATGTACGCGCGCGAACTCGGGGCCAGGCCGGCGGTCGTTCAGCTCGTACTCCGCGATTCTCAGTGGGAGACGGAGCTCCGCATCACCAACCAAGCATTGGGCCTCGAGGTCTTTTCGGTGACCGCGGCATCGGCCGACGATTTGACGTTGTTTGGCCAGAGCAGCACGGATGAACCTGCCGTCGCGTGGTGGCGGCCGCGCCCCGACGAACCGTTCCACGCTTCTCTGAACATTGGACCTACGCCGCCCCTCGCCGTGAGCACCAACTGCAAGCAGTGGTGGACGTTGCAATAGGGCATCTCATCCCAGGGTGACCGGCTCCAACGTGGTCTGGTCATTCGAGCGCATCCAGCGTCAGGACCAGTCGCGGATTCGACGAACACGCCCTAGGTGAACGATGAACCGCACCCCGCCCACGGTTACCCGGCCACAACTCACCTTTGAGGCAAACCATGGCGCCCTCGGGAGCCGCATGCACGCGCGCCTCCGGGCGAAGCAGACCAGGCGCGTCACCCCCGGCGGACGTAGGCGCTCCCAGGTGGCTTCGTTCACAGGCCCCCTCGGCGAGGAACTCGGTGCCGCCGCCGACCAGCGTGCATACGAGCCGCGCGGTCACGAGGTCCACGTGAAAACGCGGGCACATCGCACGCTCCAACGTCGCGACGCGCACGCCGACCTTGATACAGCCGCTGAGCTCGACCAACACGTCGGCCCAATACGCGATGAACTCTCCGAGTAGTGGCAACTCGGACACACGGGGAACTCGTGTTTCAATCGACTGGCCCGGGGCGAGCACTTGCGCAAAGTCGAGCCGTTCCAGCTTGGTGTGCGTCGCCGTCGAGGTCCGCCACGCGTCGGCGACCACCGCGATGTTCACTTCCGGCTCAAAGAATTGAACCAAGTCCCCGACCTCGGTAATCCACAGGATGCTCGACTCCTGTGGCGTCGCCGTGTCCTCTTGGTCTCGTCGTTCAGCCATCGTACCTCGCGAACGCCGTGTGGTTGTGGATCGATTCGAAATTCTCGACCCGCACCACGAAGCGCTCGAGTCGCGCGTCGCTCCGGAGCGCCAACACGACGTCACGGGTCACGTCTTCGACGAACTTGGGGTTGTCGTAGGCAACTTCCGTCACCCATTTCTCGTCGGTGCGCTTGAGCACACCGTAGACTTGCGCCGATCCCTGCTCCTCCAACGTCTCGATCAGCGCACCAATCGTGAACGAGTCGAGGAGTTCCGGACGAGGAGTGACCGTCACCGAGATGTGGGAGCGCTGGTTGTGCGCCCCATAACTGGAAATCGCTTTGGAGCACGGACACAACGACTTCACCGGCACTCGAACGGACAACTCCGTAAACTCGGTCGACCCCGATGATGCGCTCAAGGTGACCTTGTAGTCCATCAGAGATACTGCCCCTGAACGCGGCGCTTCTTTTGCCGCGAACCAAGGAAAAGTAAAGGTCACGGTGGATTGCTCTGCTTCTAGGCGCTCTCGCACTAGACGAGCAAACGTCAGTGCGCTGGCCAATGACAGCGGCTCGTGCCACTCGTTGAGAGCTTGCAGGAATCGCGACATGTGCGTGCCGCGACGGTCTGCAGCCAGCGAAACCGCCAGCGAACAAGCAGCAACCGTGGCTTGGGTCGTCGCTGTGCCATCGCGGACGGCTATCGGATGTGTAACGTCGCACACCCCCACTTCTTGGAGAGCGACACCTCGCAGGTCGGAGCCAGACTGCGTGTCCGCGATGCTCGACTCGACCGTCGTTCGTCCATCGTCCACATCGATTCGTGCGACATCACGTGGGCGAGTTGTCGATTGCGGCAACTCGACCTCGAGGTAGCGGTGCAGTCGCTCGTCTCGGAGCAACTCTTCGGACGCGTCTATACCTGCCCTTTGCCCGGGCCAAGCCAACCTCCGCTTGGCATCCGGCGCAGCCAACCACAGGTGGTGATCATGTTCACCATCCAGTGCAATGTCGACGGAACAGGGGGCCCCGGGTGCGTTCAAGAGCGCCAGGAACACCGGGATGTCGTTCAAACGGTCATGCTCGGGTTCATAGAAGCGGCTGACGAATGGCAAGGCGAACAGTCGCGAAGGCGACAGGCCCGTCTCTTCCTTCAACTCACGGAGCGCCGCCTGCCACGCAGCTTCACCCGGTCCGATCTTCCCCCCGACCATGCGATAGTCCCCGGCGTAGGCTCGGTGGGGTGCTCGCCGCAGCAATAGGAACTTGCACTCGCCCCCTTCGAAACGGACTACGTGACAATCGACGACTCGAACGATGGGTGTGCGCGACACAGGATCCGTTGCAGGTGGCTCGCTTTGGCTCAACGAACCGACGCTAATTCACGCTCGCCCCATATTGCAACTAAATTGTTTCTGCATATCAGGTGCATTACCTACGATCTCGTTCGGCCCGGGATGGCGGTTGGTGGCGAAGTCAGCCCCGCGCGCCGCTCGGCCGAGACCGTTCAGTCCCGATGGTACGAACGTATTTCGTCGGTAGTGAACTTAACGAAGTGGAAGGCTTGCTCCGCCACACGGCGCAGGTCGGTAACTTCGCCCCCCTGTAACCCCGATGCATACCTCGGTCTTGTGAGTATTTTCCTAATACCCACACCGCCGTGCGATCACTTCGTGGCAGTGGTTGCGGTGCAACACTAGCTGAGTGCTTCAGGCCAGCCGCCCAACGCTCTCGTTAACCAATATCTCTACACGAAGGAGAAGGCGGTTTGATACGAGGGGCGGGCTATGACGCAACGTCACAGCGAAACCCATCTTCGAGGGAATCTATGCGTTTCAGACAGGCAGTGACATTGGCGGTGCTCATGGTTTGCGCCGCCTGCAGCACCAACTTCAACGGCTCGGCCAAAACTCCGGACGGCAAGGGGTTTTATACCGTGGGAGCCAAGACTCAGGCATTCGGACCGGTTAAGCCGGCAATTTGGGAGTGCCCGGCGACCGGCAAGGGCGCTGAGTGCAAGGAAGTGGAAGTTGTCGAAGAGTAAGGACTATACGATGAGCAAAACCCTATTGGCATTGATTGGCAGCAGCGTCCTCTTCGTTGGATGTTACCCAGCCGCATACACGAACATCGAGCAGGTGGATGACGGCTACCTGGTCACCAAGAACGAGGCGGGTTTCATCCGAACGCACGGCGAGATCCTGCACTGCAAACCGGAAGGCTCCAAGATGAAGTGCACGGAAGTCGGCCACAAGTAGTCGACCCATCGTGAGTGCACGGAGCGGCGGAGTTTGAATTCCGCCGCTCCTCTTTTTTGAAACTGCACGAAAAACCGCGTCCAACCATTCGGATGATCGGCGGCGCTCTGGGGTGACATGGTGGCGTCGTAGCCCAGAGCGTTCGCAGCGCACGCGTGTCGCGAGGGGTCGCACCCGTCGGCCACCCCTAATCACAATCAAGTTGCATATACACCTTGGATGCATTAGAAAGGATCGCCGGACGAACCTACTCTGAGTGCATGGACCATGGCGCAACTCCCCGTAACCGTACTGAGCGGCTTCCTAGGCGCTGGTAAGACGACCCTCCTCAACCACATCTTGGCCAATCGCGAGGGCTTGCGTGTAGCAGTCATCGTCAACGACATGAGCGAGGTGAACATCGACGCGCAGCTCGTGAAACTCGGCGGGGCGGCTCTCGAGCGCACCGAAGAGAAACTGGTGGAGATGTCCAACGGTTGTATTTGTTGCACTCTGCGGGAGGACCTGCTCGCGGAAGTGACGCGCATCGCCAAGGAAGGACGATTCGACGCGTTATTGATTGAGTCGACGGGCATCGGAGAGCCGATGCCCGTCGCGGCGACGTTTTCGTTTCGTGACGAGCACGGGTTCAGCCTCTCGGATGTCGCACGGCTGGACACCATGGTCACCGTCGTCGATGCCGCGAACTTCCTCCGCGAATACGCGTCTACCGACCACCTCTCGACGCGGGGCATCGCGGTCGGCCCCGAGGATACCCGGGCGATCGTGGATCTGCTCGTTGACCAGGTGGAGTTCGCCAACGTGTTGGTCGTCACGAAGACGGATCTCGTCTCGTCCGAAGAGGCGGAACGCTTGGAAGGCATTCTGCATCACTTGAACCCCGACGCGCGGATCGTCCGAGCTGACCACGGGCGAGTCCGGTTGGGGGACGTCTTGAAGACAGGACTATTCGACGATGCCAAGGCCGCGCAGTCGGCAGGGTGGGCCAAGGAACTCGCAGGCATTCACACGCCAGAAACCGAAGAGTACGGCATATCGAGCTTCGTCTACCGCGCGCGACGCCCATTTCACCCGCGGCGCTTGCATACAACTCTGCTGTCAGAAGAGTGGCCAGGCGTTCTTCGGTCCAAAGGATTCTTCTGGCTCGCGACGCGGATGGCGGAGGTCGGGTCTTGGTCACAAGCTGGTCCTGCTTGTCGCACGGCGCGAGCAGGTTACTGGTGGTCAGCCGTCAAGCCCGAGCTCTGGCCGCTGGATGAACAGACCGTGGCTTCCATTCGCTCCGACTGGCAGGAGCCGTACGGGGACCGCAAGCAAGAGCTGGTCCTGATTGGTATTGGCATGGACGAGGCTTCTCTGCGAGCGGCGTTCGACCGCGCCTTACTCACGGATGCTGAGATGAAGCTCGGGGCCGAGTCGTGGGGTTCTCTCGAAGACCCGTTTCCCAGCTGGAGCTGACGACGCCTCGGCCGGGATCGACCGCATGACGGGTACGCCGCGAACCCAACCAAACCATCCAAAACTCTGATGCCACATCCAGCGCCCATGCTCGAGCATAGTGTTTCAGCTTCCCCGTCTGCCGCGATGCCGTTAATCTTTCCGGGTGAACACATGCTCGGGAGCGCGAATCTTTCGCTGTGGCGCCGCACCATGCCGGCGTACGTGACTCGCGCGTTGTCCGGGTGGGCGGGACGCGAGGTCCCGCGGTTCGAACAAACCGTTCACGAGCCAGCGGACGTCTCTTCGCACGCATTTTCTGGCCTGCCCGCGGCGACGAGTGCTTGGCTACAAAAGGACATCGTGTCCCTGCTGAAACTGATGTTCGACGTCTCGGCCAGCAAGGCCATCGCTTTGAAGTTCGGCGTCGTGTCTTCCGATCAATGCCGTAAATTTCACGTGGACTATCTGCGCTACAGGCTGCTCACGACGTATCTAGGTCCCGGCACGGAGTGGGTGCCCAACGAATACGTGAATCGCCGCGTGTTAGCGGAGCCCCCGGAAGATCCCGAAGAATCGAACAGGCTCGTCGTCACGTCACCAGGCGAGATTCGGCGCGCTGTGGCGGGGGATGTTCTGCTCATGAGGGGCGCCAACCATGCGGACGGCCTGGGTTTGGTGCATCGATCGCCACCTATCGAGCACCTCGGCGTGCGGCGCGTCGTGCTCGTCTTGAGCGCCCGTCATTGATGCATTCACTCCACTCCCACGTTGGGGCGCATCATGAGCCAAGCAGCGACCCAGCGTCCGTCCGGCAACTGCTTTGGCGGCGTCTGAACGCGACCCCCATGGGCGAACTGGCCATCCCCAGAAGGTTCGGCAAAGGATCGAAATGCCTGGGCGGCCGTCTCGTAGTCAGCCTCACTCTTGAAGTACACCAGACTTTCGCAACCAGCGAGAAAGCACCGAACGCTGCCCGAGTCGAGTTCGAGATTGCCATCGTCATTCAACTCGTTCGCCCATCCCGAGAAGACGCTGCTGGCTTGCTTCGTCCACGGTTCGGTGCTGTCGCCCGAATCCCGCAAAGCTTCGCGCATGCGCTCGAACTTCTCGGCCTTGCCCACACCCAAGAGCCGGATGGCGTCGATCACTGGCTTGCGCACGAGCGTCGCCTCCTCGACCACCGACAGCTCCTCGGCCGTTGCGGGCTCCGACGCTCTCTCTAGGGGTGCGAGAGCTCTGGTCGCATACAACGCGCTTACGGTCTGCGTCACCTCGGCCGAACCTGGAGCACCGACAACGCTTGTCACCGGTGCAGCCCGAACGCCAGACGTCCTCGATGGCGAATCCTCCATCTCCGACGCAGTCGTCGACAAACCGCGCTTCGGCGTCGAGTCGACGACGAACCTCGGCGTCATCCACCAAAACCCAACCAGCACCACGCCACTTGCGGCCAACCAATATCCGCGCTTCACGATTTCGAGACCCTTTCATTCCACAATGTCGAGCGGACGTGGAGCCACGTCTCCTAAACGTGACTCCAACGTCTTTCTCGCGAACCATCACGCCGGAGGGGGACTTCTTCGAGCCCCCCCTGTCAGCGCTTCCGCAGAGCCCGCCTCGGCAGAACCGAGCTCTGCGGACAGGTCAGTTGTTGTCGTTACCGTTACAGTTGCTGTCGACGCCGTCCCCCGAGACTTCCGTTGCGCTGGGGTTGATTCCCGCATTGCCTTCGTTGCAGTCACCGCCCTGCTTCACGGTGTACGCGGCATCTGGAATACAGGGCGTGAGTTGCTTCTGCGCGGAGTTACCCCAAGCGTCACCATCCATGTCCTTGTACCACCAAACCGAAACCGCGCTCAGTTCCTCCAGAAGAACTTTGATAGGCACGGTCGTGCTCGACGTAAAGGTGATCTGATACGGCTTGAGTGCCGTCGAATTGGAGAGGTTGAAAATGCGATAACCGGAGAGATACGAGCAGCTCGACATCGACTGAGTCAAAAGCGGGTTGACGGTCGTGCCGTTCTTGTCCTTGACCGTCACTGTCACGCCGGGATTGTAGTAGATGGAGTAGTCGCCCGTCACCGTTGGGCTGTAGTCTACTCGACCCGTGTACGGCGCCGTCGTGTCGGTGAAGTTCACCGTGTAATAGGTGTGAGTCGCCGAGAGCGTGTCGTAAGTTGCGGCAGTCTTGGCCGTCACAGTCGCGAACGGCCCGAGCGTGCCATGTTGACATGCATGGGCGTTGACGTCGACCCCCAGTGCGGTGCACCCAGCGATCAGATCTTGGTCGAGCATTTCGTAGGCACTACCGTCGTCACCCGATGCGTTCTCTTCGAGTGGTCCTGCCTCCATGTCGTGTTGACTGCAGCTGGCCACGGTTAGCCCCAAAATCAGGCAGAAAGCCCCACTGGCCGAGTTCAGAGTGCGCGCGCGTTTGGTCCATCGATTGTTCATGTTCGTTCCTCCCTATTCCTCGTGTTCGTGTCCGTGACAGGCTTCGTCTTCGAGTTCGAGCCCCACGGCGATCGGGCCGCGTTTCGCGGCTTCTTTGCTGATGCTGAGCTTGAATTCGCTCGCGGTTACGTCGTCGCCCACCGTGACGCCGCAATCACAGTGATCGAAGGTGAACGTGTTCGTGGTGCGATCGGCTTCGTATACGCACTTGATGGTCTCGCCGGGGTTCTCGAACTTCAGCGTTACCGTGCCACGCCGAGCCTCGCCCAGTTCCACGGCGATCGCCTCGGGCACCTCGAAGGTGATCGGCGCGTCGAGGACGACTTCCGCGGGCTCGTTCACCGAGGGATGCAGGCTCCGGTAAGCATCCAGGTGAACGTGAGCGCAAGCTTCACACCCACCCTCCCCGAGATATTCGATGATGGTTTGGACCCCCGGGTCCGTCTCGGGGCCAAACACGACCGTGTAGGTCTCGAACAGCTCCAAATGGAATACCGATGCCTTGGCAATGGCCGCGCACACGGCAGGGTCCGTTGCTCCTTCGCGCTCGAGCGCTACCACATTGCCAACTGAATCGTAGACGCTCACCGTCGCGTCCGGCGTGCTGAACACGGCAAACTCGCCACTCACGACAGGCGAGTAGAGCACCGCACCCTGGTATGCGCTGGCAGCCGAAGGCAGCGTCAGGTTGTAGGCGGTGTGCGGCGGACTGATGTCTGTGAACACGAAGCCCGGATAAGCTTGGGCGGCCGCGGCCGCGAAGGGTCCGAACTCCGCGTGTTGACAGGTGTGTTCGAGCACCTCTTCGGGCACCAAACACTCTTCGCCCTCGAGTGCTGCTCCCAAACGCTCGACTTGCGTCGCGCCTTCGACGTCGAGGGCCGATGGGTCTCCGCCGCTCGACGCGCAAGCGGACATCATCCCGCAGGCTAACCCTGCGAGAACATACTTCCTGGTTGTCATATCGTTATCTCCTCACACTCAGCTCGTGACACTTCTGTGCCGCAAGCCTGTTACTCGCCTGCGCAAACCGCAGGACAAGAGAACGAGCGCACCCACCGCTCCCCAAACGTCGCTACGCGACCGAGCCCCAACGGTGGTGCACCCACAGCCTTCACGATCCGGCCCAGGAGCAATGGCGCCGCGCGCCGGGCTTGTGGTCGCCGACGCATCGAGCGGTTCGTGCCCGGCGTGCGCCGTACTCGCCTCAACCGAATCGTTCGATCCTTCGTGCTGCCCGCCGGCATCGCGAACGTTGGAGGTCAGCGGCGAGTGCGCGCTGCCAGCATCCACAGCAGGCATCTGCTCGGCTCGTGTGCTTGCACCTGCGTCACGCGTCTCGTCGTCGGGCGCTTGGGCGTCAATCTGCTCAGCAGCGCCCTCCGAAGACGTGCTGGCGACGTCCGTCGACGTCACGTCTTGACATACGGACCCTTCGACCTCGCCGTCGCAGTCGTTGTCGACTCCGTCACACAGCTCGACAGCGCCGGGAAACACGGAGGCTCGAGTGTCGTCACAATCGCTGTCGTCTTGGACTAGGCTGTCCTCACCCAGCTTGCACCAAGTCAGCAACACGGACTCCGGACTCCCGAAGCCATCTCCGTCGGAGTCGAAACTATGGAAGCGAGCATGTTCTCCCAACTCCTCCAGCACCAACGTCCGAAAGGCAGCACCTTCCGCCGGGAACACGATCATGTAGCTCTCGTCCAAGTCCAACGCGTGAACCTGCACTCGCGACAGTCCAGCCGAGCATGTCGTGATTGATGCCTCTAGCGACGGTGGTACCTCATCCCCGTCCGAGTCGAGCACGGTCACTGGCTCGGGATCACCGAGGTAAAGCGCGAAACTGCTCGACTTGATCGGGAACAAATTAACAGCGGAAGCCAACGTTTGGTCAGCTTCGTCTTTGGCCATGGTTACCGTAAAGTGAACATGGGTCTGGCTGATCACCGAGTTGACGATGCCGGGATGAGCGTTCGCCGCAACCGCTCCGAACGGACCAAACGAAACGTGTTGACACGTATGGTCCGTAGCTGTGTCGTTCACGTTCGTGTCGCAACGTACGCGGCATTGTTCGGAGCAGACTTGCTCGACGGCGGCGAGCGCGTAGTCGCACTCTTCGGTCTCGACGTCGAACGTCCCGTCTCCGCATTCTGCCGAGGCCAGGCCCGCCGAACCCAGAATCAAAACTGCCACGACGCCCGTGCCGACGGTCAAACGTGCACCACCTCGCAACCTCATGCTCTACCCGTAACCCGGCAGTTTTCAAAATGCAACTCCATTGCATTTACATTTCATGTGCGATTGCAATTTAAACGCACATAAGCCAGAGTGCTGGCCATGCAGACCACTTCCAAGCACTGCGGCTCGGGCATCCTCCTGCTCGGCACCGTCATCGGACTCCAACTGAGCGCGTGCGCCAAGCGCGAAACCACCGTCAACGAATTGCAAGGGCAAGACGCGTCGCCAGGCTCTGGCGGAACGTCGAACGATGGCGGTCACCACGCGACAACATCAGCCGCCCAACCATTAACTCATGACCATTCAGAGTCCACCGGCGAAGATTCGGAACCACAATCTACGGGCAGAGAACGAGATGGTGGCGGCTGGCATTCTAGCCACCATGCCGATGCACAAGCCACAGCGGCGCCGCCCTCGACATTGAACGAAGTACCAGACGGCGGGCTCGGCAACACTTCGCTCGGCAACACTTCGCTCGGCAACACTTCGACAGCATCACTCGACGCCGCGTTTCCGACGCAAAATGATGCTGCGTCGATTCCGACGCTCCCTGATGCCGGAGGAGTCCAAGGGAGCGCACGTCTGGTAGTCGCCGACCCAGAGGCGTGGTCGCTCTACGTCTACGACGTGCCTAGCCTGGAGCTCGTAGGAACGTACGAAGGCGTGCACTTCAGTGTACATGGCGGGTTCCTACCGCTAGGAGATGGCCGGGTGATGTTCTTGGATGATCAGAACTACACACTCAACATTCACGACGTGTTCGGAGCCGTACCGGGTGACCTAACGCTGATGGCTCCACTCGCGTCGGCTCCGGTGCACTTTGCCATCGACGGAGAGCAACGTTTTGCTGCCGTCAGCGGTATGGGCGCGAGTGGGGGAGCGGACTTGTTCACCCTCGTAGACCTAGCCACTTCCGATGTAGCGTATGCCAGTATTCCCACGGGGGAGCCCGGTGTGTTGTTGGGGGGAAGCCCACTGCACCTGTATCATCGCAACGACGACCCTCCCGCCATGGAAGCTTACGACTTCGACGCCTTGTGGTCTGGGGTGGTGGCGCCGCTTGCATCCGTTCCTCTTGGCACGGAGCCTCATGGCGAGGCGATCGCTCACGCAGCTGGCAAGCTCTTTTCAGCGGCCGACGAGGGGTTGTACGTGATGGATGCAGCGGGCGGAGACTTGTCGGCGCCACGGATCGTGCCCTACGCGACCGACGGACGCGTGGGCGGACGCGCGTTTTACGGTCGTCTCGGTGCGGATGGCAACTACCTCTATTCCTATCTCCGCAACGACGGAGACGCGCACGATAGGGCTTGGCGGGACTGGCAAAACGACGCGTTCATCGTGAACGTTCACGACGAAACGACGAAACGCGTGGAGCTGGGCAATGGCCTGGTTTATCGCTTGGCGACGTCTTCGCGCTTTGCAGTGTTTGCTCAATACCATCCCGACGGCGACTTCGCGCTGTTTTTGGACACGGACCCATCGTCCCCGACTCACCACGACATCGTCGGCAGAGTTGCGCTTCCGGCGATGGGCGCGACACCCACCGGACCGGACGCGACGCCATGGGACACCCCGGCATTTCGTCTCACCGGTATGGTACCGAGTGGCGAATACGCGTTCGTCACGCACGGGGGCGACGGGGCGATCTCGGTCATCCATACGGGCAGCATGACCATCGTCGGAACGATTTCGACACCGAGCCCTCTGAACTACGGTGGTTACGTGGTGGGCATGGAAGTGGGGGCCAGCGGCGCAGATACGTCGGGGCGCTAGCGAGGGTCCAGGCTCGGCGGGAGGAGGTCTTTAGGGGAAGCGCCGTGGTACGGTCGGTGCGCTTCGCTTTCGCGCGCAGTCCGTATATTGTAGAGCACGACACCTTACCCCTCCTGCTCGCCCTCACCCATCGTGTCAGACCTGCTCCCATTCACCATCGTCACAGGTTATCTCGGCTCGGGCAAGACCACGCTCCTCAATCGGCTCCTGAGCGACCAGCGGTTTCGCAACTCGCTCGTGATCATCAACGAGCTCGCGGACTTGGCGCTGGATGGCATGCGTCTCACGGAGACGGACATCGACTACGTCGTGCTCGGTAACGGCTGTGTCTGCTGCACCACCAGCGCTGACCTGACCAGCACGGTGTCACGCGCCGTGTTCCGCCGCAGTCACGGACTCTTGCCGCCCTTCGAACGCTTCATCCTGGAAACTACCGGCGCTGCCGACCCGTACGCTTTGATCGCCGCGTTCGGCAATCGCGGCACCTTGTCTCACCTTTGTCATCTCGAGCTGGTCCTCACTACCGTGGACGGACTGTTAGGTGAGGTGCAGCTCGATGAACACGCGGAGGTCCAGTCCGCAGTTCAGGCTGCCGATCATCTCGTCGTGACCAAGACGGACCTCGCGACCGCGCGACCCGAGCGCTTGCTCGACCGCCTCACGGAGCTCAACCCGTTGGCCACGATCAGCCTGGGGCCGTCCGAGGTCGACCTCGTCGCGCTCATGTCTGCGGGGCTGCGCGACGCTGAGACCGGCGAAGCCAATTGGCAGCGTTGGTTGCGGTTGAAGCGCCCCGCTGTCATTCGGGAGCAAGCGGCCCCAGCGCTGACTCCACTGAGCGCCCGAGCGTCATCAAGGCCAGCGCTGCACACTCCCAACGTCCGCACCTTGACCATCGTGCTCGAACGTCGAGTCGACTTTCGCGCATGGTGTCAATGGGTCGCCCAATACGTTCAGCAATATGGCAAACGCGTGCTGAGGCTAAAGGCGATCCTAGTGACGGATCGATTCGACGGCCCGATCGCCTTCGATACGGTGCGTGAGATAATTCACGCGCCGGTCGAACTGGCACCCTCAGCTGTACCAGATCATCGCTCGAGAGTGGTTCTTCTATGCCAGGACATCGCACCTCTCGAGCTCCAGCTGTTAGAGGCGGCGGTGCACGCGACGCAAGTCCCGTGAGCTCGACGCCCCGTCGGTCACGCGAACCGTTCGACGTGGAGCCGGTCGCGTGGCACGCCGACATCGCTCGCCACGCGAGTGATGGCTTCGACGGCTGCCGGAGGCCCACACACATACACGTCCCAGCTCGACGCCGCTTCGGCGCGGCTCACTTCCGCGTCCTCGCGAAGTGCGTCTCCGATGCTGCCACGGTAGCCAGACCAGCCTTCGTTATCTTTCCACACACACACCGTCGTGCGAAGTTGCGGGAGCTGACGTTGGAGCTCTCGCAACTCGTCCAGAGCGAACAGTTCGGCTTCCGTCGTAACTCCAAAGTAGAGCCGGACCGGGGAAGGGTCACCGAGGTCGGCCATGTTGCGCAACATCGATAGCAGCGGGGCCAAACCCGTGCCGCCGCCGAGCAACACCCGTGTCACCAGCGTGCCCTCGGTCAGCGTGAGCGAACCCTGCGGGCCTCTGACGCGCAGCCGCGTGCCCGGGGTCGCCCCAGTGGCAAGCCACTCGGAGAACGCACCGCCCGGTTTACGGCGCACCAAGAACTCGAACTCACCCGACCAGTTAGGCGCATTCGACATCGAATAAGAACGCCACGTTGCCGTTCCCGGTATGTTCAACT
>CBINDO010000207.1:0-14756 GCA_966249405.1 uncultured bacterium | reverse complement strand
GTCTCGGGATTGCGTGGCGCGGCTGACAACAACCGCGACGGCCGGGTTACGCTGAACGAAGCGTACCAGTTTGCGTACAACGAGACCTTGGGACGCACCGTCCAGACGGCTGCTGGCGCGCAACACCCCGCCTACGACATCCAGCTTGCGGGCACGGGTGATCTCGTGCTCACGGACGTGCGCTCGACTGACTCGAGCCTGGTGTTGGGACACGACGTATCCGGCCGTGTCTACGTACGTGATCCCGGCGACCGGCTGCTCGTGGAGCTGCGCAAAGACGCGGCTCACCCCGTCGAGTTGGGCCTCGCACCCGGCGACTACGAGGTCGCGCTCGATCGCGATGGTCATCACTTCGGAGCACATGTCTCACTCAACCGTGGGAGCAGCGCGCGGCTCGAACAGGCGCAGTTCGTGGCGACGGCTCCGCTGCGCACCGTGTCGCGCGGGGATAATGAACCCGTCGTGGCAGCCGGAGCGACGGACGCCACTGCCACACCCGGCAAGAGCGATGAGCCGTTGTCCGATACATTGATTGGAGAAGACACCCTGATCGGGCAGACCAACGAGATTGGAGGGTACGCAGGGCTCGCCTTCAACTACACCCAATTCGGGAGCACGGACGGGTTCCTGGCGACGTTCGAGGCCGCAGTGCTGCTCAATCGCCGTTATGCGCTGGGGTTCACCGCGGGCGGCGGCATCAGCGCTCATCTCAACGACGAACGCGACTACCTCTCGGGTGGCTACGGCGGCTTGGTTGCGCGCTACAACTTCCTCTTCGACTCCCCGGCGAGTCTGTCTTTGGGCGCGGTAGCCGCCGCCGGTGGCTTCAGCCGCCAAAACGACACGGACGAGGAGCCACAAAACTCGGCCGATCGCCGCGACGTGGATACGGCATTGTTCGTGTTCGAGCCACAAGCCGTGGGTTATCTCAACGTCACGCGATTTGCCCGCTTCGGGTTCCACGCGGGGTATCGCTTTGCGGCCTTCACCGGCGAGAAGATCCGCGCGAGCGAGCTGCGCGGCGTGACTTCGGGCCTACGTCTCGAACTCGGGTGGTTCTGACGTTACTCCGACTTCCGACGCCGCAGCGCACGGCGCGACGAGACGCTGAGGGCAGGTCACGAACGCTGGCAGGCCAGACCGCAACGCAGGCCAGCTTCACGGGTCCGAGGTTGTTGCAATGTGTTTCACTGGCGTGCGGCTCGTAACCAGCGCATGATTTGCGGTGTCTCGGCCGCAAGCGAGTTCCGCAACGGGCCACGCGGGCCGGTGTGCCAACGGCCGCTTGGCACGGAGTTTGTATGTTGGCGACCATGCCCGTTGTTTTACTCGATACAGTCGGTCCCGCGGTGGCAACACCGTGGGTCGAAACCTATGGCCCGCCCTTGGCGGGAGGTATGCTGGTGGGACTCTCCGCAGCCCTGCTCCTCGGAACCCTGGGAAGAATTGCGGGCATCAGCGGGATTCTGGGCAACCTGATCCCGCTACCGCGCCAAAATTTCGCGCTCGAGGTGGGGTGGCGACTCGCGTTCTTGGCCGGCCTGGTGACGGTCGGCGCGCTTGCGGCCTTCGTGTATCCCGAGACGATAACCAGTAACCCGTCAGCCCGTCCCTTGCTGTTGGTGCTGGCGGGCCTGCTCGTCGGTTTTGGGACGCGACTGGGGAGCGGCTGCACGAGTGGCCACGGTGTTTGCGGCACGAGCCGGTTGTCACCACGCTCGATCGTTGCGACGAGCACCTTCGTCGCGACCGGCATGCTGACGGTAACGCTGATGAGCCTGCTGCGAGGTCAACTCTAATGGCCAATTGGTCAACCCGAGTGGTCGCTTCGGCGTTCTTGTCCGGCGCCGTGTTCGCGGCCGGATTGGTGCTGGGCGGAATGACGCAGCCGTCGAAGGTCATCGGCTTCTTGGACGTGTTCGGCGACTGGGATCCCAGCTTGGCGTTCGTGATGCTGGGCGCGATTGGGGTAAACGCGCCGCTCACGTGGTGGCTGCGCAAACGTAACGCGCCGTTGCTGGCGCCCAGCTTCTCGATCCCCGTCTCGTCAGCGCCCTGGCGCTCGCAAATCGACGCGCGTTTGGTCGGTGGGGCGGTGCTGTTCGGCGTGGGCTGGGGGCTCGCCGGATATTGTCCCGGGCCAGCCATCGTCTCTCTACCCAGCGCCTTGTCCAGCGGAGCGTCTCGGGATGCGTTGCTGTTTGGAGTCGCGATGGTGACCGGGATGACGTTGTTTTCCGTGTACGATCGCCACCGCGCGCGAGTCGCAAAAATCGCTGGTCAACCTTGTTGCGAACCCACGTCGGTTCAGGGCACCTTGCCGGGAGCAGATGGCGCAACAATCACCGGCAACCGATAACCCGACCCCCGACGCCGCTACCGAACTCGCGTTGCGAGCCCTCGCCGAAGTGGCGGGAGCGGCGCTCGTGCTCGACGAGCAGCTCCGCATCGTCGGGCACACGCCGTCCGCGCCGACGCTCGTTGGTGGCCCGGTGCCGCTTGGAGTGAACGCCGCCAAGATATTGTGCGGAGCGGGTGAAGTGCGGCCGGTCGCCGAAGCGCTCAGTCGCGGTGAGGCGGTCACCGCGCGCGTCGAGCGGCCGCTGCCGGATGGTTCTTTGAGGATGGTCACGGTGCGTGCGGCGCCGCTGCGTGACGCCGGCAAGCTGACGGGTTGGCTGCTGTTGCTCGACGAAGACCCGTTCACGCGGCGGGATCCGAAATCCCCCGAGGTCGTCGAGCGTTTTGGCATCGTGACGCGCGACCCGGCAATGCACGAGCTGCTGCGACAAATCGAAAAAGTTGCGCGCTCGAAGGCGAACGTTCTGGTTCGTGGGGAAACGGGGGCGGGCAAGGAGTTGGTGGCGCAGGCACTACATCAGGCCTCGACGCGCGCCACTGGGCCGTTCCGCGCGATCAACTGTGCCGCGCTCCCCCCCGCGTTGCTCGAGAGTGAGCTGTTCGGGCACGTGCGCGGCGCGTTCACCGGAGCCATCCGGGACAACCCTGGCCACTTCAGGCTGGCCGATGGTGGGACGTTGTTCCTGGACGAAGTCGCGGAGCTGCCATTGGAAATGCAGGCCAAGTTGCTTCGCGTCCTGCAGGAACGCGTCGTGGTGCCGGTAGGAGGACAACAGGCGATCCCCGTCGACGTCCGGATCGTCGCGGCTACGCATCGCTCGCTTCGGGCCGCGGTGCGAGCGCACAAGTTCCGCGATGACCTCTTGTATCGGTTGCGCGTGATCCCGCTGTTTCTGCCGCCGCTCCGTGAGCGCCCGGTCGATGTCGAGCTGCTCACGTGGCGCTTCATCGGCGAGCTGCAGGGCGACGCCGGCCGGACCATCTCACGGCTGAGCCCCGGCGCTTTGACCGCGCTGCGCGAGTACCGTTGGCCAGGTAACGTTCGAGAGCTCCGCAACGTCGTCGAATACGCGTTGGTCATGGGTGACGGACCAGTCTTGACGGAAGCGGACTTGCCCAGTGAGGTGGTGAGTGGGACCCGCGCCGAGTCGCAGATCGCGTCCAATCAAAGTCGAATCGAGCAGGTGCCGGCACCAACGGACGCTCCTCGGCCCGGGCACGAGGCGTCGGAGGCGACAAACCGGGTGCCAGCTGGCGTAAACCTGCCCCCCGAGGCGCGTAAACTCTTGACGGCTCTGGAACGGGCGGGGGGCCATCACGGTCGAGCCGCGCAGAGCTTGGGCATGAGCCGAGTGACGTTGTGGCGCAAGCTGCGCAAGTGGGGACTGTTGCACGACGACGAGCAACAGCCGGAGTGAGTGGCGTCGCGCGTGCAACACTACCCGCAAACGACGAATCTCGATGTTGCAGTGTGTTGCGGGTAAGCGCCGGCCGTCGTGGTGGAAGCTCCGTTCGAGTGGGTTTGCAGGATTGGCGATATCTGGCACGGAACTTGATAGAGTATCGGCATGAGCAATCTCGTCTTCCGCCAGCTGTTCGATCCGGAGTCCTCCACCTACACCTATCTTCTGGCCGACGCAGACACCCGTGAGGCCGTGTTGATCGACCCAGTGCGCGACCAGATCGAACGCGACACGACGTTGCTGCGCGAGCTCGGGCTCGTGCTCAAGTACACCCTCGAGACCCACGTTCACGCCGACCACGTCACCTCTTCGGGAGCGCTTCGTCAGCTGCTCGGAAGCAAGAGCGTGTTGAGCCGACACGCCAACAGCGGCTGCGTTGACGTCAGCGTCACGCAGGGCGATCACATCGACTTCGGTCACCACCGCTTGCTCGTACTGGAGACGCCTGGCCACACGGACAGCTGCGTCAGTTATTACGACGCGCAAAATGGACGCGTGTTCACCGGTGACGCACTGCTGATTCGCGGCTGCGGCCGCACCGACTTCCAGCAAGGCAACCCGCACAAGTTGTTTACCTCGGTGACCAGTCAGCTGTTCACCCTGCCCGAGTCCACGCTCGTCTACCCTGGCCACGACTACAAGGGCCGTACGGTCAGCACGATTGGCGAAGAGCGGAACCACAATCCGCGTCTGGCGAACAAGACCGAAGCCGAGTTCGTCGCGATCATGAATGAGCTCCGGCTGCAGCCTCCCAAACACCTCGCTGAAGCGGTACCGGCCAACATGGCGTGTGGACAGCCGACGATGGCAGCGGAACCAGCTGGCGCCGAGCGCGGCTGGGCGCCGATCGAGCGGGTCGACGGAGTGCCGGAAGTGACCGGCTCGTGGCTGCGGTTGGGTCAGCCTGGGATCCGCTTGGTCGACGTGCGTGAGCCGGCAGAATACACCGGCGAGCTGGGGCACCTGGACGGAAGCGAGCTCGTGCCGCTCGCGACGGTGAAAGACCAAGCGCACACCTGGGACCGCGAACAACCGATGGTGCTCGTGTGTCGTTCGGGTCGTCGCTCGGGCGAAGCCGCCAAGTTGCTCGAGACCCTGGGGTTCAAGCGCGTCGCGTCGCTGCGCGGTGGCATGACCGCGTACCGCGCCGAAGAGGGTCGTTCGGGAGGACGCAAGACCGCGTAGAACGACGAACGTGAACATGGACCGCAATGAACTCGACGTCGTTGCCCGCCGCTAACCTCAAAGCCCGTGCTGCCAGACGTTCGGCCCTGAGTCGTCTGCCATTGCCGGCGTGGCTCATCGAATACCGGGCCAAAGACTTGCGGTTCGACTTGCTGGCGGGCCTCACGGTAACCGTACTACTCGTGCCGCAAGCCATGGCCTACGCTCTGCTCGGCGGGGTGCCGCCGGTGGTGGGCTTGTACGCGTCGTTTTTGCCGCTCCTGATGTACGCCTTGCTCGGTACCTCGCGTCAGCTCGCGGTCGGTCCAACGGCGATGGACTCACTGCTGGTGATGGCGGGCGCGAGTGCCGTCGCCCCGGTGGGCAGCCCCACGTTCCTACTCGCCGCGACCTTGTTGGCGGGCATGGCAGGGGTGCTGCAGTTCGCGATGGGGACGCTCAAGTTGGGCTTCTTGGTCAACTTCCTGTCCCGCCCCGTGATCGGCGGCTTCACGACGGCAGCGGCCCTCGTCATCGCTGGCAGCCAAGTCGGCGCTTTTGCAGGCATTAAGGCGCCGCGCGCGGCAACCTTCCACGCCTTGCTCGTCGGTCTAGTGCCCGAGCTGCACGGCGGGCATGGGTTGACACTGGCGCTCAGCACGGCCTCCTTGCTGGCGCTGCTGGCGTTGAAACGTTGGGCGCCGAGGCTCCCCGGGTCGTTGCTGGTGGTCGCTACCGCGACGTTGGTCACCTATGGTTTGGGGCTCGATCGGTGGGGGGTGCGCGTCGTGGGTGACGTGCCCAAATCGCTGCCAATCGTGTCGCTGCCTCCGCTCGATGCGGCGTTGGTGCGAAGCTTGGCCCCGACCGCTGCAATG
Source organism: uncultured bacterium (assembly GCA_966249405.1). GTDB lineage: Bacteria > Myxococcota_A > Polyangia > Polyangiales > Polyangiaceae > SZUA-265. The sequence goes on along the minus strand of CBINDO010000207.1, from coordinate 8,890 downwards.
ATCGCGCTGGTTGGGTTCATGGAGGCGATCAGCGTGGCCAAAGCGATCGCCGAGAAACACCGCCAGCCGCTCAACGCCAACCGCGAGATGATGGCGCTGGGCCTGGCAAACTTGGGCGCGTTCTTCTCCGCCGCGTATCCCGTCACGGGCGGCTTCTCCAGGAGCGCCGTCGCCGACGAAGCCGGCGCCCGCACGCAGCTCACGGGCGTGTTCGCGGCGCTCGGCATCGGTGCGACGCTGATGTGGCTAACGCCGCTGTTCTATTATCTGCCCCAAGGCGCGCTCTCGGCGCTGGTGATGATGGCGGCGCTCGGTCTGGTGCGGGGCCGCGAGCCCTTGCAGCTGTGGAACGTGCGGCGAGTGGACGCGACGTTGTGGGCGATCACCTTCGGCGTGACGTTGTTCGTGGGGATCGGACAGGGGATCTTGATCGGAGTGTTGGCTTCCCTCGGCGCGTTCATCCGCCGCAGCATCCAGCCCCATACGGCGGAGCTCGGGCGGTTGCCGGGCACCGACGTGTTCCGCAACCTCTCCAACTACCCTCACGCCGAGATCGCGCCCGGGGTGTTGATCTTGCGCATGGATGCGTCGCTCTACTTCGCGAACACCGCGTTCTTCAAGGAGCAGGTGCTCACGTTCCTCGATCGAGCGAGGCGCCCCGTACGCGCGGTATTGATCGATGGCAGCAGCTTGAACGATCTGGACTGCTCCGCCGAGGCGACGCTACGCGAGGTCGTACAAGCGCTGAAGGAGGGTGGCAGGGAGCTCTATTTTGCCAACCTCAAGCACCCGATCCTCGAGATGATGAACCGCTCCGGATTTACGGAGTTCCTGGGGGAGGAACACTTCTTCCTCGACCTGAAAGCGGCTGTCGACGCGTTGGCCAAGCGCCCCAAAGACGCCTCTCCGCGCCTCACTTCCCTCGATTCCTCGAGCCTCTGAGCTCCGCCATCCGCCGTTCGAGCGCCTCTTCCCCGCGCCCCCGCGACGAGGTTGCCGAGCCGCGAGCCCGCTTGGAGGATGGAACGCGTCTTGGTTGCAGACAGCCGGTCCTTCATCGAATACAGGCTGCGCATCGACATGGATTGGAAGACGCTCATCAACCCAACGCGGCTCACGTCGTCCGCGACGACCACGCCGACCTCCGCCGACCACCGTGTCGACTTTCAGCGAGACTGGGACCGAATCATCTTCTCGACGCCGTTCCGAAAGTTGCACGACAAGACGCAGGTATTCCCGTTACCCGACGACGACGTCGTGCACTCGCGCTTGACTCACAGCCTCGAGGTGGCTTCGGTGGGCCGCTCCTTGGGCGCACGCTCCGCGCAGCATCTCGGGTTCGACGACCTCGCACAACGCAACATCGGTGACATCGTCGCGGCCGCGTGTTTGGCCCATGATATCGGCAACCCGCCGTTCGGGCACGCAGGCGAAGACGCGATCGCCAGCTACTTCGTCGACAACTCGGTGCCTGGCCTGACGCGACGTGAACACGACGACCTCACGACGTACGAAGGCAATGCTCAGGGGTTTCGCGTATTGTGCCGATTGCAGTTCGAACAATACGGCGGGATGCGGCTCACTGCCGCCACGTTGGGCGCATTCCTCAAGTATCCGAGGGAGTCGGGGGACGACTTTGGATCAACTGCGCCCGAATTCAAGAAAGCCGGAGTGTTCCAGAGTGAACTCGCGATCGTTACCGAGCTCGGCAAACAACTCGACCTGCCTGCCGTAACGACGCCTGGTGGGGGTCGCGGCTGGCGTCGTCATCCATTCGCCTATCTCCTCGAAGCCGCCGACGACATCTGCAACTCGATCCTCGACTTGGAAGACGCGACGCGGCTCGGCTGGATCACTCACGCCGAACTCGCCGACGTGCTCGGCGAGCTCGTGTCGGCGCGAACGCGCGACGCCGCCGCGACTTACCGGGATGCGGACGAACGCACGGGCTACCTACGCGCGACGTCGATAGGTGCCCTCGTGACGCAGTGTGCGGAGGTGTTTGCGGCACACGCGGAGCGCCTGCTCAGCGGCCAGAGCGTGGGCCCACTCGTCAGATTGTGCCCGTCCGCGCCCGTCGTCCGCGAACTCGAGACGTTGGCGCGAACCAAGTGCTACCAGAACCCGCGCGTGTTGGAGCGTGAAGCGGCCGGCTACAACGCCATTCACGGCTTGCTCGATCGCTTCATCCCGCCGTTGCTCGAGGAGCCGAAACGTGGCTCGTTCGAGTCGCGGATGGCGTCGCTGCTGCGGCAACGGACGGCCATCACGGATGCGATGACGACCTACGAGAAGGTGATCCGCGCCCTCGACTACGTCTCGGGCATGACGGACTCCTACGCGATTCAAACGTTCCGGAGGTTGTCCGGCGTGACGACGTGAGACAGCGACGTGAGTTCACGAACCCCGGCAGGCCAGATCGCGACGCAGGCCGGGTCGGCCACCACGAAGAGTGACGTCAACCGCGGGAAGCCTCACCACGCACCACTTGTCCCACCACGACGTGCGCGGGATCGTGTAGATCGAGGCGACCGCGCCGTTCACTGAGACGCACCACGTCGGGCAACTCGGAGCCGAAGAAGCGCACCGCGTGCTCTCGAAAGACGTGCGCGTCGCTGGTGCACTGCACGTGAACCTGGCCGCTTCCCGGCGTGTCGAAGTCGGGGTGTCGCGTCAACCAGTCGGCGAGACGCTCCGCGACGAAGTCCGCGGGATCGAGGATGCGGGCCTGCGACGCTTCGGCGAACGCCTGCATCAGGAGCGGGTAGTGCGTGCAGGCGAGCACGAGGGTGTCGATGTCGCCGAAGTCTCGGAGATAGTGAGACACCACTGAACGCGCGATATCGGTGTTCTCGAGGCCCTCCTCGACGAGCGGCGCGAGCAACGGAGCTGCGCGCTGTGAGACGCGGTGCGAAGCCAGCTTTCCGATCTCGACCTCGAAGGTGCCCGACGCGACGGTGCGCGCCGTGCCGAGGATACCGATGTGGCCCTGGCTCATGGCGACGGCCGCCTCTGCCGCGGGGATGGTGACGCCCAAGATGCGTCGGCCCGAGTCGCGCCCTGCGTAGCGGAGCTGCAAGTGACGTAAACCGACGCACGAAATCGTGTGGCACGCGACGACCACCAGACGGCACCCTTGCTCGAACAAACGCTCGACGCACTGCTCGGCGAAATCGAGCAACGTGTCGCAATCCCGGCCGCCGTACGGCGCACGTCCAGAGTCGGCCAGATACAGAAAGTCGCGCTCGGGAAGGCGACCGTGCAGCTTGCGGAGCACGGACAAACCACCGAAGCCAGAGTCGTACACGCCAATCATCTCCGACTGGGCTAGCACATTGTCGCGCGGCGTACAGCACAACCAGCGTGTTTGGTGAGCACGCGTTAGCTGGCGGGAGGCGCGGTCCCCGCGCCGGGCGGCGAAGGGGCGCTGCGCGACGGGAGCTCGGTGCGGGTCCTGCGAGGGCGCGCCGCCCATGGAAAGCAAAACAGCCACCCCAACGTGGGCGGCTGTCCGCGAGACGGCGTACGAACCGTTACGCCGCCGGACTACGTTTTCCCGCGAGCTCGTAGACGATCGGTGTTCCTTGGGGGATCACGTTCACCTCGAGCCCGTTACTCCGAATCAGGTTTTGCGTCTCCAGCACCTCGAACAGCGCCGAAGAGATCGCTGGATTCTGAGAAATTTGGGCGAGCGCGGCGCCCACGATCCGGGGGCGCGTGGCCGCCGCTTGGGCGAACTCTTTGGCGGCTTGACGTTCAGCCGTGCTGCGGATGACGCTCACGCGGTTGGCGCCGTCTTGTTGGATGGCGCCCGTCACCTGCCGCAGTCGGTTTACCACCTTTTCCTCGATTTGGCGGATCATGCCGCCGTCGCGAAAGTGCACCTTGCGGATGTAGACGCTGCCGACGTCGTAGCCCCAATCCCGTGATTTGGCCGACACCTCTTTGCGCACGGCGCGGCTCATGTTGTGGCGGTTTTCCAGCATTTCGGAGAGCTTCATGTTGCTCAAGCACCGCACCGCGGCGTTCGAGATGTTGGCGCGCAACGAGCCGACCGGGTCGTTGTTCTTGTACAAGAACGCGATCGGGTCCGAGACGACCATCTCCGACCAGACGCCCACGCCCATCGGCGCGCCTTCTTCGGAGTTGACTGGTTGACTGCGCAGGTACGTTTGGTCGCGGCGCAAGTCCACCGTGTACTTCTTGCCGAAGAACGGTACCAGCATCGCGAGCGGCCCCATGCTCGTCCACGGCGTATGCAAGCCGGGCTCGGTGATCACTTGACGCACCTTACCGAACAGTTCGAACACGACGCACTGCTGCTCGCGAACGACGACGTACAGCGCGAACAAGCGCGCCAAACCCAACGCCATCGGCACGAGCACGAAGCTGCCGAAGAACGCGTATGCAAAACCTTGTAAGAAATCCATTACGACCTCCGACCTTCCTCGGTCAAAACGACTTGGCGCGCGCGTTTGTGGAGCGGTAACTTGGCGTTACGCACGTAGGCGCCGACGGCGCCGGGCCCACCTGTGCCCATCAACTCACTGAGCTGCGCCGACAGCGCGAGCAGCGGCTCGACCTCTGCTTGCGCGTTCAAAGTCTCGATTTCGACGGCGCGTTTGGACTCGACCAAACGCTGTTCAGCTGCGGCGCGCGCCAAGCTGATTTCGCTCGACACGTGGTTGTGCGCCGTGTTGATCGCGGCGAGCGCGGCGTCCACTTCCGCCGGCGGATCGATGCCGGTGATCAGCGCGGCGTCGAGCTCGATGCCGTAACGAGCCGCGGCCGAAGCGCACTCGCGATCCATGCTCTCGTTGAGATCGCGGAGGTTCTTGCGCAAGTCGTTGATCGAGATGCCTTGGACGCCACCGTCCGGGGAATCGTCTTCGCCAAACGCAGGCGCTTGCGGACTAGCCGCAATCGGTTGCCCAGCGACGGGTTTGTGCGGCGCTTCAAAGTTGGCGATCTTGTCGCGCAGGATGGACACGAAGTAGCCCATGACGTGCGCCACCGGGTTCTTCACGCCGAACAGGTACGCGTACAGGTTGTGCTCGGACACGGTGTAACGCAGTTGACCGCTCAAGCCGGTGTTGAGTTGGTCTTTGGTGACCGCCTCGAGCACCATCCCGCCGGAGTTGGCCGTCGGGTTTTCGGGGTCGAAACCGATGGAAACGGTTTCAGTCGCCACCGAAGCCTTGTGGACCGTCTGCCATGGTAACTTCCAGTAGAAACCCGGGCCGACCACCCGCACCTGCGGATAGATGTAACGTTGACGTTCTTCCGGCGAAAGCGCCGCGGCGACGGGACTGTCCAACGTCGTGGCCGCACCGAGCCGTTGCGCACGCCCAAACGTCGCGATCACGGCGCGCTCGTTGGGCCCAATCGTGTAGAAGCCCCCGAGCGCGTAACGCGCCAAAAACCAGGCGAAAAACCCAAATATCAGGCCGGCAAGGAATCCCATGTCGCGCCGATACTCGACACAGCGTGGTTGGGCCAAGTTGCCGCACCTCACCGCGCAGCGCTCGCAACTTCTTGCAAAAGCTGCACGGCCGCGTTCGACGTTCGATGGTCAGCGCGGCAATGCTCCGTTCGTTTGGGTTGGGCCCAGCCCCTCCGCGAAAGACGCGGCTCCCGCCCACCACCGTCACGAGTTAACACTCGCTGTGTCGCGTTTTTCGCGGCCTTCGCGAAATCTCGAAGCGCGAGGACCTTCACGCAAACTGCAGCAGCGTTCCCAAATCGGGGTCATCGACTTTCCTCCGCTGCGGCACACTGCAATATTCCAGCGCGCGAATACGCAGTGGTGGGGCTTTGCACACTCGCGGATCACCTGCAACAGCGCCCTGTATTTTACTCCGCCTACACCTGTTGTAGGGTCCCCTCGATCTGCCACACTGGCAACGAGGCTCACCTATGCGACACATTCACCTCCTCACTTCTTCCGCAGTTCTGCTTGCCCTCGTCGGCTGTGGCGCTGGCACCGAAGGGCCAACCCAAGGTAACGGCCAAATCGTCGTCCCGGTCACCCCGGGACAACCAGTAACTCCCGGACAACCGGTGACACCGGGCATTACCCCGCCCGGCAACACGGACATCGTGACGCTGCCCACCCCCGGCACTGGTACCCCCACCCCCACCGGCCCCGCAACGCCGGGTTGCGGCGACGGCGTGCTCACCGAGGACGAGGCTTGTGACGACCACAATACGGTCAGCGGCGACGGTTGCGCGAGCACGTGTACGCAGCTCGAACCCGGTTTCAGCTGCTCGGTTGCAGGTACGGCGTGCCTCAAGGTCGCGTTGTGTGGCGATGGCTTGGTCGATCCGAGCGAACAGTGCGACGACTTCAACCGCATGAACGGTGACGGCTGCTCGGAGCGCTGCAAGTACGAACCGGGCATGAAGTGTTCGAACGCGCCTGGCATGCCCAGCGTGTGCAGCGCCGCAACCTGCGGCGACGGCCTGAAAGAGGGCGCCGAGGCATGTGACGATGGCAACGTTGCGCCGTTCGACGGCTGCTCGATTCACTGTGAAGCCGAACCTCAATGTACGCCGGGCGCAGGCTGCACGTCGTCTTGTGGCGACGGCCTGTTGCTCGGTGCCGAAGGCTGCGACGACGGCAACAACATCGCTGGCGACGGTTGCAGCGCCGACTGCCAAATCGAACCGGGCTTCATGTGCAGCAACCCGCCGCCGCCTTGCCAGCTCGGACCCAACGACGAGTGCGTCTTCGAGGTTCCCGTCGTTTACCGTGACCACTCGGATTCACACCCCGACTTCGGCATCAATCCGCAAGAGTGCACGGTGACGTTGCCTGCAGATCAAGGCGGCGAGACGGTTCCGGCAAATGGGCTCTCCACCGGTATGGTGCAGACCACCTTGGGCGCGAACGGCAAACCCGTGCTGGCCGGCGCTACCGGGATGCAGCAGTGTGAAGGCCAGCAAGGTGCCGACCCGGACAAGGACTCCTACGTGAGCATCACCCAGTTCGACGACTGGTTCGTCGACGGCCCGAACGTCGCAGTCAAGGCCAGCACCTTGATGTTGTTCGACAACGGCGACGGCGGCTTCGTCAATCGCATGAACGACAACGGCGATCAGTTCCCCGGCTACGAAGAGGGCTCGGAGGAATACGACGGCGAAGGTGACCTGTTGTGCTCCTGGTGTTTCGACGGCGACTGCGAAGACCCCTGTTCGGCAACCGACGAGGAGTATGACGGTAACCCGCTGTTCTTCCCGGTGGACGACATCACCGGCCCCACCGCGGACATGAAGGACGCCAAGATTCCGGCTCAATACGGCTTCTCGGGTTGGCCCTTCGAGAGCGACCTCATCGAGGAGCTGGACGAGTACGAAGACCTCGGCCTGACCGGTGACAAGCACAACTTCTACTTCACCACCGAGGTCAAGACCTGGTTCAAGTACGACTCCACAGCGGCTGCGCGCTTGGACTTCACGGGTGACGACGACGTGTGGGTATTCGTGAACGGCAAGCTCGCCGTCGACCTCGGTGGCGTACACGGCCCCGAAGAAGACTCCGTCACGCTCAACGCTGCATCGGCAGCTCAATACGGCCTGACCGAAGGTGGCGTGTACGAGTTGGTGGTGTTCCAGGCCGAGCGACGCGAAGAGGGCTCGACCTTCCGTTTGACGTTGTCGGGCTTCCAGAACGCTCCCAGTGATTGCGCCGCCATCTGCGGTGACGCGATTGTGAGCTTCGGTGAAGAGTGCGACAAGGGCACCGCAGGCAACACCGGCGGTTACGGTGGTTGTACCGCCGAATGTCGCCTCGGCGAGTTCTGCGGCGACGGCGTGATCAACGGCACGGAAGGTTGCGACCCCGGCTTCGGCAAGACCGACCCCAACTGCTTGCCCGGCTGCCGCAAGAAGCGCATCGCTCTGTAAGCGCGGTAACGGACGCACAGAAACGAAAAAGCACGCCTTCGGGCGTGCTTTTTCGTTTTGCAGGTCCACCGCGGTTGGTAGCCGCGGGAGCGTGGGCCGCGTTCGGCGGCCCGGCGTCTCACCAGCAGATGCTGCGATAACCGGGCAAACTTTCGAGCGCCTTGATGCCGACCAGATCGATCACCGGTTTATTGCCGAAGGTCTCGGGGGCGACGCTGCCGAGGGCCTTGCGCGCAGTGAGCAGCGTGTCGCACTGCGCCACCAGCGACGGCAAATCAGCGACCAGCCGTGTGCTCAAGTCGGGGATACCGAGCTGAGCAAACTGCAGGTTCTTACCCCGCATCTGCGACTGTTGCACGGCAGGATCGTAAACCTTGACTTGGATGCCGCCCAGGAGCAGCTCGCGGACCATCTGCACCATCGGGCTCTCGCGCAAGTCATCGGTGTCGTCTTTGAATGCCAACCCGACGATGCCTACGGTGGTGGGGCGTGTGTCGCGCACGGCATCGACGATGCGGCGGATCTGAGCGTCGTTGGACGAGAGCACGGAGCCGAGCAGCGGCACGCTCATCTGCTTTTCGAGAGCCAGATGGGTCAACCCGCGCAAGTCCTTGGGTAGACAACTGCCGCCGAACGCGTTGCCCGGCCGCATGTACGCCTTCGAGATGTTGAGCACGGTGTCCTCACACAACAGCGCCATCGCCTCTCTGCCATCGGCGCCGACCGCATTTGCCAAAGCTCCGATCTCGTTGGCGAAGGCGATCTTGACGGCGTGGAAGCAATTGCACGCGTATTTCATGATTTCCGCGACTTCGAGGGACGTGATGCGCGTCGGAGCCGCAATCCCCTCGAGCAGGCGCAGGTAGCTGCTCGCGTCGGCATCCGCCAGCGCCCCGACCAGCGTTTGCGGTGGCTTGTCGAAGTCTTCGACGGCGCAGCCCTCGCGTAGAAACTCGGGGGAGAACACGCAGCTGAAGGCTTGTCC
>CBINDO010000206.1:0-14771 GCA_966249405.1 uncultured bacterium | reverse complement strand
AGCCATCGAACGGGCGCAGCCACGAACCGCCCTCGGCGAGTTTGGACTCGAACTCGCGAACGTTCGCACACTGCGGGGCCACGATACCCCAACCGTAAATGCCAACTCGGCGCACAGACGCCCCATACGACACCCCATTGCCGCGGGCAATGACTTCGCGAGTGGAGCCTACACCAAAGCGCCAAGTGCGAAACGTCGTTCGCGGCTCGTTCCACAGCAACGCGCGGCTGTGTCGCAGGGGAGGTACCTTGCTGCAGTCCCACGGAGCACAGCGCTACCGATGAATCCCGCGTTGTCGGGTCGAGGTGCGTAATCGCGCTCGCGCCATCACACCCGAACGGCGGGTGTAGCCGGGATGCGATCGGTGCCGACGTAACGCCTCAACACCTCCGGCACGATCACGCTACCGTCGGCTTGTTGATATTGCTCGAGAATCGCGACCAACGTACGTCCGACGGCCAGCGCCGAGCCGTTGAGTGTGTGAACCAATTGGGGTTTGGCTTTGGCTGCCGGACGGAAGCGGATCTTGGCGCGTCGGGCCTGGAAATCGCCGAAACAGCTGCAGCTGGAGATCTCCCGGTAGGCTTGTTGGCTCGGCAGCCACACTTCGAGGTCGTAACACTTCAAGGCGTTGGGGCCGAGGTCGCCGGCGCACAATTGCGACACGCGGTAATGTAAACCCAGTCCCTGTAGAATGGCTTCGGCGTGGGACACCAGCTTCTCCAGCTCGGCCATCGAATCGTCGGGGTGCGTGAAGCGCACGAGCTCGACCTTGTGGAACTGATGGTTGCGGATTAATCCGCGCACGTCGCGGCCGTACGAGCCGGCCTCGCTACGGAAACACGGCGTGAACGCGACGTAGGCGCGCGGCAAGTCCTCGGCCTCCAGGATCTCGTCCGCGTGAATGTTGGTGACCGGCACCTCGGCGGTGGGGATTAGGTAGAGCGCGTTGTCGCCCTCGCCCCCTTCGTCCGACTCGTGGCGTCGCGTCTTGAACAGGTCCGCCTCGAATTTCGGCAGGTTGCCCGTACCCTCGAGCGCGCTGGCTTTGACGAGATACGGCGGGACTACCTCGGTGTAGCCGTGTTTCTCCGCGTGGGTGTCGAGCATGTACTGGGTCAACGCCCGCTCGAGCCGTGCGCCCAACCCGAACAACAGACTGAAGCGCGCGCCAGAGAGCTTCGCCGCGCGTCCGAAGTCGAGGATTCCCAGTTTTTCACCGAGCACGTCGTGGGCGACGGGGTCGAAGGTGTATTCGGGCTTTTTGCCCCACGTACGCACCGTGACGTTGTCGTGTTCGCCCTTGCCGTCCGGGGTCGTCTCGTGAGGCACGTTCGGCACGTACATCAACAAACGCGTCAACTCGGACTCGGCCTGCGCCAGCTCCTGTTCGAGGCCCTTCACCTCATCGGACAGCGCTTTGAGCGACTCGCGGTGTGCTTCGAAGGCCGCCTTGTCCGGCCCTTTGGCGAGCGCGGCCATTTGTTGGTTCGCGGCGTTGCGCGCTGCCTGCTTGGTTTCCGTAGCAATAATCAACGCTTTGCGCTTCGCCGAGAGCTCCGTGATGCCGTCGAGCGAGGCGGCCGCAGCCGCGGACCGGCGCAGCAGGCCCGCGCGCACCTGAGGGAGGTTTTCGGCGACGAACTTCGGGTCGAGCATGGCGCCGGTCTAAACGGTAAGCCACTCGAACGCAACCAGCCACGGAACGCGGCGCGCAACTCCGAACCTCTACGTCAGTAGTAGAAGCCGAACCCCATGCCCCAGTAGTAGGGGTAGGGGCCGTACCACGACGGGTAGGGTCCGTAATACGGGCCCCGCTGCGGCCGCTGGACGGACTCGAGCAGCACCAGGTGCGTGATCAACGTGCAAGCGCGGAGCACCGGCCCGTCACAACCCTGCCAAATGCCACCACGCGTCGCTTCACCGTCGGCGTCGAACAGGACCACGGAGCCTTTGCTCGTGACCCGCAGCCACGCCTCCGGAGTCCACGGCGGCGAGGCGTTGTGCAGCCCGATTCGGCCCAGATAGGCCTTGTCCGTCCCGAACAACTGGCCCTCGTCGTCGAGCAGGGCCACCGGGTCGTTGCTTTCGTCGACGACCCTCCCCACCCGGTCGAGCGCCACCAGGAACTCACCGTCGACGTGGACCTGACCCTGGGCGTCGAGTTCCAGGCGGCTCCCGTCGACCTGCGTCCACACCGCGTTACCAAACGCCAACGGCGCGCCGCCCTCGGCCCACGCGGGTGGCGGACTCGCGGCGCAGCTACCCACGCCCATCACCAGCAAACCCGCCAGGCCCGTCCTGGAGCCCCAGCCGACGGCCGCGCTCGCCAGCAGCGTCTCCGGCCGCCTTTTCGCCAGCGAACTCGGCTCCTCGCTACGAAAAAGATCAGGAAACACACCTTAGCTTAGGAAGATTCGCCGGGCGCGGCAAGCCACGCTGTCCCGTCGTAACGCGGCAGCAGGCGCGTTTGGGGGGTTGGGCCCAGCCCCCGCGCGCACGGTTTGCGGCTCCCGCCCACCGCAATCTCGTACCGACGGTTGGCCCGCTCACCCCAAGGGAGCGCTCATTTCCAAACCAACTCGGCGTTCGCGATTGGTGCGTCGTTGCACGACGTCGTCTAGCGCGCTCGTGGGTCACGGGTTCGAGACCCGCTCGTGGTTCTGCAGCCCAGCAGCTGCGCGACCGGCACGACGAGTGGAGTAGCTGTTTCGAGTTACCATGTGCCGCGTTCACGGCACGGCATCATCCATCGGGTGGCCGGGTTGATCACTCTCGGGTGCTCAGCGTCTTTGAGAAACACGTCGTGTCTCACGCCCGAGGCCTCGCGACGTCGACTAACGCGTGTTTCGCCGACCCAACAACGACGTTGACGGCCGTCTTTGATGACGACGCCCCCTCAATATTCGCATGCGACAGTACTCTTCCGAAAATTCACGTACGAAAAACGTTTGGGCGACTGATTCTTCCGCTTTCGGCCACTTTAAGACGACCAAGAAAATACAGAGAGTGCACTGCTGGGCGTCGGTTCCTCGGCGTTTGAGTATCGCGTTGCAGCAGTCGGATTGTTTTGCTGAAGAAGACGAAGACTTGGAGCGCCGAGTTCGGGATCGAACCCGTAGTCGGTCTAGCGCATGCTGCTAGTCCGGTCATCTGCACGAGAGAAGAAGGATGCATCTGTCTATGAAACAAGTGAGCTCGCGGCGCTTCTCACGGCACACGTTCTTGTGCCTCTCAGCCCTCGTGGTATCCGGAGTCAGCCAGCTTGCCTACGCACAGGGCGCCACCGTGGAGGTGACGGCCAAGCTCGTCGAGATCCCATCCAAGCTCCCGCCCGACGATCTGTACGACTACGCATACGTGATGCGTTACCAGGTGCAGGGGGGCAACATGGACGGTCAGTTCATCCTCGTCGCTCACTACAAGCCGCTTCAGCCTCGTTCCAAGATCAAGGACAAGATGAAGGAACACGTGGGCGGTAAGCTGCGCAGCTTCGTGCAGGGTGATCAGCACAAGCTAAAGCTTTCTGCGGACCTCAAGTCGATTTGGAAGGGCGCGGTCGTGGACGAGTACTCCGCGACCGACCGTACCAGCGTCCGTTATTGGTGTCTTCAGGTGGATCCCGCCTGAGGTTCCTTAGGAGAAGTCGATTGAAATTCACAACAACGCGCGCTTCCGGTGCGTGGCTGGTCGCGTTTGGCCTTTTTTGTGCTGCGGCCGTACCACTCGTTTCTTCGATGCGACAGAGCGCGCGCAACGTGGAACGCTTGGATCGTCTCGCGCAGTCCGAAACCGACGGCCTCCGACTCGATGTTTCAGGCACTGGCTTATCGCTGCGTGTGGCGCGTTTGAATGGCGCTCTGGCCAGCTGGGAAACGATCGGTGGCTGCGGTGCAGGCACTTCGGCAGGCGCGGCTGGCGGCATCCGGTGGATCGGAAGGAGCGTACGCGGCGGCGCTTTCCAGCTGCAGACGTTAGGCAACTATCTCCACCTGGACGATGGCTACAACCTGATTCTCAACACGATGGTCTCGAGAGACCTCTCCGAGAAGTGGAACGTCGGGGTAGGCATACCGTTACTCTACAAGTACTACGTCGATCCATACTCGATATCGGTGGACGTCTCCAATAGTGGCCTCGGGGATGTCTCTGCGTTCGTCATGCGGCGCTTCGGCGAGATCAACGACACCGCGGTAACCCTGCAAGTGGGCTTCCCGACGGGCGTCCACGACGCACGGTTCCGCACGGATTTGCTCACCCAAGACAAACAGCTGGGGCTTGGCGAGTTCACTGGCAACCTCGTGGTCGATCACACCTTGGACGAGACGTGGGGCGTGGTCGTGCTCGGGGGCATGGGCAGTTATCGCGGCGGCGAAAATGAGTTGGGCAGCTACCGCGCGCCACTCGCCGTCGCCTATGGCTACGCAGGGTACTTCTTGGGCCCGTGGGTGCCGTCGATTGGTCTGTCGCTCAATCACTTCTTCGGGATCGATCAGGACCGTGGTGCGAACCAGCGCGTCAAGCTCTGGGGAGCGAGCGCCACCGCGGCGCTCGAATGGTCCAACGACTGGCTCGCCGTCCTCGGAGCCTTCTCCCTGCCATACGGGTGGGACAGCCCACGCGGCGTCGACGGGGGAGCTGGTAACGAAAGTGGAGCTGGATTCATGCCGTGGTCGGTCGGGCTCGGCGTTACCGTCTCACCATTGTGAGTTCTCGACATGAAAGCGCTGCTTCGGACCTGTCCGCACCGCGATCGCATAGCTGGGGCTTTGCTCGCGGCAGGTGCGTTTGCAGCGGGTGTGGCGCCGTCGGCCGACGGCGACATCTGGTGGCATCTCGCCGCCGGTCGCGAGATGGTCGAAACTCGTGATTGGCTAGCGAGCGACCCGTTCTCGAGTGGCGCCGAAGGACGCCCGTGGGTCGACGTACACTGGCTGTTTCAGCTCGTCTCTTACGGTGTTCACCAGTGGCTGGGCCTCGGTGGCCTGGTCGTCCTCAAGTGCCTGCTGCTGGCCTTGGGAGCCAGCTTGCTCTATGCGGCGCTCCCCTCCGCGCGTGCCTCTTGGGCACGCGGCGCGTTGGTCAGCGTGCTGTTCGCGGCGCTTGTGGCTGCACGTTCGTTGCTGCTCGTGAGACCGGTCATCGGCACCTTGGTGCTGATGGCGTTCTTCTTCCTGCAGCTCGAGCGCTTCAACCGCGACGGCCGCGCGCGGCACTTGATGTGGCTCTTGCCGGCTCAAGTCGTGTGGGCGAACTTTCAAGGGCTGTCCGCATTGGGGCCGGCTCTCGTTGGGGCGTACGCTCTGGCCGCCGTATCCTGGGCGCGGTGTGGCCGCGCCGCCGGTTGGCCATTTGGCCCCGACGGACCCCGCGGCGTCACGGAGGCGCAGCGGAGCGCCCGGTTACTCGTGTTGGCGACGCTCGGCTGTTGCGGCGGCCTGTGGGTCACACCGTTTGGAGTCGATGGTGCTACCTTGCCTGCAAAACTGCTGGCGCGACTGCTACCAGGTGAACAGGTCGTATTTGCGCGGCAGGTCGCCGAGAACCAATCACCGTTCGTATTGGAAGGCCTCACCGGCGGCGAAATGTGGCATTTCAAGTGGGCACTGCTCGCGCTTGGTGTCTCGGTGCTGATCGCTGGCCGAAGATTGCGGCTCAGTCATGCCTGCGTGCTGCTCGGGCTGGGAGCGCTGGCCGTGGTGAGTAACCGCAACGTGCTCCTGTTGTACTGGTTGGGCGCGCCGATTTTTGCGATCAACGTGGGCTGCGCATGGCGGGTCGTTCCACGCCACTTTCGAAGCAACGCGCGGCTCGCTGCTGGCTTACTGAACACGGCCTGCGTCGCAGGCTTGTTCGCGTTCAGCATCGTCGCTGCCCACCGTGAGACGGCGCTGAGCGAGCCCTCGCCGTTCCGGGTCCCTACCGCGAGCGTGGAGCGTCTCACCACGTTGCCCAGCGATGGCGGTAGGGTGTTTGCAGCCGATCACTACGGCGGCTACCTCATCTGGCAGCTTTATCCGCGGTTCAAGCCGTACATCGACACGCGACTGGTATTACGCTCTGCCGACGAATACGCCGAGTACCTGCGCTTAGCCGACGAACCCGATCGCTTCGAGGCGTTTCAGGCGCGTCATCGGTTCGACTACGTGGTGTTGCCGGTCTTGTTCCCCGACCGCTATCAGCGCCTGATCGGTCACCTATACGCGAGTTCCGACTGGAAGTTGCTATTTGCGGACGGCTCCGAGGTCCTGTTCGGGCGCGCCGACCTGGTCCCCAGTGAGCCTGCGGTGGATGCCGCCCAGAGTGAGCATCTCGAGCAGGCTCTGGCCGCGCTCGGCCGGCAGTTTCCGGGACACGAAAAGGCACGCGCCGCTGGGCGCCTCGGCTTGGCGACGTTCTACGCTGCGGTCGGCCAGTTCCAAGCCGCGCACAGCGTCTTGAAAGATCTGAACACTTTCGAAGCCCGCGCCCTCGATGCTCGCGTGATGTTCGCCGAAGGCGACCTGGAAGGGGCGCAGAACCAAGCCGAGGCACTACTTCGCGCAGAAGAGGACGAGGTGCGGAGTCTCAACTTGCTCGCGCTGATCGCGCTTCAGCGTGGCAATTCCTCGCGCGGTCTCGGCTTCTTGCGAACGGCGCTCGAACGTCATCCGTTCGACCCCGAGGCGAACCAGCTTTTGGCACAACTGACCAGAGGAGAATGAACCATGTCATCATCACTCGTTGAAAAGAACGCTGGCACCGGTGTCGACCGCGGACGTGCGACGTCTCACGCGGAGCATCGACGTTGGTTGGGTGTTCACTTGATATGGTTGGTCGCGGCCTGCGGCGTAACGGAGCACCCTCACGAGAACTCGCTCGTTCCGGTCGATCCGAACAACGACTTCGCCCCAGCCAACCCCGTCACTCCGCCCAGCGTGACCGTCACCCCTAACGTCCCACCGCCCACGGCACTTCCACCAACCATTCCCACCAACCCCAGTGTACCGGCCAACACCGAGGACACGAGTGGCGGTGGCGCGACGTCGAGCGACGACACGGCGAGCACCAGCGCCGAGACTACCGTCCCCCAGACGACCGTCACCGTCACGCCCGCGCCCAGCACCAGCGCGACCACGGACACGACCACCGGCACCGGCCCACTCCCGGGGACCACGATCAACCTCGGCGGTGTCGACGTCCCCTCCGAGAAGGTGATTGCGTTCATTCACCTCGGACACTCGAACATGGCTGGACGTGCGCGCAGCCCGTCCAGCTCTCGCGCCTATCACTTCTCGGAGACGGACCCGCGTGCCTACATGTATCACGTGGGCTCTCCGCCCGAGTTGGCGCACGAACCAAACACCGCAGGCGACGATGAAGCAATTCGAGGTAACATCGGCGGGCCTGGCACGGCGCTCGTCAAAGAGGCTGCTGCCATGGCACCCGATCACTACTTTGTCTCACTGGGTTTTGGGATGGCTGCCGCTTATTGCTCGCAATTTTTGCCCGGCGCTCTCTACTACGACAAGTTGATCGAGGCACCCAAGGCGATCAAGGGCCGCGTGACCTTTGGCGGCATCTTCATCTTCTTGGGCATCACCGAGCGACATGGCACCGCCGAAGACCGGTCCGGCTTTGCCCAGTGCATCAACACGCTCGTCACCGCGATTCGCACCGACGTGGGAGTTCCCGACTTGCCGGTGCTGATGAACGACTACGAAGTGGGCGGCACGGGAGAGTTCGTCGTCGGCGGCGAGGTGTACAACGCCATCAAGCCCCAGATCGACTCCTGCCCGTCGGTGGTTTCGAACCTCGCGCTGGTCTCGTGCGAGGGCATCGGCATGCAGGACGACCATCACTTCAACTTCGATGGCCAACGCGCCTGGGCTCAGCGTGCGCTCGAAGTCATGGACACCAAGGGCTGGTTCAAGTGGGCTCCGTGAAGCTGAAACATGGTATTCTCTAGTCACATCTTTCTCTTCTACTTCCTACCGCTAGTTCTCCTCGCTTACTACGCACTGCCATTCCGCGCGCGTACGGCGCTGATCGCCGTGGCCAGCTACGTTTTCTACGGCTGGGCCAACCCGATCTGGGCGGTGATCATGTTCTTCGGCTCGAGCGTCGACTACGTGTGCGGCATCCTGTTGCTGCGCATGTCGAAGCTGCCCGACGTCGACGGATTGCCGCCGGTGATCGGGCCCGAGGTAGAACGGACGCGCGGCATGAAGATCGTGCTCGCAACCTCGATCGTGACCAACCTCGGGCTGCTCGCGGCGTTCAAGTACACGGGGTTCGTGGCCGAGAACGTCAACGCCATGGCCGCCTTCTTTGGCGCCTCCGAACAGTTGGTGCCGGCGCTGCACGTCGTGTTGCCCGTGGGGATCTCGTTCTACACGTTCAAGGCCATGAGTTACGCCATCGACGTCTATCGCGGCGATGCGCGGCCGATGCGTCGATTCACCGACTACATGTGTTTCGAAGCGTTCTTCCCCGACCTCGTAGCGGGGCCGATCATTCGGTACGCTGCGCTCGAAGAGCAGATGCGTGTACGGCAACACACCATCGAGAAGTTCGCGCGCGGCGTGGCGTTCTTTTGCCTGGGCATGGCCAAGAAGATCTTGCTCGCCAATCCCATGGGGTACCTTGCCGACACAGCTTTTGCAGCTGGAGACAAACACTTCTACGACGCTTGGCTCGGGCTCGTTGGGTACGCGTTTCAGATCTACTTCGACTTCTCCGGCTACTCGGACATGGCGGTAGGGCTGGCGTTGATGATGGGATTCGTGTTGATCCAGAACTTCGACTCTCCCTACCAGTCCAAGAGCATCACGGAGTTTTGGAGGCGCTGGCACATCTCGCTGTCGACCTGGCTCCGCGACTACCTCTACATCCCGCTCGGCGGTAACCGAAAGGGCCCTGGTCGAACCTACGTAAACCTCATGACCGTCATGTTGTTGGGTGGGTTGTGGCACGGCGCGAGCTGGAACTTCGTGATCTGGGGCGGCATTCACGGCGGGATGCTCGCGCTCGAACGCAAGTTGGGCTCGGCGCACCCACTCCGCCGCTTGCCTGCCGCGGTGAACGTCGCGTTCACGTTCTTCATCGTGTGTTTGTCGTGGGTTTTCTTCCGTGCCAAAACGTTGGGGCAGGCGATGAGTTATCTCGGGTCGTTGTTCGGCGTCGGCGGTGCTTCGAACTCCGCCGACGTGATCTCCGGCGCCTTGTATCCCCCGTATTATTTGAGCCTGTTCTGTGTGTGCGGTCTGATCGTGTTCGCGATGCCGAACAGTTGGGCGATCACGTCCAAGTTGTCACTTCCGCGTGTGGCTTTTGCAACCACGGCGATGGTCGTCGCGACGCTCATGATGTGGACGCAGACCATCAATCCCTTCCTCTACTTTCAGTTCTGAGGCATTCCGATGCGAAGCACGACGCCAACCGCTACGGTTCCCCATCATCACGGTGGCGGCCCAACCGACCCCAGTCATGACGAGTTGCTGAGGCGTGGGGAGATAGACACCCAAGTCAGCCGTCCGGTGGCGTGGCTGTTGTCGGTGCTCTTCCTCTCGGCGATCTACGCGGTGCCGCTGTCGCAGGCGTACATCGAACACACCGAAGAAGAGGAATCACCGCTCATCGACTTGTTCAAGCGCGCGCCTACGACCGAAAATCTGCGGCAAATCGAGAAGGGTATAGATGACGCTGCGTATCCCAAGGCATGGGTCCAACCGCGGATGCAGTTGGCACTCACCGAACTCGGTCGAGTCGGAAACAAGTTGGCGGTCGTTGGAAGTGATGGCTGGCTGTATTACACCCCCGGGGTGATGCACGTTGGTGGTCCTGGGTTCATGCAGCGAGCGGTGCAAGAGTCGAGAGAACGGGAGGCACTGGATGCCGAAGCTCCCACTCCCATTCATGCCGACCCTCTCCCGGCGATCTTGGGCCTGCAGCGCGCGCTCTCCGACCGAGGGATCCGCCTTGTGCTCTTGCCCATGCCGGACAAAGCTGGCCTCGAACCGGGTGCGCTCTCAGGTGAACGTGGCCGCGCCGCGTGGGCATCGAATCCCGACTACGACCGCTTCCTCACCGCGCTCGAGAGCGCCGGTGTCAGCGTCCTCGATGCCAGGAAGAGCGCGCCCGAAGACGTCGGCGAACCACTGTACTTGCAGCAAGACACGCACTTCACGCCAGCGTTCATGGAGCGCATCGCGAGTGACTTGGCCAAGTTGATCGAGGCGGTGGCGGAGTTGCCGCGGACCGCAGCCGCCCAGTTTCACGCGGTCGAGCAACGAGCCGAGCGCGTGGGCGACTTGGTCGACATGCTCGAGCTACCGGAGGAACAAGCGTACTTCTTGCCGCGGGCAGTGAACGTGCACCAAGTGCAGAACGCAAAGGACGAGCCGTGGGAGCCCAGCGAGACAGGCGAAGTCCTGCTTCTGGGCGACAGCTTCACGAACATCTTCTCGCTCGAAGGAATGGGCTGGGGCGCGTCCGCCGGCTTGGCCGCCCACTTGTCTTTGACTCTTCAACGTCCAGTCGACGTCATCGCCCAAAACGACTCGGGTGCCTTCGCCACTCGGCAAACATTGTCGCGTGAACTCGAGGCCGGTCAGGACCGTTTGGCTGGCAAACGAGTCGTGGTTTGGGAGTTCGCGGCGCGTGAGCTGTCGGTCGGGGATTGGAAGCCGTTCACGTATGCCACTCCGGCAGCCAAGTCTGGGGCGGAGGTGCGCTGATGCCGAAAGCGTTGGTCACTGGTGCCGCCGGGGTAATGGGCGCTCGGATGTGCGCGCGCTTGCGGGCCGCGGGGTTCGAGGTTCGTGCGCTCGTGTTGCCCGGCGATCCTTTGCGGGCGAGGCTGGACGGTCTCGACTGCGAGGTGCGCGAAGGTAACGTCTCCGATGCCGCTTCGCTGCGGGGTGTGTGCGAGGGCGTCGACGTCGTCTACCACTTGGCGGCCGTCATCATCGCCCACGACCCGGACGTGTTTCGAAACGTGAACCTGGAGGGTACCGCCAACGTCGTGGCGGAGGCCCAGCGCAGCGGAGCCGCTCACTTCGTTTACGTCTCGTCCGCGTCGGTGACGTATCCAAAACTCACGCCCTACGCCGACTCGAAGCTCGCGGCAGAACGAATCGTTCGGGAGGCCGGCGTGCCGTTCACGATCGTGCGTCCCACGCTGGTGTACGAGCCTGGTGGTGGTCAGGAACTCATGATGTTCCTCGACTACTTGCGGCGTTTCCCGGTCGTGCCGTTCATCGGTAACGGGAGCGCTCTCAAGCGTCCAGTTTGGGCCGACGACGTGGTCGACGGCCTGATGCGGCTCGCCGCAATCCGCCCGCAGGGCAAGACCTACAACTTCAGCGGCGGCGAAGCCATTTCGATGAAAGAGTTGGCCGAGCTGTTACTTTTGCACCACGACAGGCGGCGCCCGTTCGTGTCCGTTCCGGTGTGGGCGTGCCACGTGTTGGCGATGGCGCTGAAGTTGGTTTCGAAGCGGCCCGCGCTCACGTCGAGCGCCATCGCTGGCATCGTCAATGACGCCAATTTGGACCCGAGCGAGGCCATGAAGGATCTTGGCTACGCACCCGTCGGCGTGCGCGCGGGGTTCCGCAAGTGTTTCCCAACCGTCGCCGAGAACATCGGCGACCCAACCATGCTCGCGGCGTCGCTCGCGAAAGGACAAGTTCAATGAATACTCGCCCATACATACTCTCTGTTTGCGTCACGGTTTCCCTGGGTTGCGGCTCGCTCTCGGGAGAACCACCAAAAGGTGCCGACGAGGCGCCGCCGGCAGAGGCCGCAGCGCTCATGCAGGAGGTGGGAGGCAAGGCCAACGGCACCATCGTCTGGTCGAGCTCTCGCGTCGGCAATCACGACCTGTTCACCATGAAGACGGATGGATCGGACGTGAAACAGATCACCAAAGGTGAAGAGGTCGACTGGTTTCCTCGGTATTCTCCCAGCGGCGATCAGATCCTGTTCTGTCGGAGCAAGAAGGGTTGGGTGAGCGAGCGCGACGCCAACGCCAGCGACAAGTGGGACATCTACACGACCGCCCCTGACGGCACCGAGCAGAAGAAGGTCGTCGAGAGCGCGAGCTGGGGCAGCTGGATCTCCGAGGACGAGATCTTGTTCGTCCGTGGCACGAAGATATTCCGCACCAAACTCGGTTCGGGGGAGGAAACGCAGATCATGGACAGCGAGGGCGTATCCGACTTGGACGGCGCGCTACTCCAGCAACCCGAGCTCTCCAGTGACGGAAAGTTCCTGGCCATCACGTTGCGAGGTTCCAAGCGAGAAACCGGCCTTTGGAACATCGCCGAGAAGAAGTGGACTCAGACCGGGCTTGGATGCCAGGTCAACTGGACGCCTGACCGCGAAGCGATTTATTGGGTTCACCCGACGGGCAACGGTGGTAGCCGGGTCCTCAAAATGCCGATCACCGATGGCGCGCCGCCACAAGACGCGGACGAGGACAAGCTCGAGTTCATGGATCTGCCAGGACGTCGTTCGCACGAATACTTCCCACAGCTCTCGCGTGACGGTAAGTGGATGGTCTGGGGGATCACCCAGCGCGGCCACGACCACGACACGGCAGACTACGAGATCTACATCTGGGAGGTCGGAACTCCGAGCGAGAAGTCGGCGCGCTTGACCTTCAACTCCGCCAACGATCGCTGGCCGGACGTGTTCATCCCAGGAGCCGTCGCGCCGTGAACAGTTCGGGGACGCGCGACCCAGGCCACTTGGCGTCGGTGCGGGAGCCTGCCAGTCGGCGAGGGTCTTCTGCGCCGGACGCGCCGAAGCGCATTGCGGTCCTGGGCGCTGGGGGGTTTCTCGGCTCTCACATCGTCCCCGGCCTCATCGAACGTTTCGGTTGCCACATCGACGCGCTGGATACGGATCTGCGCAAACTCGAGTGCCGCGACGAGCGGATTCATCGCATCGAGGGAAGGGTCGAAGATCCGCGTCTCGTCGATGCGATCACCGCGCGCTGTTCGGTCGTGATTTCGCTCACCGCGTTGTGCAACCCCGCGCAGTATTCGACGATCCCCCTCCAAGTCATCGACGCCAACTTCACGCACCTGTTGCCGTTGGTAAATCGCTGCGCGGAGCGCCGGGTGTGGTTGGTTCACTTTTCGACGGCGGAAGTGTACGGTCGCGCGGCATTGGATGGGGCGGGGCACCCCGCCGAGAAAATGAACGAAGACGAGTCGTGTTTTCTCGTCGGACCCGTGGAACGGGAACGTTGGACGTACGCGTGTGCCAAGCAATTGCTGGAGCGCGTGATCTGGGCACAGGGTAAACACGGAACCTTGCCGTTCACCATCATCCGACCGTTCAACACGGTCGGACCACGGATGGACTACCTGCCCGGTATCGACGGCGAGGGAACGCCGCGTGTGCTCGCTTGCTTCATGAATGCCCTGCTGCGCGGTGAGGCGCTCCCGTTGGTCAATGGTGGCGAACAACGCAGGGCGTTCATGGATGTGAGCGACATGGTCGAAGCGGTCGTACGTATCGTCGAACGACCCGAGCGCAGCCAGGGTGAGATATTCAATCTCGGCAATCCCGACAACGACGTGAGTATTGCGACGCTCGGCAGCCTCATGGCGCAAGCTTTCTCGAAGCTCTGCCCAGATCGACCTACCGCGCGCTTCCAGACCGTAACCGCCGAGGCCGTTTATGGCGAGGGTTACGACGATACACTGCAGCGTATCCCGGACATCACCAAGGCGAGGCGGCTCTTGGATTGGGCGCCTCGCAAGACGTTGATGGAGCTCGTGCCTGCGATCGTCGGCGACTACTACACCCGTTACGCCGCGCAAGTCGCTGCGAGTCGACCAGCTTGGCTCACCAGGGCGAGTTCGGAATGAGGCTCTGGGCCGTAATCCCTGCGTACGAAGCGGCCCGTCACATCGAAATGGTGCTGGCGCGGGTAGCGGCGTTGTCGAAAGTCGGGTTGGAACAAATCGTCGTCGTCGACGACGGTAGCACCGACGACACGGCGCGGCGCGTCAGTGAGACGCACCTCCCAGGCGTCCCAGTGAGACTGCACCGCCGCCCCAAGAACGGCGGGTACGGTGCCGCCATGAAAGATGGGCTCGAACTCGCGCGTCAATCCGGCGCGGACATCGTCGCGTGTATTCACGCCGATGGTCAGTATGCCCCCGAGGTGCTGCCGGAACTCATCGAACACCTCTCACGGGCAAAGCTCGATCTCGTCCAAGGCTCCCGGATCGCGCCTGGCACGGCTCTGGCGGGCGGTATGCCGCTCTACAAGTACTGGGGCAACGCGTTGCTCAACGTGGTCGAGAACCGTACCCTCGGGTTGGGCCTTACCGACTATCACAGCGGCTACCTGCTGTACGGACCGCGCGCCCTGCGCCTTCCGCTGGGCCAGTTGTCGGACAGCTTCGACTTCGATCTCGAGGTCATCGCGCTCGCGTGTGCTCGCGGTCTTGCCGTCGGGGAGGCCCCCATCCCGACGCATTATGGGGACGAAGTGTCTCACCTGAACCCGTTGACTTACGGGCTGCGGGTGTTGCGAGTGATGTGGAACTATCGGCGAGGTCGTTATGCTGACGTGTGAACGTGGTGAAGTGCGTGTCGCGGCGAGTTGTTTGGGGCTCGCCTTCGGGTTGACGGCGTGTTTGGGGGGGAGCGCCAAGTCGCCTTGGGGCGTCGGTGAGTCCTCGACGGGCGCCCAACACGAACACGTGCGCACCCTGAACGACTACGCGCGGACGCGTTCGCAAGTCTGGGTGCGGCAAGTGTCGCACCCA
>CBINDO010000205.1:0-14778 GCA_966249405.1 uncultured bacterium | reverse complement strand
CGAGCACGCGCTCGAGGCGGTGACGATGCGCCCCAGCAAACGGAACCCCTCTCCCAAATCTTGTTGGGACGGCGCAAAGACGGCTCGGAGTTTCCGATAGAGCTGAGTGTTCATCCGCAAAGGTCCGAAAATGGTGCGTTCACTTTGTGGTCCATTTCCGATCGCTCCGCAGAGGTCGAGAACGTCCGGATCGCGAGAGAAAAGGCGGAGCTCACGCGGATCAACCACGACGTCGAGGCGTTTGCCAGCATCGCGTCGCACGACTTGAAGGCGCCGTTACGGGCGATCCAGAACGCCGTGTATTGGCTCGAACAAGACTTGCCCCGCGAACTCCTGTCGAACAACGTGCAGGGAATGCTGCGGATCCTCCGCACACGGGCTTCGCGCCTGGATCTACTCGTCAACGGCTTGCTCGACTACGCTCGAGCCGGTGAGACGCTGGTGCCGGCGAAACAGATGTCGGTGCGCGGAGCCGTAGTAGACGCTGTACTGCTGCTCGGCGACCGTGCCCAGGAGGTGACCAAGTTCAAGGGCCCAGACGCGTACGTGGTGGCATCGCCGCCACCCTTTCAGCAGGTGATCTCGAATCTCGTCGGCAACGCCTTGAAACACGCAGGGCAAACGCCCGAACTCGCCGTCACCGTGAGCGCTATCGCGCGCGAGGCGGACGTCGTCATCGAAATCAGCGACAACGGGCCAGGCATTCCAGCCGCCTATCACGAGCGAATCTTCCAGCCATTCGAGAAGCTGCGGCCGCGCGACGAAGTTGAGGGTGCTGGTATCGGATTAGCGATCGTGAGGCGTGTTCTGGAGCGGGTAGGAGGTCACATCGCGCTCGAAAGCGAAGTAGGAAAGGGAGCGCGCTTCGTCGTCACGTGGCCCAAGGTCACGACGCCGGAATAAAGCCGACGCAGCTCCTAGCGACGCACTGCCGCCGCGACCGAGCTCTACGCCCAACGTTCGGTGCACGACCCAGCTACACTGCGGAGCTCCGCCAACGCCCACGCAAGACCGTCGGGCGCCGTATGTTGGGAGAAAGCCGCATGGATGGCGTAAGAAAACAACGGCGCGTCGTCCACGCGGTGGAGCTGGCCACTAGCCAAGTACGGCTCGACGGCGCGAGTTCGAAAATATCCCGTCCCGCCCATTCTCAAGATGTAACGCAGGGCAAGCGGTCCCAAGCTAACGGTCGTGGTTGCGTCCCGGAGTTCGGGTAGCGCGCGGTCGTGGTGGGCTCGGAAGTCTGAACCCCAATCCACGTAGACGTAGTTCGAGAGCTCCAAACGATCGCCGGGCAGCGTCGACACCGCTATCAACTCTTCTTCGAGTACGAGTGTCGTCTCTACCCCTGGGCGGCGATGCGGTGCATAAATCACGGCGACGTCCAACGCCCCGGAACCCACTTGCTCGAGCAAACGCTCGGCGCTGTCGACCTGCGTACGCAGCACGGTGTCGCGACGCGTGGTGCGGAGCGCCACGAGCCAGTCGGCCAATAGCGCACTCCACAAGCTCACTTCACCGCCGATCGCGAGCGCCGCGGGGTGAGCATCGAGCGCCGCAACCTCGATCTTGGCTTGCTCCCAAACGCTCGTCAGTTGCGACGCGTAGGGTAAAAACGCGCGACCTTGCGCCGTTAACCGTGCGCCAGCTTTGTTGCGCACGAAGAGCCGTTGATCGAGCGCGGCTTCCAAGGTTTGCAGCCTTGCGCTGACCGCTGCCTGCGTGACGTGCAGCCGCTCTGCGGCGCGCGCGAGGCTGCCGGCCGAGGCCACCTCCAGAAACGTCTTCGCCAATGCCACGTCCATTGCCCAATCACATAGGGATCCTTTGAGTCAATTTCAAATATGATTTGCTTGTGTGGCCGCAATCGGTGGCGCACAACTGAACGGTGTCCGCGCATGACGCCGGGCCGCGGGGCGCTCTTCCAGTCGAGCCGAGCCGGCTTCCGCCACGGGGTGGGAGCACGCGTCCCAGACCAATCGAGAGTGAGACCAATGGTACGTCGCTTGCCGATGCTGACTGACGATGGGCCGCGTGCCGACTGGGTACGCGAGATCGATGTTTTCGAGACACAGCTCACGTTGCGGCGAGAGGGGCGCATCGACGACAAAGTCTTCGCGGAGACTCGATTGCGGCGAGGCGCTTATGGTCAACGTTACGACAATGGACTGCGACACGACGGTCGAGAAGCTCAACGCCTCGGCTTCGACGAGACCCTGACGAAAGGCCCCGGAACGGTTTGGGATGCTCCCGGTATGCAGCGGATCAAGCTCCCCTACGGTTGTTTGACCCCCAAGCAGCTCGACGTCCTTTGTGACCTCGCCGAGGAGTACTCGGACCAGGTCCTGCACGTAACGACGCGGCAGGACATACAGCTGCACTACGTACATTTGGAGGATACCCCGGCGTTGATGCGCCGCTTGGCGAGCGTGGGGATCACGACGCGTGAGGCGTGTGGCAACGCGGTACGCAACGTCACGGCGTGTCCGATCGCCGGCGTGTGCAAGGACGAGGCCTTCGACGTCGCGCCATACGCCCATGCGGTTGCGCACTTTCTACTTGGGCATCCGGGCACCCAAGACCTGGGGCGTAAGTTCAAAGTGGCTTTATCGGGGTGCCAAGACAAGCCGTGTGGTTTGACGGGGTTTCACGACATCGGCTGCATCGCCCGCGTGCGTCACGACTCCGGCGTTCCGGAGCGGGGGTTCTCGATGTACGTAGGCGGCGGGCTGGGCCCGATCCCCCATGCGGCGGAGTTGCTCGACGAGTTCGTCCCGCTCGAACGCGTGCTGCCGCTCTCGTTGGCGATTTGTCGCGTTTTTGCCAAGTACGGAGAAAGAGAAAATCGCTCACGCGCGCGCCTCAAGTTCTTGCTGAAGAAGGTCGGGATCGAGGAGTTCAAACGTCTCGTGGCCAACGAGCTCGAGAACCTGGAGTTCGACACTCGATGGGCCTCCCTCATGGAAGAAGCGACGCGTGCGTCCTGCGAGGGGGGCCCGGCCGACCTAGGGGTGCGCGTCGATGAGTCGGGGCCATCAGACGAGGCGAGTGAGACGGCAGCGGAGGTCGATCCACGCTTCCTGCAAGACAACGTGATGGCCCAACGTCAACCGGGTTACAATGCAATCACCGTGCGATTGCCGCTCGGCGACTTGTCTCCGGCTCAAGGTCGCGCCATCGCCGCGCTCGCGCGGCGATATTGTGCGAGCGACTTGCGGACGACCGCAGAGCAGAATCTGCTGCTGCGCTGGGTGCGCGACGTCGACGTGGCTGCGGTCCACGCGCAATTGCGACGTTTGGGGCTGCACCAGCCCGGTGCTGGAACGATCGTAGACGTGACCGCTTGCCCTGGTACGGACACGTGCAAGTTGGGCATCTCGTCGTCGCGGGGTCTGGCTCGCGAACTCGAGGGTTCTCTGAGACAGCACGCCGAGGACATGCCACCCGAGGTGCGAGGTCTGCACATCAAGTGTAGTGGCTGCTTCAACTCGTGTGCTCAGCATCACGTCGCCGACATCGGATTCCTGGGCGTGAGTCGCAACGTCGGGGGGCGTCGCGTGCCGCACTTTCAACTGGTGTTGGGCGGATCGTGGTCCAACAACGCCCGCGAGTTCGGGCTGGCCATCGGGGCGATTCCTTCCAAGCGCGTCCCCCATGCGGTCGCCTTGTTGACCCAGGCTTTCGCGACCGAGCGTCAGGGGGACGAGTCATTCCAAAAGTGGGCTCACCGCGCCGGCAAGCGGCGGGTCAAAGAGCTGATGCGCGAGCTCTGTGACGTTCCGAGCTTCGAGCAAGCGCCTGACCTGTACCGCGACTGGGGTGACGTCCGGGGGTACACTACCGGCGACATAGGCGTCGGCGAATGCGCCGGCGAGGTGATCTCGCCCGCCGAGTTTGCGTTTGCCGAGAGTGAACGATTGGTCTTCGAAGCCCAGTTGGCGCTCGACGAGGGTCAGCCTGCAAACGCCGAGGCCGGCGCGCGTTTGGCAATGCACCACGCCGCGCGTGCGGCGTGTCTGTCACTCGAGCCAAACCTGCCGGACGACGCGGAGCTGGTGCATTCCACGTTCGAGAGATTGTTGGGGAGTACCGGAGAGTTCGACGCAGCCTCGCCGGGCGGGCGATTCTCGCGCTACTTCGTCAACGCCTCGGCGTTGTCGCCGTCGGCGCAGGCTGCGCGCCAGAGAGTCGAAGAGGCGCGACTATTCATCGACGCGGCGCATGCCTACCACGCGAAGTCCAAGGCCACCTCAGTGTCGGTGCTGGACGTCGCAGTCCGAGCGCCCGGGAGCCACGCGTGATCCCGCACAAGTTGTACATAAAGGTGTACGCCCGCGCCTTCGACGAGGCCTGGTCGCCGCGGGTGATCGATGCCTTTCACCGGTGGATCACCGAAAGGGCTCTGGGTGAAACGTTGATAGATGTGGCCGACTATCGTCACGTATACCAAGGACCTGGCATCACGTTGATCGGCCACCTCGGCAACTACCACTGGGACGACTCTGGCGGGCAGCTCGGGTTGGCTTACGTGCGCAAGCGCATCGGGCGAAGCGGCGTGTCAGCGCTGGCCGAAGCGATGCATGCCGTGATGCACGCGTGCCACTTGCTCGAACGCGAGTTGGGGAGGGAGGGCGCTCTGTTCGACGCAGGGTCGTTCGAGGTTCGCATCAATGACCGCACCGAAGACGTCGCGATGCTCCAGCCAGCGGCTTTTGCTGAACTGGTATCCAGCCAATTGTCGAACCTTTATCCAGTGGCCCCCGTGGTCGGGCTGCTGCGCGATTTGCGGGTCCCAGCCGTGCGCGTTCGGTGCGGTCGATTGATCACCGTGGGCGAGATCTTGGCGAGGTTGATTCAGCCGACGCGCGTCCTCCCGGTCACGAGTTGAAGACGGCCACCGCTTGCCGGACCCAGGCCCTCCCGCCACGCACCAACGACCAAGACTTGCTCTGAACTCCGATCGCCGCCAACCTCAACTTTGCACACCAGGGCCGGGCGACGGCAGGAAGCCGTCTTCAATCGCCGCATCCACGTAACGATCGAGCAGGCCATCGTCGATCGGCGTCAAGTCCAAGTCCGGTAATGCACGCAGCAGGTGCGAGCAGTCGAAGGTCTGATGGGTGGGCAACCTTCCTTCCTTCGAGGTGAGCTCGAAGAACGCCAACGTGGCGAGATCCTCGGCGTCCGCGCTGCCCCGCACGATGGGGAGCCAGCGTTCGAGCGGACAGCGCGTCAGCGCGAAGCCACGCGCAATCAAGCGCTGATACACGCGGTCGAGCTGGACGGTGGCCTGGTGCGCCACGTGGTAAACCTTCCCCTTTGGTTGGCTCCTGGCAGCGCGTTTGCCTAATGCCAGCCGCGTCAACACTTGGGCCGAGGTGTCCACGGTGGTCCACACTTCGGCGAACGCCAAGTCTGGCCAGCTTCCACAGCGCGTGGCGGCCCGTGCGACTCGCCATACGAGATCGTTGGGATTCACCGCCGGATCTTCGGTGGAGCCGACGACTCGTCCCAGGCGAACGACTCGAACGTCGAGCCCCGAGCGTCCAGCCTGCTCGCAGAGCTGTTCGGCTTGCCATTTGGACTGTTGATAGCCATCGGTCAGGCCATCGTGAGCGTCGAAGAAGCGCTCCTCGATGTGTCGGTGACCGCTTTCTTCGTGCGGTGCGACTGCTAAAGTGGAGACGTAGCAAAACCGTGCCGCCACGGCGTGGGCGTACTCGAGTAGCCAACGAGTCGCCGTGACGTTCGCTGGCGCGAGGCTGCCGAACGACCGGGTGAGATTTACTTCCGCAGCGCAGTGGAGGACTACGTCGTGCACACCCAACTTGGCGCGCGCTTCCGGTGCCGTCAGCGGCGTGGTCAAGTCCAACGGGAGTATCGACAGCCGCGACACCTGTTCCTCGTTGAGCGCGCAACGATGTCCGGACACAGCCGACAGCAGCCGTGCACGCGCGGCGTCCTCGCTGACGTCGCGCACGACACAGGTGAGCGAAATCGGATGCGCCAACAAGGTGCCGACCAAGTTCGCCCCCAAGAATCCGGTGGCCCCGGTGAGCAGCACCGAAGAAATGGTAGCACCGCTCGCCGCTCGGGTCGGCGGAGCGAACTCGAGCCGTGGTACGTCGAGGTGAGACAGACGTTCGTCGTGCTGAGTGCTGGTCAGGTACTTCAGTAATGCGCGCGGTGTGGGGTTGCGGAAGATTGCCGAAACGGAGGCATCAGGGAGAGAGCCGTTTAGCCGCGCGGCCAACTGAATGACCTGCAGGCTATGCCCTCCCAAGCGAAAGAAGTCGTCGTCGGGCCCAGCGTCTGGGCGGCCGAGGACTGTCCGCCACGTCGAGAGCAAGTCGCGGCCCGGGTTTCGAGTGAAGAGAGGGTCCACGATCCGTGGGGCATCGAGCGGGGTCTCGCCTGCAATCAAGCGCTGCCGATCCACTTTGCCGCTAGTGGTGACCGGAAGTGTGTCGTGCAGGACGTAGTGCGTTGGGACCATGGGCGACGGCAAGCGCTCGAGCAGGTACTGCCGGAGCACTGCGTCCAGTCGCGTGCCAGCTGAGGGCGCCTCTCGGCGCGCGACTCTCGGTTGAACGTGGGCGACTAGAACCACATGCCCGTAGCGTTTGTCGGCCGTGACGACGCTCGTTGCCACCGCCTCGTGCGCATTGATGAGCGCTTCGACCTCCGCCGGGTTGATGCGGTAGCCGCTGAGCTTGAGCTCGTGGTCGAGTCGGCCGAGAAAGTAGAGTTCGCCCGTGATAGAGCGCCGGACGCGATCGCCAGTGCGGTACGCGCGAACCGGCGGCGTCCCGAGTGGAACGAACTTGGCTTTGCTTTCGCCCCGTTGGCCCCAGTAGCTGGACGCGAGCTGCTGCCCCGTGAGCCACAGTTCACCTTCGCCGGCTCCGATCACTTCACCCCCAGCCTCGTCGACGAGATGAGCTTGAACACCCGCGAGGGGACGACCGATAGTCACGGGGGTTGCAAGATCGGAGTCGCTCAAAACGGCGTACGTCGCGACCACTGTCGTTTCACTTGGGCCGTATGTGTTGACGAGCGTGACCCGTGGCGCGTACTTGCGGAACGCGGCCACACGGACTGGATCGGCGGCCTCACCTCCGATGATCACGGTGCGCAAAGAGGCCGGGCAGGATGCCGAGCCGTTCATGTACTCCACCCACTCGTGCCAGAACGCAGTCGGTAGGTCGAGAACGGTGATGCCGCTGCGAGTGCAGGCCGCGACGAAGTTTGACATCGAGTCGAGCATCGCGGCATCACGCATCACGAGCGTGCCGCCAGCGCACAACGTGCAGAAGATCTCCTCGACGCTCGCGTCGAACGTCAACGGGGCAAACTGCAGAACCCTGTCCTGACTGCTCATCGGGTAGGCGGCGAGGGCACCGTCGACGAACGCGGAAAGAGCCCCTCGGCCAACCACGACGCCCTTGGCCGAGCCGGTCGAACCAGACGTGAACACGATGTACGCGGGATCGGTGGGGTCGGATGCAACCTCGAGAGGCTCCTCGAAACCGTAACTGTTCAGCAGCTCGGTCGGGGTGAGCACGTGCGTCTCAACGGCGATACCGCTCCACACTTCGGGCGACGGAGTCACTAGCAGTGCAGGTCTCAAGCGGCTCATCAGGTTCTTTCGACGCTCGAGCGGCTGGTCGGGATCGAGAAACGCGTAACAGGCACCAGCCGTCGCGGCTGCAAGCAGGAGAACGACCGCCTCTATTCCGCGTGGCAGCTCGAGCGCTACCACTTGATGGGCACACCCCGCCAAGGGAGCAGTTATGTGCCGCGCTACGGTGCGTGCCGCCCGCTCGACGCTCACCCGCAGTTGGTCGTAGGTCAGGTGCTCGTTCCCTCGTTCGAGTGCTACCGACGTCGCATGCCGGCGAGCGCTGCTCAGCCATCGTTCCACGACGTCGGGAAGTGCCGTTGGGCGGCTCGAGGAACTCCAGGGCGCGGGGCGCGCGTGCAAAATGGCTTCCAGGAATTCGACCCACTCGTCGGCCAATCGTGCGAGTGATTCGCAATTGAACAGCATTGGATGTCCGTCGATCGTCAGCTCTAGTCCGTCACTCCGGAGCGCAATCATGAACGCCAGATCGTTTACTGGTCCCGCGCTCAAGTTCGTCGACCGTGAACCAACCTCGCCAAACGTCAGCGGCTCGGAGAACGGAATGACATTGACGATCGGGCCAAAGGAGACATCGCCGAGCTCTTCGTACCGCGCGCGGTGGTGTGGGGACTGCTCGCGCCAGCGAAGCTGGAGCTGTTGCACGGTGTCCTCGACGGTTTGGCCGGGTGAGACGGTGAAAGGCAGCTGGACGATGTTCATTGCCATGCATGGCACCTTCAGCTTGGGTGTTCCGATGCGCAGCATCACTGGGACCCCACACGCGAAGCGACGTAAGCCGCTGCGCTGGCTGGTGAATTGCGCCGTGATGGCGAGCACGCACTCCGGCCACGAGGCGTTGCAACGTCGCGCGTATGCGTGCAGCGAAGCCATCGCGTCGGTCCCGACGTGGCGTTGTTGCCGCAGCGGACGGGCCGGACCTGACGTTAGGCCTTGCCCCGCGTGGAACTCGTAGGGGGTGAGACGCGCAGGAGGGAAGCGCGACAGAGGAGCTCGCTCGAAATACGCGAGATCCTCCTGATGTGACGGCGAATTTTGGTATCCCCGATCATCAGCGGCCAGGTCCGCCAGGGAGGTGCACGCGCCTGGTTCCTGAGCCTCGGTGCGTGCTCGTCCACTCACCAGTGCGCAGTACTCAGACGCGACCGCACGAGCCACCAGATGAAACCCATACCCGTCGAGGGCGATGTGATGGGCTACGTGCAGCCAGCCGTAAAGCTCCCCGCCTTCGACCAACAACACATGCCTCGTTACTTCACCATTCTCGAGATCGAAAGGGTCGAGCACGTAGCGTTGCAGGCTCATCGGCGCTGACCGCGGTGTCTCACTACCCGTTTGGCCTGCGACGTCCGTGTCGCGTTCGAACGGAGCTCGTCTCGAGAAGCCCCGACTCTTCTCGAGGACGCCGGCCGAGTGAGCAGCCTTGGGCGTGCCTTGGTGTTCGAAGAAGCGCGTATTGAGTACTTCGATTCGACTGCACGCTTCGAGCAGCGCACGTTCGAACAGATCGACGTCGATGGGACGCGTGAACTCGACGAGCTCGGCGCAGTTGTAAATCGTCGGATCGTTCGCGGTTCGATGTCCCAGAAAGATCCCGAGCTCAGCAGCGGTGAGGTCACGCATTCTCGAATCGTCTTGAAAATGAAAATTATTTGCAATAGAAAAGGGCATGCTGAATCACACTCTCTCGGCCGCCGGCGACGAGCTGTGTCTCGCGCGCTCCACGGCGCTCCTCGCTCGGGCGCAGGACTCAATCGCGGGCCTGACTTTTTCCATGATGAAACGTCCAGAGCAATTCTGCCCAGGCTCGTACCCCGTTTACATCGAGCGTGGATGGGGCGCCGAAGTGGTCGATGCCGATGGCAATTCCTACGTGGACTTCATCTGCGGTCTAGGCGCGAACTCGTTGGGGCACAACCACCCGGCGGTCAGTGTCGCCCTGCGAGACACATTGGAGCGAGGGCTCATCCATTCCCTGCCGACCGACCTCGAGGTGCGTGTGGCGGAGTCCTTGCTCGCTGCGACCGCGCCGCGCATTACCGAAGCCAGCAACGGCAACCGTAGGTTGGTCAGGCTGTTCAAGACTGGCGCCGACGCGACGAGTGCGGCAGTACGGCTTGCCCGACACGTTACCAAGCGTGAGCACATTCTCACCGTTGGCTACAACGGCTGGCACGACCACTTCCAATACGATACCCCAGGCATCCCTACCGCCGTTGCTGGCCTGACTCGTCGCATGCCGCTGTTCGAGGTCACGCAAGAATCGGCCTTGCTTGAGGTCTTGCGGGAGCGTGGGCAACAGCTAGCAGCGCTGGTTTTGTCGGTACCCTACAATCGACGATTGTCGTTGGAGTTCCTGCAGGAGCTTCGAAGAGAATGTACCCGCCGGGGAGTGTTGCTAGTCATGGACGAAGTCGTCACGGGCTTCCGGTTGGCGCTAGGCGGAGCCCAGGAGTACTTCGGTGTGCAGGCCGATCTGTCGTGTTACTCCAAAGCGCTTGCGGCGGGGATGCCGCTATCTGCGCTCATTGGGAACAAGGAGTTGATGTCGCGCATGAGTGAGCTGCAAGTCTCGACCACATTTGGTGGCGAGTTGTTGTCACTCGCCGTCTGCGAAGCCGCACTCCGCGTTTACCAGGAGTCGGACTACTTCGACCACATCGCACGCTTGGGTCGGGACCTGAGAGAGGGCGTCAACGCAGCAGCCGAGCGCCTGGGTTCGACCCTTCGAGTGTGCGGTTACGATGCGATCCCGCTATTCTCTTTTTCGAGCGCTCCAGCCGAACACGTCCCTCGCATGACGCGCTTCGTTGGGCTGATGGCTCGCCGCGGGTTCTTGTTGCGGCGAGACGTAAACTTCTTGGGCGCCGCCCACACGCCAGAGCAGATCCGAGGTTTGATCGCGGCTGTTTGCGAATCACTGGCGGAAATGGTGCGATGAAACGGCGCGCCGGCGCGGTTGCGCTACTCCTATTCAGTCACCATGCGAGTGCGCAACTTGCGTCTGGCGCCGAGACTTCGCGCTCGGTGGACGGCGTGTTCGCTAGCGCGCCCGAGCCTCGATCGTCTTCGATGAATGGCGTCGTGCCGCCGCGCTTGCTCGGGAGCGAGCCCGTCTTGCAGAGCTGCGGCCTGCCGTTCGTGGACGCTGTGTTGACGGTTGGGCGCGACGGAGAAGTCAGTGACGTAGCAGTCGTTGCCGACGTCGGTGAGCACTTGGCGGGACTGGTTCGCAACAGTTTGTTTGCGCTCCGCTTCGCTCCGGCGCTTCGCAACGGTGAGCCCAACGCCGCCAAGATAACCTACAGGATGCGTTGCGTCGACGACGAACCTGAGTCAGGTGCCGCGGCGCGCCTGGCACCCGAGCCTCGGCTTGCCGCCCTTACCCTCCCGGTCGATGCCGCCCAGGAGCCAAAGCACGAGCGGTCTAGTCCCGTTGCGGGCGCGGGCACCGGGATAGACGATGCACCGCTCGAGGTGGTCGTGCAGGGACCGTCTGCCGCGGAGCGACTGCAACGTGGGGCGAACGCGGTATCGGTCGTGGAGTTGACGACGGCGCGGCAACGCACCGGGTCGCTCGGAGAGGTTCTCGCTAGGCAAGAAGGTGCCAGTGTCCGAACCATGGGGGGACTCGGCGGGTTCACCCGCTTCTCCCTGGATGGGCTCTCCAACGAGCAAGTGCGCTTCTTCATCGACGGCGTACCCTTGCGCTACGCTGGCTATTCGTTGGGCGTCGCCAACGTCCCCCTGGAGCAGCTGGAGCACATCGAAATCCACCATGGCGTCGTGCCAGCTCGACTCGGAGCGGATGCGCTCGGCGGGGCAGTGAACCTGTCGACCGTAACCACTCGTGATGGCAGCCGCGCGGGCGGCTCGGTGTCGACGGGCTCGTTTGGTACGACGCGTCTCGCTGCCAGTGCTGTTCACAGAGACGGCTCGCAACACTACATGGTGCAGGTAAACGCGTTTCGCGACCGAGCCGACAACGACTACACGCTGCGCGACGTCCCCGTCTTGGACGCACGGGGACGGGTGTCTCACACGTCGCGGCCGCACTTCCACAACGCCTACGCAGCCGACGGCGTGGGCCTGGAACTAGGGGTGGTGGAGATGCCTTGGGCCAAGCACCTCGTCTTGCGCGGGTTTTTCACCGATCACCACAAGGAGATCCCTCACGACGACGTGGGTCTCGCCAATCAGAACCCTTACGGCGAGGTGACCTACGGTCGAACGGCAGCGGGGCTCCTGCTCACGCACCAAGTCGTCAGCGAGCGGGTGCGAATCGATACGCGGGTAGGGTTTACGAACGAACGCCTGACCTACAAAGATGTGGCGCGGTGTTCCTACGACTGGTTTGGCCGCTGCGTCATCGAGCGGCGTTCACGCGGCGAGGTCTCGGCTGTACCCGTAGACGCCAAGATCAGCGACCGTCACTTGTTGGCGCGCATCGACGGTAGCTGGCTCGTACACCCACAGCATGAGCTGAGGGCATCCGTGGCGCCCACGTCGAGTTCGCGTCGCGGCAAGGACGAGGTGCTCCTCGAGCACGTCCCCGACCCTCTCGCGGCGAAGCGCCGCTTCACGACTGCAGTAGTTGGTTTGGATTACGAGTTTCGCGAAACAGACGGCGTTTGGACGAACGACGTGTTCACCAAGTGGTACGGGCGTCACCTCGACGCCCGCGAGACGTTACCCAACGGCAATCGCCGCGACTGGGATCAATTGAAGACCTACGGCGGGTTTGGCGACGCCCTGCGCTTCGACTTGTCGGAGCGTGTCTACGCCAAAGCGTCCTACGAGTACGCGGTCCGGTTCCCGAGCTTGGAGGAGATCTTTGGCGACGGCTCGCAAGTCGTCGATAATCTGGAACTCGCGGCCGAGCGTAGCCACAACGTGAACGTAGAACTTCATGGCGCGGTCACGTTTGCCGACGGCGGTGAGGCATCAGCCTACGTTCGTGGATTCGGCAGATTCCTGAATGATCGGATCTGGCTGCAGGCCGTCACCGGATACTCGATCTACGACAACATCGCTCACAGCCGCGTCCTCGGGGGTGAAGGCATGGTGCAATGGACGGCGCCAGAGGACTGGTTGCAGTTGATGGCCAACGGAACCTGGATTCACTCGCGTGACACTTCGGGGGAGCAAGCGGTGCGCTTGCCGAGCGACCCTTGGTTTTGGGCAAACGCTCAAGCCACACTCTCGCAGTCCCAGATCCTGAACGAACACGACAGCGTAGGTTTCGACTGGAACGTTGGGTACGTTCACGGCTTTCCGCTGAGTACGGGTCAGCGAGGGGACGCCGCGACACGATTGCGAGTCGACGCTCAGACCGTGCACACCTGCGCGTTGCGTTACGCGCTGACCACGGTCTCCGGTTCTTTCAGTGCAGCAGCGGAGGTCAACAATGCCTTCGACGCGTTGGTGATGGACTTCTATGGGGTGCAAAGGCCTGGGCGAGCGTTCTTTCTCAAGTTCGCGTTCCGGGCTGAACGTACTTCGAATGACAAAGGGCAGTGAATATGAGACATTTCGATACTAGGAAAACATTGGGCTTGGTGCTCGCCGCCGTTCTTCCGGCTTGTAGTGACGACGACGGCGTCGTGGTCACGGAGGTGGACGCGGGCCGCCAACCGGCGCAAGAGACTGGAGAGGCAACCAACGGAGCGGACAACACCGAACCGATTGAGACCACGATCGACGCTTCTGCAGTGCCGCCAGACGCCGCTGCGGACCCGGGTAACACCAGCGCCGAACCAGTCGGCCTCGACGGCGGAGTGATTCGTGGTGTAGACGGCTCGACGCCCAGCAACGACGGTGGGAGCAACACCGAATCGATGGACGAGGGCGACTCCGCAACGGACCCAACGACTACGGAAGAACCGCAGCAAGACGCGTTGTACGTGTTCGGAGCGCAGGTTTACGATGGCAATACGTGGCTAACGTACCTCGCGACCTCGCCGCGCCTAGATGCTCACGTCACCCTGGACGACGCGATCGAACTCCAAGGGCGGGCGTTGGCGGTGGGCCCCGACGACCTTGGGGTCACTTACGTCACCAACGGTACCACCATCACACGGTATCGATTGGACGATTCCGACGAGTTGGTTGCCGAAGAGCCCACGCTCAGCTTCGCGGGCGTTGGGGTAACCGACATTCACGAGTACGGAGGCCAGTTCGTATTCCAGAGCTCCAACAAGAGCTACTTCTTCGATGGCGACAACAGCCAGGTGGTGGTCTGGAACCCCGCGGAAATGACAGTCGGCCAACCGATCCCTTTGGACATCGTGCCCGCCGACGTAGAGGGCGTCACCATCACTTCGTCAGCTGCCCCAATCCGCAATGGTGACCAAGTGATCACCTTTGTCGGCTTGAGGCAGAGTGTGGTTCCGACAGCGCCTGCCGTGGTGGTGGTGCTAGACACGGAAGAAGACAGTGCTCGAGTCGTCACTGACGATCGTTGTGGCTACGTTCGGGACGGGGTACTCGCCAGTGACGGCTGGGTGTACCTCGCGACCGAAGCCTATGCTTCCGCTTACCAGCGCATCAACGCGGCGGACGAGATAGCAGAGCCTTGTTTGCTGCGCTTCGACCCCGAAGACATGGAGTTCGATTCGGAGTTCCACGTAGAGCTGAGCTCGGTATTCGATGGGAACGTCGCAGGCAGCATGTCCGTCGCCAACAATGGATCCGTCTTTTTGAAGGTGCTGGACGAAGCGCTCGCGCCGATCACGCCGGAGTCGAACGCCCGCGTCGTTGCGAGCGCGCCGGCCTGGAGATGGGCGAGTCTCGATGTCGGCGATGCGCCCACGGGGAGCCTGATGAATCTGCCACCGACCTCGGGTAGCGTTACCCCGTTCACTCTCGGGGGTCGGCGCGTCGTCTCTACGAACCGACAGGCAGAGGTGAATGGGGCGACCATCACGGTCTCGGATCTGTCCGCTATGGATACCGCGCCGTCGGAAGTGATGGGGAGTGTCGACGGGTTGGTGTTCTCCATCACCAAGCTACGTTGAGTCCGTCCTTCAAGAGACGCTGACGAGGAACGACGCTTCCCACAGAAAGAGGTAGGCGTCGTCGTCGTGCACGGATTCGGGAGGTTTAGGGGGCACCAAGTTCTCAGCGTGCGGCGCGGA
>CBINDO010000204.1:0-14980 GCA_966249405.1 uncultured bacterium | reverse complement strand
GCGGCATCAAGTACATGGAGAACCTCGAGTTCGGCTTGGTGCGCAAGTTGTGTGTGGCGCGTAACGCGCTGATGCGCGCGTATCCGACCGCGGTCCGTGAAACGCGGTTCTTGACGACGGTGCCCCGCGGGTTTCGTTGGCCGCGCTGGTTTCTCTACGTCGGCGCGTGGTTGTACTGGATCATCGGCAGCTTCTTCACGAAGCCGCCGCGGCTGCTCTCTCGACGCCAGTTGAAGCGCGAACAGCCGCTGATCAACGTCGAGGCGAGTGTGGGCGGCTTCGAATATTCGGACGCGCACCTCGTGGACGGTGACGCGCGGTTCGTGTTCGGTTTCGTGCGTAACGCCGTCGAGCACGGCGCCGTGGCCTTGAACCACGCGCGGGTCCAAAATCCGTCCTTCGACGGCAAGCGATGGACGGTGCAGGTGCACGACCTCGCGGCGCGCCTTGACGATGCGGTCGAGCACGGCGCGGAGCGTGTCGTCGAAGTCACTGCCACCGTGCTCATCAATGCGTGCGGTCCATACGCGGACCAGATGAACGCGAGCGCCGGCATCTCCACGCGGTATCATCACGTGCTCTCGAAGGGTGTGCACCTCAACGTCGAGCGCATCGCCGAGGCCGACCGTGTGTTGGCATTTTTTGCAAGCGATGGGCGGCTGTTTTTCGCCATCCCGCTCGGCAACCGTTCGTGCATCGGTACGACGGATACGCGCACACTGGAGCTACCGCCCAAAACCACGGATGCCGACCGCCAGTTCATCTTGGACAACATCAACGCCAAGCTCCAGCTCGCGCGCCCGCTGACGCTCGACGACGTGTTGGCCGAGCGCTGCGGAGTACGGCCGTTGGTCGTCGCCAAGACGGCCAAAACCGCGGCTGGAGACACGGACTGGACGGCTCTGAGCCGCAAACACGTGGTCGAGGTCGCGACCGCGCAACGCCACGTCACGATCTTCGGAGGTAAGTTGACGGACTGCCTGAACGTCGGCGAAGAGCTCGTGCACACCGTCGCCGAGCTCGGTGTAGCGGTGAGCTCGGCCAAACCGCGATGGTACGGGGAAGGCTCGGCGGACGAACGCGCCAAGTGGCTGAGCGTTTCGAAACCGTACATGAACGAAACGACGGCGATGCGGCTGTGGCGCTGTTACGGCACGCGAGCGCACGCAATCGTGGCGCTGGTGCGCGAGGACGCGAGCCTCGGAGCGCCGCTTTACGCCGACTCCGACGTGCTTCGCGCCGAAGCCGTTTACGCGGGACGTCATGAGTACGTCGAACATCCGGACGACTTTTTGCGTCGACGCACACACCTCGCGCAGACGTTGAGCCCCGCGACTCTGCTGCAGAGCGATAGTTACGCTGCGACAGTTCAACTGCTGGCTCGCGGTCGCGCGGCGACCGAAAGCGCGACGGTCGTATCTGGAACCGCTTCATCGGCGTGATCGCGCGTCGCGGCTGGCGCATCCAACGCGCATGGGCAAGCGCGTAGTCACGTCGACGGAGCCAACGGGCCAACCCCTCGTCCCCGAGGTTTTGGGTCGGGTCCGGACGATGGTCGTCTGCGTGGCGCTCGCCGCGACGGGGTGCGCCGGGGACGGCAGTAACGCTTCCGAGGCCACGCCCTCGGCGTCGCTCGACGCCTCCACCGCAACGCCAAGCACCAGCGCCGGCGTGACGTCGGGCGCAGCGCCGTCTGCATCGGCGCCGGCAACGCCAGTCGCTCCGGGTAACCCGAAGCCTCCCGCCGTAACGCCAGGTGCCTCCACTGCCGTCACCCCAGGTATGCCCACGCGTCCGCCCGGCACGCCCACCGGCGCGACCGAGGACGTCGCGACCGACGACTCCAGTCCCACCGCGCCTTCGGACCAGCTCTCGACCGCTGAAGAAGACGTCACCTCGAGCGACGCGTCATCGACGAGTGATGCCTCGACGATGCCCGAACCGCCCGTTAATCTGCCAGCGGGCGTCACCGGCATGTTTCCGCTCCCGGGGGCCACGGGGGTGTGCCCGGATCCCACGCTGCACCTTTGGTTCGCGAGCAAACCGAGCTTGGGTGCCAAGGGCAAGGTCAGCGTCTACGACGCGGCCTCACCCAACACCCCCGTCGCGACCGTCGATCTCGCTCAAGGCAACCCCAGTGACAACCTGGGAGGCTCGACGTTCAAGTTGTCCAAACGGGCCTTCGTCGACGCAAACGAGGTCATCGT
The DNA here is from genome assembly GCA_966249405.1 of uncultured bacterium. Lineage (GTDB taxonomy): Bacteria > Myxococcota_A > Polyangia > Polyangiales > Polyangiaceae > SZUA-265. Next base: position 12,773 of record CBINDO010000204.1, on the reverse strand, counting down.
CACCTTGCCCGCGGCGGGGCTCGGATACGGCAAGACGTACTTCGTGAAAGTCGACTCGGGCGTCGTGACCGGGCCTTCCGGGCCGTTCACCGTCGACGACGAGCAGACGTGGCGCTTCTCCACCATCGGCGCTCCCCCCAGCAACACGGACACGTTGCGCGTCGCGCTCGACGACTCGGCGCAGTTCTGCACGCTCCAAGCCGCGATCGACGCTGCCCGGGACGACACCACGATCAGCGTCGGGCCCGGCAACTACTACGGGCTCGTGTACTTCAAGAACAAACGCGGCCTAACGATCAGCGGCGACGACCGCGAGACCACGGCCTTCAAAGGCATCAACAACAACACCCTCAACCCGAGCACGCGCGGCAGGGCGCTCATCGGCAGTGAGTCCGTCACGGGGCTCACAATCGAGAACGTCACGATCCACAACCTGACGCCGCAGGATGGCTCGCAAGCGGAAGCGCTCGCGCTGCTCAGCTGCGATCAGTGCGTCGTGCGCAACTCGAGCATCCTGAGCCTTCAGGACACGCTGCTGTGGTCGGGCCGCATCTACGCCGAAGACTGTTACATCGCAGGCAACGTCGACTACATCTGGGGTACCGGCACCGTGTACTTCAATCGCTGTGAGGTCCACACGACGGGGCGCAAGGGTTACAACGTCCAGGCTCGAAACGGCGCCAACGCTCACGGTTACGTGTTCGTCGACTCCAAACTGACGAGCGACCCAGGCATAACGGGTGACGTACTCGCTCGCATCGATGTCGCTGAGTATCCGAGCAGCGAAGTTGCGTACATCGATTGCGAAATGGGCGCCCACATTTCTGCGGCGGGCTGGCTCATCTCCGGCGGCGGCGCGCCGCAGTCGTTGCGTTTCCTCGAGTACCGGAGCCGCACTCCGAGCGGAAACTTGGTCGACACCTCCCAACGTCTCACCGGGTCGCGGCAGCTGAGCCAGAACGAGGCGGCCACCTATCGTGACCCGGCGGCGATCTTGGGCGGGTGGTCGCCACCGGTAACCCAATAGGCGCGCCACCATCAGCAGCAACGGACAAACACAGCGTTACTCGAAGCGCCGGATTTCGCAGCATGCGTCGTGGTGTAAACGGCCTCACCCAAGTGGTACGGCTCGGCTCGCGGCGCGATCGCCGGCGGAAAAGCGGAGGCAAGGCAGCGCTCGAAACCGCTCCTCGCGGCAGACCCGGTGATCGAGACGGTGCACGAGTGCATCCAACATCATGATCAATTGCAACGTCGCGCCCGGCACCCATGCCGAGAGGCGCGTCTCGAATTTGCCGTCACTACGCGCATGGCGTCGCGTGGGTGTGCCGCTCGGTCTGCTGCGACGGTTCGCGTTCACGCCGCTGCTCCTACTCGCGTGCTCCCCCTCGAACAGTGGCGAGGCGAGTACCACCGCGGATCCAAGCAGCACCGCGCCGATGCCGGTCGACTCCGAAAACCCAACGGCACCGAACGTTACCGCGCCGTCGGTTTTTCCCCCGGGCAACACAACGCCGACGTCGCCGACGTCGTCTACCGGTCCAAGCGTGACGACCTCGGAGCCGACGTCGAACGAGGCGAGCTCCACGGAGACGACGGCGCCGACGACCTCGAACGGTGAGACGGACTCGGTTTCACGAGCGACGGAAACCGACAGCGAGACCGAGACACAAAACGAGGTCGTCACGACTTCGGAGCCCGCGACGTCGGTAGATGAACCAGAACCCCCTCCGCCCGGCGACTGCCAACCGATGACGGATGAGCGCGCACCCATCGGCTATGGCGCCGCGACGACCGGTGGTGGCAACGCAGCCGCCGTCGAGGTCTCCTCGTTTGCCGAAGCGGAGGCCGCGCTCGAAGCCTACCGCGACGCCTTCAAAGACGGCACTCAGTCGGCGCTCGTGGTGCGCTACACGGGCGCGTTCGACTACGGCACGATCGGCGACGTCTGCGCCCAGCACACCAAGGACGCGCAGATCTTGTACATCAAGGAAGTCGACAACGTCACGTTCGAGGGCGCGCCGGGGTCCTCGGCGAACTTCGGGATCAAAATCAACCGCGCCAAGAACGTGATCGTCCGCAACATGACGATGGGGCTGCTACCCGGAGGCGGGGACTCGGACGCGATCACGATCGAAGGCAACGGAACGAACGGAGATGTGGAACATGTCTGGATCGATCACAACGACCTCTTCAGCCATACCAAGGATGATTGCGAAGGTGCAGGCGACACTGAGTTCGATGGTCTCATCGACATCAAGAAGGGCGCTCGCTACATCACGATCTCCTACAATCATCTCCACGACCACCAGAAGACTGGACTGCTCGGCAGCAGCGATACGGACGACATGGATCGTTACGTCACGTTCCACCACAACTGGTACGAGAACGTCGTCTCGCGTACCCCGCTCCATCGCTTTGGTTATATTCACCTGTTCAACAACTACTTTGATCGGATTCTCGATAGCGGTATCAACGTTCGTATGGGAGGCGTGGCGTTGATCGAGTCGAACTACTTCGAGAACGCGAGTAACCCCGTCACCTCACGGTACAGCGACGTCGTCGGCTATTGGGACCTACGCGACAATCACGTCGGCGCCAACGTCACTTGGTCGGTCACCGAAGACACGTTGGCCAACGCAGACGATTGGCAAAGCACGACCACCTATCCCGCGGCGGAGCTCACCTACGACTACGAACCCGACATGGCGGCGTGCGTGAAAGCGATCGTTTCGGCGCGCGCTGGCGCGACGTTGTGAATCACCCTGGCTGACGAGCGCGGGGCCGCGACGAGCGCGAGCCCTTCGTGTCGGCACTGATGGCGCGGGTGCTGGAGCGCACGCACAGGTTCATCTCGAAGTCGTTGTTGGTAGCCGCGGGTTTACCGTCGATGTGCGCCAGAAGCGCCGCGCACGCGGCCTTGGCCATCTCGCGGCTCGGCTGTGCGACGGACGTCAAACCCGGCCAGAACATCTCGCCTTCCGGAGAGTTGTCGAAGCCAACGAGGGACACGTCCTCGGGAATGCGAAGACCCGCATCCAGGATGCCTTTGGCAAAACCGAGGGCCAAGGCGTCACTGGCGCACACGACCGCGGTCGGGCGGTGCTCGCGGGCGAGGAATTGTGCCACAACCTCGTGACCGCCGTCGGTGTAGTAGTTGGATGCAAACCAGACCGGCTCGAGCGCTTCACCGCCGTTTTTGCGGAGGACATTCTTGACCCCCCTGAGCCGTTCTTGAGTGTCGCGCGACACCTTGGGGCCACCCAAAAAGGCGATTCTGCGGTGGCCGAGGTCCCACAAATGCTGGGCCGCAAGTTCACCGCCGACGACGTTCTTGGCGTGCACCTCGAGCAACGCTTCGCCATGTGCATCCGGCGCGATCAACGCGACCGGGATCCGTTTGGAGCTCGCGGCCTCGAGCAACGGCAGCTCACGCTTCGAACACCGTACGAACAGGATGCCGTCCACCCGCCGCTCCTGGAGCCAGGCGTGGATGACGCTGGCGTCGTATTTGCCCGTCAAACGCAAAGTGCCGATCACGACGCTGCGCCGGCTCGGGAGCAACGCCTCCTCGACTCCGGCGATCAACTCCGAAAACCACGATCCGCGAATCGAATTGACGACCAGGCCGATCGTGTAAGCTTGGCGGTTGGCGAGCCCACGCGCCGCGGGGTGCGGCGTGAAGCCCAGAGAGGCCACGGCGCGGTTGACCTTCTCCACGAGTTCGGGGCTCACCGGCCCGCCGTTGAGCACGCGCGATACGGTACCAACGCCAACACCGGCCTTAGCCGCGACCGTACGAATGGTGGGAGCCTTCTTCTTTGTCATCTGCGGCGGCGGAACCTAGTGCACACACCACGATTACGCACGGGGAAACTTCGCATCGCGTGGTTCACTGCCTGCGAGCGGGAGCGCTACCAATGGCAATTTCGCTCCAAGATGGCTTCAAACATCGGGATTGGCGCAACTGCGAGGCCTACGTTCACGGTGGATACTGCAATGTTTCGAACCAAGACTGGATCTGCCCTATCGCCGCAACCTGCCACAATTGTCCAACTTCCGCTCTTGACGTGAAACAAACCTGTTGACCACTCGACCTCCGTTAGCCCGGTGACCGATGTTTTCGCTCCCCCGGGCCTGTATGTCGGCGGTTAATTCACTGCGGCCGCACGCCACCGGGACCACCCGTTGCGGCGGCGGTGTTGCAGCTCGTCGTCGAATCGATCGCTTCCGCCAACGCCGTTACCCTGGTGGCAACAGCGCGACGCAAGTCCGTGACCGACTGTTCGGTGATACGCTCGCCCAAGGCGGCCGCACCGACGTCGAGCCGGTGCGTGAGCGATTCGTACGAACCCGCGCCCTCGACGAACGCCCGGAGCCGTTGCAGATAACGCGCGAGGTAGACCGGATCCGCGAGCAACTTGTCGTGGAGTGGTGCTTGGCCCCCGGCGCCAAAAGCCCCTCCGGGAGGGAGCCCACCGTCGGGTAGCGCGAAACCTGAACCATCTGGCGGAAGGAACAATCCCCCGTCCAACGCGGCGGCATCCAGTCCTGGTGGTAACATGCCGCCGCCACCGGGAAAGGGCGCACCTTCGCCAGTCCCCGCAAGGTCACCGCCCGGCAAGATCCCCTCACCCATCAAGTCTCGCGGGCACACGGCGGTCGTCGCCGCTTGCGACAAATTCATGTCCCACGGCAACATCACCATGCGTCCTGGCGTCGCCTCGAAGAGGTAGTAGTTGTGTCCCATCGCGACGTAGGTGTCCCAATTGCCGAGGCCGACGTTGGCGGCGAAGTAATCGAGGACGCTATCGACGTCGATGACCTGATCCCATTCGCTCGGCGCGCGTTCGTTGATGGTCGTAATCAACTCCAAGAACGTCCGGTGATCCGTCTCGTTCTTGGCCTCGTAGTTCGCGCACGAATAACTCTCGAAATCGCTCCCGTCATACGTGAGGTATCCCGTCGGTGGCTCCGGTTTGTAGAGGTCGGCGTCGCCGTCTTCGTAGTAGCGAGACAACAGCTCGTCATCTACCTGTTCGACCACCACGTAGGTGCCGAGGAACTCGCCGTTCAAGGTCACGTCGACCCACCCGGTTCGCGACGCCGCGATACCAAAGTCGCGCAACGCGCCGTACGACAAGTACTCGTTCATGAGCGATGGCTGATTGGCGTCGTTGTGAAGGTTGACCTTGGCCAAGCCGTCCAACTTCTGTCCTTTGACATAGCGGTTGGTGTCGAGTTTGAAGGGCACCGCGTTGCCGATGGCAGACATCCGAGAGCTGTTGCCTTTTACGCGGATCCCCACCTCGTCGAGCGCGACGTCGTCATAAGTGATACGCGCAGGCACGTACGTGAACTCCTCGGTCCCCATCGGCAAGTCGGCGTCGGAACGCAGCTGCTCGAGATCGGACGCGGACACCTCGATCACCAGCGTGGCGACGCGCGTCTCATCGAACAAGTGAGCTCCTGCCTGGGCGTCGCTCGCGTCCGAGGTTTCCACGACGCTGGCATCGGCAGTGCCGTCACCCGAGCTCGAGTTCCCGCTGGGGAACGCGGAATCGACGTCGCGCTCGTCGCCGCTAGCCGCGTCGAGCAACTCGTCACCCACGCCTTGCGAAGGCTCGGAGTCGTCACACGCGGCGAGCGCCAGAATGAGCGCACTAGAGAAAGAACCAAAGCGTCGGGACAGTTTGAACATGTGCCCATGTTGGCGTCGCAACAACGGCGACGTTTTGCGACCGCGTTGCGAAGTGTTTCAGCGGCGAGCGCATCAGGCGGTACCGCAAGGCATGGCACAGCTGCCACGCTCGACGTCACTCGACGCCCCAATGCACGTTTGATGTCGGCGAACGTCATGGGGCACGCATGTACGAGAACGTCCGGCGCGGTTGCACCAGGGTGACGGACGGGGATTGATGCACGTTGCGAGTGATGAACCAACGTTGGGCGAGCTCGAGGATGTCGCGTCAAGCTCTTTCGGCGCACATCTCACTCCTCGACCCAAACGTCGATGTCATTGTCAACCCTTGGAATCGAGGTTCGTGAGGAAACGGGTCGATCGCCAGCGTTGGGCCAATCGTCTGGCTGAGACGCCACGTCTTCGGTATGCTGGGATATACACTAGGTTCAATGCATTCGAACGACCTTCAGTCTCTGCTTCCGCCCGTCGCACGCGAGAGGTTGGCGGCCCAGGGTTTCTTCCTGATGACGGCGTGTGTTGCGCCGAGACAGTGCAGCCGACTTGTGGAGCTACTCGAACCGAGCACACTAGTGGGACGCAGCACTCGCGCATCGGGCGCGACGTTCGCGGCGCGCGGCCTCCTGTGGACTCTGCCCGGGCTGCGGGCCCTGCTTCGTGATTGCGGTCTCGATTCAATAGCAGCAACCATCTTGGGACGGCCGTCCTTCCCTGTCGACGCGCTGTATTTCGACAAGCCACTCGGAGCCAACTGGGCGGTTCCCGCACACCAAGACCGCGTATTTCCCGTCGCTCCCTCCGATTCGCCGCGGGCCCGCGTGCGCCATGGCTCCTACTACGCAGACCTGGACGACAGCGCCCTCTCCGAACTGCTCATCTTACGTCTGCATTTCGATCCCGCGACCACCGAAACGGGCGCGCTTCAACTGGCTCCGGGAAGCCATCAACGCGGCATCGTCTCCGAAGACGAGCTCCGCGCAACGGCGCCCAACGCGTTCATCACTTGCATTGCTGCACCGGGGGACGTTCTCCTGATGCGTCCTTTGACCGTGCATCGTTCGTCTCCAGCGACCATCCCTCGTCAGCGTCGCGTTCTTCACGTGGTGTACGCCTATCGGAATCCCTCCGACGAGCTCAGGTGGCGCCACGACCAAGAAGCCTCCTCCTAGCAGAGCCGCGAACCAAACCCGGGTGGGGCCACCAATCCTGCATCGACAAACGCTCAGTTGTCCGCCGATGTATTTGACACGCGGATATACGAGTCGGCGCTCTTTTGCTACACTTACACCATGCACATTCACACCGACGCATCCCTGGTCTCTTGGGAAGAGGCAGCGGCCCTTTTCCAGCTCGTCGGATGGCAACCTCGCCTCCCAGAGGACGTTGAGCTCGCGTTTTCTCGGAGTGTTGCGCACGCGTTCGCTTTCCACGGTTCTCGCCTCGTCGGCTTTGCCAGAGCGGTGGGTGATGGCGTCTATTATGCCAGCCTCGTGGATGTCCTCGTCCATCCTCAGTTCCAGCGCGCCGGGGTTGGCACCAGCCTCATCGAGTGTATCCAAACAAGCCTCACGTACCCGCTGATGCTCACGCTCACTGCGGCTCCAGAAGTGCAGCCTTTCTATCGGCGTCTCGGCTGGCTTCCTCAAACGACCGCCATGATCCGACCGCGCTCCGCCGAGCAAGCAACACTCAACTGTCCGCGGCAAGATTGTTCGGAAGCCTAACAAGCAGCGATTCGAACGCCCTCACATCTGTGGGGGCCGGAATTGCGGAAAGGCAACACAGCCGAACCGTGGGTTTAGTGCGAAACTCTGCCACACGCGTCGCGCGCCACGCCGTCGTGACGACGACGTGATGGTCAGCGGGGTTGACTCATCAGTGGTCCTCGATGTTATGAACGGAAGATGTCGACGTCGGAAGCCCGTGCGCGTCACGGCGTGAGCGAGGGCTTCGTGCGCGTACGCGGAGCGCGTGAACACAATCTCAAGGACGTCTCGCTGGAAATCCCGCGTGGTGCACTCACGGTGTTCACCGGGGTGTCGGGGTCTGGTAAGTCGTCGCTGGCGTTCGGCACTTTGTACGCGGAGGCCCAGCGCAGGTACCTGGAATCTGTTTCACCATACGCGCGGAGGCTCTTCGATCAAATGCCTGTGCCAGAGGTGGACGAGATCGAAGGATTGCCGCCAGCCGTTGCCCTGCAGCAGCAACGTGGCTCACCGACCACGCGTTCATCCGTCGGCACCGTGACGACGCTGTCGAATTTGCTCCGCATGCTCTATTCGCGGGCGGGTAAGTATCCAAGCGGGCTTGGGATCCTCTACGCCGACGAGTTCTCGTCGAATACGCCCCAAGGCGCGTGCCCGACGTGCCACGGGCTCGGTAAGATCTACGATGCCACCGAGCAGTCGATGGTCCCCGATCCGAACAAGACGATTCGCGACCGTGCGATTGAAGCCTGGCCGACTGCGTGGGGCGGTCAGAATCTGCGCGACATCCTGGTTGCGCTCCACATCGACGTGGATGTGCCTTGGAAAGACTTGCCGCAAAAGACACGCGACTGGATTCTGTTCACCGACGAACAACCGACGGTACCCGTCTACGCTGGCCTCACACCCGCCGAAACGCGACGAGCGCAGAAGCGGCGCGACGAACCGAGTTACACCGGAACGTTCTCGAGCGCCAAGCGCAACTTGTTCTACACTTTTGGCAACACACAGTCGGCGATGATGAAACGCCGCGTGATGCAATACATGGTGGCAACCGACTGTGAGACGTGCGGCGGCAAGCGCCTCAAAGCAGACGCACTCAAGGTCACTTTTGCCGGCATGGACATCGTCGAGCTCTCACGCTTACCGTTGAAGCGGCTGGCCAGCGTGATGACCCCGTACGCACGAGGCTCGAAGGTGGTCGATGCCTCCGCGGAGCATCCAGAGCGGAAAGTCGTGGCGCAACGCGTCGCCGAAGACGTCGTCACGCGACTTCGCATCTTGCTCGACCTCGGCCTCGGTTATCTGACACTCGAGCGCAGCACCCCGACGTTGTCTCCCGGCGAGCTTCAGCGGCTGCGGCTAGCGACGCAAGTGCGTTCGAACTTGTTTGGCGTGGTGTATGTACTCGACGAGCCCTCGGCAGGGCTGCACCCCGCAGACACCGAGGCGCTGCTCGGCGCGCTCGATCACCTGAAGGCGCAGGGCAACACGTTGTTCGTCGTGGAACACGAGATCGACGTAATCCGCCACGCCGACTGGATCGTCGACGTGGGGCCGGCAGCTGGTCAGCACGGCGGCCAAATCTTGTACAGCGGACCGCTTGCAGGGCTCGCGAAGATCGAAGCGTCGCAGACGCGGCCCTTCGTGTTCGCCGAGCACGCGATCGCGCGGCGAACGACGCGGCTCCCGAACGGCAAGTTGCGACTCGTAGGCGTCACGCGCAACAACCTCTTGAATCTCGACGTCGAGTTCCCGCTCGGCGTGATGACTACGGTAACCGGCGTGTCCGGTTCCGGCAAGTCCAGCTTGGTGAGCCAAGCACTCGTCGAGTTGGTGGCGACGGAGCTCGGCAAACCGCACGACCAAGGCGATGACACCGACGTCCTCGAACGCGAAGACGCGATCACGACTGGGGGTCACATCGCCTCCGGTCTTTCCGGCATCACGCGACTCGTGCGCGTCGATCAGAAGCCGATTGGCCGCACTCCTCGCTCCAACCTAGCGACTTACACGGGCCTCTTCGATCACATTCGTAAACTCTTCGCCGCGACCAAACTCGCGCGCGCTCGCGGCTACGACGCCGGTCGGTTTTCGTTCAACGTGGCCAAGGGCAGGTGCGCCAACTGCGAGGGTGAAGGCTTCGTATTCGTCGAGATGCTGTTCTTGCCCAGCGTGTACGCGCCTTGCGCCGTGTGCAAAGGAGCGCGCTACAACGAGGCGACGCTAGAGGTCACGACCCGCGGTAAGTCGATCGCCGACGTGCTCGCGATGACGGTCGACGAAGCATTCGAATTCTTCGCCGAGGACGCGGCGGTGCGGCGCGCACTCGACGTGTTGCGTCAGGTGGGCGTTGGCTACTTGCGTCTCGGCCAACCCGCCACCGAACTCTCGGGCGGCGAAGCTCAGCGTATCAAACTCGCGTCTGAACTGCAGCGCGGCACGCGCGGCGACGCGCTCTACGTGCTCGATGAACCGACCACCGGGCTACACCCCTCCGACGTCGAGAAGCTCGTCGTTCAACTCGACGCCCTCGTCGACGCGGGCAACACGGTGATTATCGTCGAGCACGACCTGCGCGTCATCGCGGCGAGTGATTGGGTCATCGACGTCGGGCCTGGCGCAGGCGACGAAGGGGGCCAGATCGTGGTCGCGGGCACCCCCGACGTCGTCGCAGAGACGAAGTCGAGCCGAACCGCGCCGTATCTGAAGCGATTCCTCGAGGAGGCGGCTGGGCGCGATCCGCATTCGTGAAGTCCATGTCTTGAGACATTGGGCTGCTCCAGTGCATGGCCGCGCTCGAAGGTTTGGTACGCTTGGCGCTCCCACCCTCGTCGGCAATGGGCGTCACCGTCCGCACTGTTGACTGCATGCTCGTGCGCTCGCTATCAAGAGCGCTCGCGGAGTTCTTGTGCCCAGTCGTCAGACGAACATGTGGAAACCAACGGACGTCGGTGTGGTAGTCGCTGAGCGTCAACTGACGTTTCGGCCCACGAGTGGTCGCTCTCGAAGAGTGAGGGTCGTGCTGGGGCAGCCAATGCGCGCACCGAACCCGGAACGAGGGGAACCGTGGTGGTGTCCGTACCAGATCACTGGTCTTGGTGAACGAAAGGTCTTGGCAACGGCGGGCGAAGACTCGGTCCAGGCTCTGGTTCTGGCGTTGAACGCGGTCGAGCTTACCCTGCTTGCCCGCGCCAAGAGCGCACGCGGTGAGATCGACTGGCTGGGAGAGCGCGAAAAACCGATCTTTGCCCACACATTCTTCACCGTGGCTTACGAAGCGGCGATCGTGAACCTCGTGGAGGGGTTGAAGCTCGCGCGGGAGCTGCTCGAAACTCCAGGCGGGAGCCTCCGGTATGAGCGTCAGACCGACAGACTGCGGCAACTGACGGAGAGCCGAGGGTTCTCGCGTGGCCACACCCCTCGTCGCCGAACGAAGTGAATGCGGAACTCTCCACGGCGAAGTGCCGGCGGACACGGACGTTCGGGTTCGGCCGGTGCGCGGCGGCTCACCGTCGAACTCGCTCCTAGTAGGATACCTCACCAGCTGCGCTTTCCGGAGGTTGATAGCCGCCGCCCGCTTTCTCTGCTAAGGTTGCGGGTCCTTGCCTTTCCGTTAGCCTGAAGAGTAGACGCGTTTCCGAGTAGCCCATGCGCAACCGCTCCACAATCCAGTGTTCTCGCTGCAAGGTCGACGCCGAGATCGTCTCACTGGGCCCCATCGACGTGGACCATTGCTCACTCTGTGGCAACGTTTGGTTCGACAACCGGGAGCTCGAGAAAGCGTCGGCAGCCGCCGATGGTGCATGGACTTTCGCGATGCGGTTCGTTGCATGGCGCCCGTCCACGCCAAGTCACCGGCCGGACCTGCTGTTCTTGCGTGCCCGTTCTGCTCCGACGCACTAGTGAGACGCCCACACCCCCATGCGGCGGCTCTCGTTGCCCATACTTGCCTTGCTCATGGTGTTTGGGTCGAGCGAACCCACCTCCTCGAATTTTTCGAGCTCATCGGCAAACTCGGCCTCACCGGACTCGGTGAACGTCAGCGCCGGCGGGACGGTCATCGTGCCGATAGGCTGGGCTCCATCGACGCCCACATTCGGAATCTCCAGAAGCTCAGGCTTCGGCGTTGACTTTTTGGTTGGCTATTGCTCCGACAAAGGCGACGCTCCTGACCGGTGCGGCCGTCGTTGGGCGGACACTGACCAAGCAACCACAATGAGCATCCCCTTGAACGCTCTCTTCGACAAGTTGGACGGTCGTCTCACCGGCATCCGTCTCTATGGAATCGCGCCACCCAAGCTCGCGACCGACCCGGAGCAGCTGAACGAAATCGCTGCTCAACAGGTAGCCCGAGTCCGCGCCCTCGCTCCTGACGGCTTGGTCGTCTACGACATTCAGGACGAGCCAGGACGTAACGGCCAGCCCAGACCTTTCCCATTCCTCCCCACAGTCGACCCGGAGGTCCACGCGTACACGTCACTAGCGGAGCTCACGATTCCGAAGATTGTGTACCGATGTGTCGACGCACGACCACGCGAAGTCTTCTCTCGTTGGCTCGACGAATCGCAATCGACAGAGCCGCGCATCAACGTCTTCGTGGGCGCGCCGCGGGGTCGCTCTAACAGCGCCGGTTTACCGCTGAGCGAGGCGTACAGCTTAGCGCGGGACGTGCCCAATCTGGTCCTCGGAGGAATCGCCATCGCAGAGCGCCACGTGGCCAAGGGAGACGAGCACCAGCGGATGATCGCCAAGCAGGAGGCCGGCTGTCGTTTCTTCATCACTCAATCGGTGTACGACAATGCTTCCACGCGCTCCCTTCTCTCCGACTATGGGTTGTCGCTGCAGACTAGCGGGCGCCAACCGGTGCCGGTGGTGCTCACCTTTTCGCCGTGCGGCTCGGTGCGAACCCTCGAGTTCATGAAGTGGCTCGGAATCTCTTTCCCACGTTGGCTGGAAAACGAACTCCGACACTCTACCGACCCTTTGGAACGCTCCATCGACTTGTGCGAGAGCGTCTTCGTGGACGTGCAAAACTATGCGCGCGAAAAGCACCTCCCGATTGGCATCAACGTCGAGAGCATCTCGATTCGGAAGTCGGAGGTCGAAGCGTCGGTAGAGCTGTACAAGCGTTTGTGCGCCCGCCTGATCGGGGCGTGACCCGAGCCGGTTTGATCAAATCACAGACGTCTCACGCGTGAACGGCGCGACACGAGCAAACCCGTGAGGGCCAGCAACCACGCCGCCGAGGCGCCGCTGCCCGGCGAGCCCGCGCCCGCGACACGGCAGTCGCAACCATCGGTGCCCCCGCCCAGATTGTTCACGACTACACCCGCATCACCGGTGCCATCGGCGCGCTGCGCGGC
>CBINDO010000203.1:0-15063 GCA_966249405.1 uncultured bacterium | reverse complement strand
TCGATGTCGGCACCTGCTTGGAGCCGGCGCTGGACCTGACGGCGCCTGCCTCCGCTCCAGGGTTGGTCTCGGGTCGAGCCTGGAGGGGTGGTGTCATCCAGGTAGGCTGGCGCGCTGAAAGGGTAGGGGCTGTGCTTCCTTCGCTGCGCACCAAGCGCGGCCACGCCCGGGAGCTCGGCCGCCGCTGGTGGTCTGTTTACTCGAGGCGACCGGTGAGGTGTTCCGCTTCGGGCCCGAGGCTTCGGGGTGAAGAAATGACTAAAGACCTGGAGCGTCCTGGCTTCTGCTGGCCCAACACGGCCCTGCACCCGACGTGTGGCTTGGAGATGTTGGGCTTCGCTGATATGCTTCCGGGCGGCTTCGCCGCTTCATCTTGTGTTTGGCAACCGGGCAGGTCGTTCCGCTTCGCCACACGCGGTTGAAGGCCAAGGCGTTAGGCATACGACCATGACAGCTGAACGCATCCTAGAACTGATCGCCCGCCGCGAAAGCGCTTCTCCAGATTTCAAGAAGGAGCACTACGATTGGCGCAACGACGGAAATCTGGAGCTCGCCAAGGACCTGATGGCCATGGCCAACGCTTTGTCGCCAGGAACTGGTCCTGCCTACATACTGATCGGCGTCGACGTTGACGCCGATCAGCTGGGAGTATTGGTTGGTATCGACCCGGCGGAGCATCTCGACGATGCAATCATGCACGAAAAAGTGAAGCAGATACTCAACCGCTGCCCTCAGTTCCACTACTTTCCCGTCGAGGTCGATGGGATGTCGATCGGGGTCTACGAGATACGTCCTGGTCTCAGACCGATCTATCCATTGAGGTCTCAAGGAAACAGGCACCGCCTAAATCGTTTCGAAGCGCGAGTGCGCCTAGGATCGTCGACTGACGTCGCATCGCCCGACCAGATTCAATCGTGGTGGCGCGAGGACGAACCCGAAGCGGCAGAGCTGCGACGTGCGGAGCTTGAAGTCAAAGAGGCGCAGCTCGTGGTAAAGTCGGCTGCAACGCTAACTAGCGCCAGTTTCTCTCGAGATACAGACACGGGTACCGACGTTATCTATCATAGTGTAGCGGTTCAGAACCTAGCGGAATGCCGTTTCACCATAACGAACGTTCGCCAGACCTGGTTCTTGACCGAAAAGTTCTTCGAAGCACAGACGGATCGCGTCATAGGGCGCCCCGGGATGGACCTCATCGTGGATGAGACCCCTTCCCCCGCGGCGATTGGCGCTGGTGAAACCGCCGAGCTAGCTGTATCGCTGAGCGCCCTGCAAGTGTACACGTATCTCAACGAACAACTGGGCCTGGCGATCGCTTCGACAAGCTGGTATGAGTGGGTTGACGGCTCGGTGAGCATTGAATGTAAGGGCGTTACTGGTCGCTCATGCGTCGCTACGATTGCGTTTGACATGCACAAACTTCTCGACGATATCCAAGTCGCCAGACAGAGGGAAGCTGAGCAACGCCGCAAAGCATTCGCAGCTAAGCGCGGCGCGTGAGATGCCTAACTCAGGTTTCTCAGGTTTGCACTGGACGTGGCCCTGATTAACTCAGCCCTTGCTTTTGACCCCTGGATGAGCCAGCCTCCGGCTGGCGCTCCTTGGTCTCGCCGGGAATGTCTTGGCTGGGGCCACGCCAGTGAAACCCAAGCCGTTAGGCGTTCTCCCCGATATCCTGTATGACTTCTCCCAGTTCCCCCGTCGACCCCAAGGAGCTCTTCGCCCCGGGAGTACTCTTCCTCATGGCCGTGGACCAACACGGCGACGCACATCCGATAGGGACGGCCTTCATCATCTGTTCCCAGTTTGAGTGGGCACTCGCACTTACCGCCTCTCACAACGTTGATTTCATCAACAAGCTTCGGTGTTCAGGCACGCCCTTCGAGCGTAGTGGAGTCCTACCCACCGGTGCGACTGGATCGATACGCGATGTAATTGCGACACGGATGGTCGAAGGGTCCGGATGGGCGTGCCGGGTTTCGACGATGGTTTACACGCCAGACCATGATGTCGCGCTGATCCGCCTCAACAGAATTCCGGGTAATGAGCCATTCAAGAATGGTAACGCGTTTGCCCTCAAGTTTACGGCCCCCCCCGCGGGCACAAGCGTAATCGTAGTCGGTTCTGACTCGCACAAGATTCAGTCCACTGACGTTGATGGCGATTCCGTGCACTGGGAAGGTCGCGTAAACAGCAGACTCATCTCAGCCAATGTTGTTGAAGCATACTGGCACAAGCCCGGATTGACCAAGGGGCCTTGCTTCGAGCTCGCCGCCGACTTTCAACCGGGTCTCAGTGGCTCGCCGGTAGTCCAGATTGACGAGCAAGGAACTCATGCTTGCGGAGTTGTCTCGAGCGATTCGTCACACCCCGAGATCGCCACCGCCTCGATGCTCATGCCTGCGCTTTGCCTGCCCCTACCGCTGACCATTGCGCACATGCCCGTCAACGCCCGTCTTTTTGATCTCGTGCGGGAGGGAATTGTTTTGTCCCCACCAAGCCACTTCCGCCAGTTCTCACTAGACCCAAACGATGACAACTCGGTCTTACTAGACCCTGACGCCTAACAAGGGTTTCTGAGGTATCCCCGTGAATCCCTGGGGGTAACCTATTGAAAACAAACGGGTGAGCAAAGGATCGACGTACATGATGGTTTCTGGTTAGCTGGCGTTACCACACCCCAACTTCCGGAGTACCACCATGCACGCCGCCTCTCTTCTATCACGATGGCTCGACTTTTCCACTGTAGTTCGCCATCGGGCGAGAGTTCAATCCTTGGTACGGGCTGTCCAAGCACTGCTGGATGGTAAGAAGCTGGCGCTGACGCACCTAGGTCGCCACCGCGCGGGCTCAGCTCACGTCAAGCACCACATCAAGGCGATGGATCGACTGCTCGGCAATGCCCACTTGCACGACGAACGCGACGGCATCTACCAGGCCATGGCGCGGTCACTCTTGCTGGGGCAACGTCATCCGGTGATCCTGGTGGACTGGTCGGACTTCGAACTGGAGCGCCAGTGGCTCATGTTGAAAGCAGCCGTCCCCGTCGAAGGCCGTGCGGTAACCATCTACGAGCAGGTGTTTCCTTTTCGTTGCTACAACAGCCCTGAAGCTCACCGCGGGTTCCTCGAGAAGCTCAAGTCTATCCTTCCTGACAACTGCGCGCCGACCCTGATCACCGACGCAGGTTTTCGCGGCACGTGGTTCCGTGCGGTCGAAGCTCTCGGCTGGAACTGGAACGGTCGGATCCGTAACAGCATCAAGTACTTGAACGAGGCGACGGGCCGCTGGTGTTTGACCAAATCGCTCTACCCCAAGGCAACTACGAAGGTGCGACATGTTGGATGGGTGACCCTTTCCAAGCGAATGAAGTATGGCTTTCGACTCTACTTGGTCAGGGCATACCGCGTGCGCCATGGGCGACCCATCAAACGCGTTCGTCGCAAGCAGAACAACTTGCCGATGTACCACAAGATGCACAAGGACCCGTGGCTGCTGGCCACCAATCTGCCGCATTCTCGCCTGATGCCGCGGCAGGTTAAGCGCCTGTATGCCCAACGCATGCAGCTCGAAGAGACGTTCCGCGACGTAAAGGGTCACCAGTGGGGCCTGGGGCTGCGCTATGCGCGCTGCAACAGCGCCAAGCGGTTGGAAGTGCTACTGCTGCTCGGGGCTCTCGCGACGCTCGTTCTCTGGATTTCCGGTCTTCACGCCCGACTGGCGGGCGTGGGACGCCACTTTCAAGCAAACACACTGTGCTCCCGCAGCGTTCTCTCCCTGGTGTTTCTGGGTCAACAGTTCCTGCAGCGGCTCAGAAGTCCCATCCCCATCGACGCACTCGATCGCGCCTTCTTCATGCTCCAAGTACTCATGCGAAAGGCGGCGATGACGTGAGCGCTTTCGTGGGGATCCCTCAGCAAGGGTTTGCACTGGACGTGGCCCTGATTAACATTTCCCTTGCTTCTGAACCCTGAATGAGCCAGCCTTCGGCTGGCGCTTGTTGGTCTTACCGGGGACGTCTTGGAGGGGGCCACGCCAAGTGAAACCCAGGCCGTTGGGGGGACTACCAGGACTCGAGTGAGCTTTCTCCCATGGTGAACCATTTGGGTGCATCTGGTGCTCCTTCTTCGACTTGAGCACATCTCCGCACGTTTCGTATGATCAAACCTCGCGTATTGTTCGAACGCGAGTCTGCGGCCCCGAGACCCTCCTTCCGGCCGCACCCTGTCATCGGCTCTGTGCCACCAGCCAAAGGATAGTTCAGTGTACTACCATCTCTCAGTGTCAAGCCGCGACTGTGGCTCCAAGAAAATGAAAAACTGCAAACGCGAAGACATTCTTCGGAAGGCAGCGGTACCCTTCCGTCTATCGAAACCTTTCTTCGTCGACGGGGGAGAATTCAAACGAAACCGCATCACCTCGTTCAAAGTCACGGTCACCAACGATCGGTTTGACGGAGCGGCGATTCTTGAGAAACTGGACACGAGCAGCTTTGGTAGCTTCTTCCTGAGTGCAGCGAAAGCGGGCAATGAACTAGATGAAGGCGAAGACATCACAGGGGATATCCTTGCCGAAGCGGATCAGGTTATCTCGGCCGAGGGACTTACCTCTGAAACGTCTAGTTTCCCCGGTGATGTCACTCCGGACCGGGTTTTTGTAATTTGTTCCTTCGACCCGGTACTCCAGCAGAATTTCGATGCTATTCAGGAGGTCTGCGACAAGCGGAGTCTCAAGGCCCTGCGCGTCGATAAGGAAATGTCGTCGGCTCCAATCGTTGAGCGCATCCAAAAGCACCTGTGTGAAGCGAACTACGTCATCGCCGACCTCACGCAAGCCAGACCCAATGTCTACTACGAGCTCGGCTACTTCGACGCGGTCTGTCGGGCACGAGGCGTCGACTCATCAAACCATCTGCTCCTCGTGGCCCAGAACATTGCCGAAGATGCACACTTTGACCTCAGACATCGAGGAATCGAGACATATGACAACCCGTACACCCTGATGAAACTCGTGGAGCGCTGGCTCGGAAAACGCTCGTAGTCTCAGGCAATGACCCAACCCTCACTCATGGCCCCCCAACAAGGGTTTGCACTGGACGTGGCCCTGATTAACTCCTCTCTTGTTTTTCAACCCTGAATGAGCCAGCCTTCGGCTGGCACTCCTTGGTCTAGCCGGAAATGTCTTGGCAAGGGCCACGCCAGTGAAACCCAAGCCGTTGGATACCTGGAACCACCCAAGCGTCGTGCTCGACACTGAACGACCAAGTCGTTCCGAGACTTTTCAACAAGTCGCCAACGTACTTGTAACGGGTGACTGCGCCCATTACCGACCGACCATATCGCCCAACACTCATTGGAGCAACTGGCCCGAAGGCGGTACCCTCTAGCGGACACTGCCCAACGAGGTAGCGTTGAACGTGCCCGAGCGCTCAGCCAGCTCTGGGTTTTTCTCGGTTTGGTCGTGGCGCGGCCGCGCGTCGGCACCTCGCGTCGCTGTGCGGCGGCGCTCGCGCCGCGGCGGGTGTGAACCCCGCGGCTGCTCGCGCCGCCAACACCGCACACTCGCCCGCCGTGAGACACCTGTACACTCCACAGCTCCCCGGTCTTGTACGCGGTGCAATCCTTTGGGCAGCACGTGTTGCAGGAACCGACGAGTGAACTCAAACAGCCTTGTCCTGGCACGTGTGCGGAGGTAGATTCCAGGCGTGCAGGGGCAGCTGGTCCATATTGGATATTCGTCGCGGGGCGCCCCTCGGTCTTGCGAGCGGAATGCGGGCCGCCGCACAGTCATCCCCACTGACAGGTTAACTGTAATAGCCTTGTCGCTTCTGGGGCTCTGCGGTTGCACGAGACAGCAAGCCAGTGCCAGTAGCGCTCCAGCAGTTGTCCGTCCCACGGGACCTCCCCAAGTACCAATGAGCCGAAGCGAGGGCGCTCACGCAACTACAACGCCAGTTGATCATCAAACTCCGGACCAGCAAGCGCTCCCGCCTGTTCATGACGACGCCGCGGATGCGCCCATCGCTCCGCTGGAGCGTCTTCCAGAAGAGCCTGTGCTTGGCGGCAAGGTTTGTCCGCCGGGTGGACCATCAGTGCGGACGAAAGTAGTCGGAGAGGTGCCAGGCAAGCCACCGGAGACGACCCTTCTTGTCGACATTGACGTCGTCAATCCGCTGACGCGCAAGGTCTGGCTCGTCTACGACGTAGCGGGGACCTTTCCCAGTGCCGAAGTTGATATCTCCCTCCTGCGCGCGACCTATGGAATTCCTCCAGCCGACGTTATTCCACGCGGCGACAACCAGGAACTTGGGCCCTTGCCCGAAAGCCTTGGCGATGACGGCTACCTGTGGAGGTTCCAGGGGAACGAAGGCTGGGCGGAGGCCGTGCTCTTGCTGCCGGGAGCGAACATCGAACTGCTGAGCGTCGCACTGCGTCCGCGCGGGGGGTTCGCGACGGTCTACTTCGTCGATGCAATTACCGTTGGCAATCAGACGGCATCCGCTTGGCTCGGGCGTCCCGGCGTGGCGCCCAGGGGCGGAGCATACTACGTTAGGTCGAGCGTAGCCGTTCACGAGCGTGACGGTGCGCACAAGGCGTCGGTGACGATGAAAGTGAATTGCCATCAATCGATTGACTTCACAGTCGGTGAGCCTGAGAGGTAGGCCCTGAGGCTCGCCGTGCGCCGACCCACGTTCGGAACACTTTGAGATCCCCCGGCCCCTGCGACCATCGCTCTCCATGACATCGGCAACATCCATCCGCGTCGCCGCGGTCCAGGTCGCCAGCCATGCTGGTGCGGTGCCCGCCAACCTGGCGCGCGCCGAACGTTGGGTCGTCGAGGCCGCGCGCGGCGGCGCGAAGCTCGTTCTGTGTCCCGAGCTCCTCGCACAAGGCTACGTCTACGACGAGGTGATTTGGTCGAGCGCCGAGCGTCGTGGTGGCCCAACGGAGGTTTGGTTAACCCGCCTCTCCAGCGCGCATGGGATCCACCTTGGCGCTAGCTACCTCGAGGCCGAGGGCGACGACTTCTACAACACATTCGCGCTCGCCACGCCCGCTGGCGGCATCGTTGGCCGCGTGCGCAAAGAGTCGCTCCCTGGGTTCGAGGGCTGGTTGTTTCGGAGCTCGAACGAGCCCAAGATCATCGACACGGAGCTCGGACGGTTGGCGATCGGCATCTGTCAGGACAGCCACACCGCCGCCTTCTTCCGCCGCGTGCGATTGGAAAGCCCAGACTTGATCCTCATGCCGCATTCCGCGCCCCTCTTGAAGGCGGGCGCGGAGCTGGCTCGAGAGAGCCTGCGCCAGATCGCGCCGTTTTATGCGCGCACGTTCGGCGTACCTGTTGTGCTCGCCAACAAGGCCCACACGCCGAGTCATACGCCCGTGCCCGGCCTGCCAGGACTCGAAGTTCGCTTTAGCTTCGCCGGGCTGTCATCGGTCTGCAATGCCAGTGGCGACGTCGTCGATCGGCTCGCCGACGGTGAAGGGATCGCCATTGGCGACGTGCTTGTCGACCCAGCGAAGAAGCTCCAGCCGGGGTTGCCGGCGGACCCATATTGGTCACATCCACCCCCTGGCGCTCCGCGTCTCACCGCCGCTCTCTACGGTGCAATGGAGAAACTCGGCAAGCGAGCCTACGCGCGGAACGGCCGACGTCCCCTCGCGGCGCGCGCGGTCGCGCGGGGACGCTAAACGAACGGATTGGTCGGGGCAGACCACGAACTCCACTTCGTCGAGCACTCCCGTAGTCCAGCTGCAAGTTCGGGAGCTGGCCGCAACGCCGCGGCCCTATCATTATCGCCGAGTCGAATCGATGTGAGACATCCAGAGCGTGTCGTTGAAGGCGCCCGACTTGTCGTCCCCGACGAGTCGTTCGTGACCAAGACGTGGCAGAAGCTCGTCCCGAGCCGTGCTACACGCTGCAAGCCAAGACCGCACGAGTTCACTCCCGAGGATCTATGAGGATGACTTCACACCGAAGAGTCATACTGTTGCTCCTGCTCCGCTGGTGGGCTTGCCTTCCCGCGCTCCCGCTCGCAGCGCTGCAGGCTAGGCGCGTTCGGAAGCGCGTTCCGCGCTTGGCTGATGCGGCTGGACCTCGCGACGGCGAAGTTCGGCTCGCACCCGACCGTGGGACGCTCGCAGTGGCGATCCTGGGGGAATCGACAGCCGTCGGCGTGGGCGCGGCCACGCTGGATGAAGCGTTGCCAGGTCATCTCGCTCGTTCGTTGGCCAATCAGATCGGTAAGAGCGTTAGATGGGCAATCTGGGGGGGCACTGGCATGACGGCTAGGCGACTGCTTTCGGCCGTTCCCAAAGAAGGCCGCTACGACGTGTCCGTAGTGCTCCTGGGCGTCAATGATGTCTTTCGGTTAACGCCCACAAAGGCGTGGGTGTCTAGTCTGAAGGCGCTTGCAAAGAAGCTCTCGGAACAGGGTAGTGAGCTCATCTTATTCTCGGCCGTTCCTCCCGTAGGCCGCTTTCCCGCCCTTCCTCAACCACTGAGAGCCGTGCTTGGTGTACGAGCCGCGCTGCTCGATCACTACCTGCAAAGATTGCCTAGTGAGGTGCGGGGCGCCGCGCACTGCAAGGTCGAATTCCCCACCGACGCCAATTGCATCGCGACGGACGGAGTGCATCCGTCGGAAAACGGCTATCGCAGTTGGGCACAGCAGCTGGCGGCTACGATTGCCTCGGAAGTCTTGGCGTCGGCCGCCTTCGCAGCGCGTGCCTGACTATTCTTGCGGTTGTTCTCGCCCTGCCCCCTTCGATATGGCAGTGGAAGGAGTCATGATCGCGGGGCGTGGATGACCGGTCAATTGGAGAAGATGCTTGCGGGTGAGCTGTATGATCCAGCCGACCCTGAGCTAGCCGCCATGCGTGAGCGAGCACGCGACTTGTGTCTCCAACTCAACGCGACGCGCGGTACTGAGCGGAGTGAACGACGCGCAATACTCGAACGGCTGCTGTCGAAGGTTGGAGTTGCGGTTTCGGTGCAGCCGCCGTTCTTCTGCGATTACGGGTCGAACATCGAGCTTGGCGACGGTGTCTTCTTCAACTTCAACTGCGTCGTGCTGGATGTTTGTCGAGTTCGTATCGGCAGCTTCACGCTGCTAGGACCAGCCGTACAGATCTACACCGCCATGCACCCCATGAGCGCGTCGGAACGTCGCAGCGGACTCGAGTATGGGAAGCCGGTCGATATCGGGGACGACGTTTGGATTGGCGGTGGCGTGGTCGTGCTGCCTGGCGTCAGCATTGGGTCGGGAACCGTGGTGGGAGCCGGCAGCGTCGTGACGCGCGACATTCCTGCAGGCGTTTTTGCGGCTGGTAACCCGTGCCGAGTGATCCGCCAAATCCCAGGCTGAGCGCCCGAAACCGAGCCAATGGAGTTCGATACTTCCGCCCTGCCGAGATCCGTGCTCTGATGTCGCTGGCAGTACTCCCAGCGAACATGCAGTCGCCGTGTGTTGCTCCGCGGCGTCTCACGCCGCGCCAGCCATCTAAAGTTCCGAGTTCCGCTGCCGGTCGTGATTCTGCAATAGATCCTCTCCCTCTTCCGGCGTCCGGGCGACACCGGCAATGCGTGAAATGGCGTCACTATCATTGCCTAGACCTGCCTCACCGCAGGTGGAGACCTCGGCATCCTCAGCTCGTCTGGAAGCGGATATGTCTGACACGGGCGCAGCGCCCTGGAGTGTCGCACTGGAGTCCACGACGTGAATGGGAACCCCGGCGGGGAAGACGACTTCACGCGCCTCGTCGGGCATCGAGATCTCGGCGGCTTGAAAGGCGCGCTTCACCAAACGGATGACCGACGAACGCACCTTCAACCACGAGTGTTTCGTGCCGTCTAGCCAGACGTAGACGCGTAAGTTCACCACAGCGCTCGCCAAGTTCTCTGCGAGAACCCACGGTTCCGGCTCCTTCAGCACCGCCGGATGTTCCGCGAGCACCGCCAAAGCGATCTCTTGGGCGTAAGCGATGGATTGGTCGTATCCGATACCCACGACGAAGTCGATGCGACGTGTGGGGTTGCTGGTGTAGTTCGTTATGGCGCTCTTGTAGACCGTCGAATTGGGCAGCTGAACGTGGTTGCCGTCGAGCGTAACCAATACGGTGGCGCGCACCGTCAGTCGTTGCACATACCCCTCGACGCCCGCGATCTCCACCAAGTCTCCGCGCTGGAACGGCTGTTGACGCGTCAACAGCAGGCTTGCGAGCACATTCTCGGCCATGTCCCGGAATGCGATTCCGAGCACCAAGCCTGCGAGCCCTGTGCCGCCCAAAACGGTCGCAGCGAGGCGCGTCAGACCCGCCACGCGCAGCGCAATATACAGCCCAAGAGTAAACACCAGGACACCAAGTCCGCGCGCCGTCAACTCGCGAATCAAATCGGGCTGGCCGCGGCGGCGCACTGCGTTGCGCAACGCCCACGTCGCGCCGCGCCCCGAGAAGAACGCGAGCACCAACAACAACGCCCCGACGATCATGAACGGTATCGTTCGGGCAAATCCTTCCCACAAGGATCGAAGTCCCTCGAGCGCGGGTGTCAGGTCGGTAAACTTGGCGTCCCGAACGTGCATGTCGTTGACTACGGCGACGACGCCTTGGGTGCGCTGCGCTAACGCGGTCGACCAGTCGCGGTAGCGTTCATGATCCGTCTCACCATCAAGGAACACGACGCCTTCTTCGACGCGAATGGTTGGCCTGTCGAACCAAGCCGTGGCGCCCAGGATCGCCGCGAGCCGCGACTGAATCTGGTGGTCCTGGGCGCCGGGTAACACCTCCACGCGCTGCGCAGGAGAAGGGAGAGAGTCGGCCCGTTCGTGCTCTTCGGTGTCAACGGACTGAGCCTGTACGGCAGTGCCAAAGCACAACGAAAGGAGGACCAGCATCCGTCCCAACCGTGGCCGAAGGTCGCGCCACCCGGGGCGCCCTTCAGCTGGAGCCTTTACCATCATGGCCGTTCACGCGGAACCCCAGCCACTCCATCGAGCGCGGACGGAGCGCCCTCCCCGTCAACCAATACGGAAAGTTGACCTGCGGACTCCAGCACTACGGCGCTGACTTGCTCCAACGAATGGATTCCCTCCCTGCGCACGGCAGCACGCACTTCTCCCACCGTGAGACGTTCGCTCCTCAGGCGTCGCAGGTCGAATTGGCCTCGGTAGTACAGCAACGCGGGCGAAGACTTGACCACCTTCTCCACAGCGGGGAATCGGGTACAGGCCCAAGCGACCACGTATTGCAAACCGGCCAGAACGCCAAAGGCCGCCACGCCTTCGAACAACGGTATATCTTTGGTCAATACTACCGTGGCCAGACTCGAGCCCAACGCCACCGTGATGACGAAGTCGAAGGCATTCATCTTGGAGAGAGTTCGTTTGCCTAAGGCTCTCAAAAGCACGACGAGCGCTGCGTAGGCAAAGGTTCCAGCCAAAACGACCCTCCCTATCCCCTGCCAATCGTCGAAGAACATCCCGATCCTTTTCTGCCCAGCAAGCGATTCACGATTCGCCCATTGCGCCCCAAGGTCCCATAGCGCCACGGGCGCGATTGGGGTCAGTTGCCCGGTGGGCACACGCCCCAGCCCGTATGACTCATGCGGACGAATCGAGTTGTTGTGACGCCGTGATCCATTCGTGCAAGAGGTGTACCGACGGATAACTCGCGCCACGTCTGGGTCCGAAGGGGGTGGTGGCACACGGCAGTCGTGCTGTCGGGCATAGTTTGTGCCTTCAACGCGAGATGTTTAGGGGATTTGCGCGCAGCGCGCAGCGAAATTTGTCGATTGGATCGAGGCAGAAGGAGGATCGGATATGGATCACAAACAGACGGGTATGCGGTGGTCACGTTTCGCCGCGATGATCGCGAGTTCAACGGTGATCATGTTTTTGCTGATGTATCACCTCGTTTACGAGACCGACCACGCGACGTTCAGCATCAATCGCCTGATCGCGTCTCTCGCCATGGCCGCGGTGATGACTGTCGTCATGCTTTCCTTCATGTGGCCCATGTATAGCGACATACGTGTCAAGGTCGCCGTGCTCGCGTTCGCTGGGTTATCAGCGTTAGTACTGATAGCAGTGAACCGTAGTCAGGCGCTCGTCGGCGACACTGCGTTCATGAGTTCAATGGTCCCCCACCACTCGATCGCGATCAACAATGCTCGTCGCGCCGCCCTGAGTGATCCGCGTGTACGCCTGCTTGCCGACCAAATCATCGAAAGCCAAGCCCGCGAAATCGCGCAGATGAAGCTCTTGCTCGAAGATATCGAGAAGAACGGCGAACGCGGCACGGTTTCGTTGCCCCCAGCTCCCGTGGAGATACCCCCGGAGGTTCTGTCGCGGATCCGCGGGACAGTCCAGTGAGCGACGAACGGCGCCGACGTGCAAACACGCCCCAGGCGCAATATCACGGGTGACAATCCGCTGTGCGGAGC
Organism: uncultured bacterium; assembly: GCA_966249405.1. Taxonomy (GTDB): domain Bacteria; phylum Myxococcota_A; class Polyangia; order Polyangiales; family Polyangiaceae; genus SZUA-265. The sequence continues at coordinate 2,616 of CBINDO010000203.1, read as the reverse complement.
GAGAACTTTACCCTACGGGACCAGCATGATTCATCCGACGTGCCGGTGCGCCCCCTCAATCCGAGCCTGGTCACTTGCGAAGCGCCTTCGTACAGGCCTGGTGGGCCCGTGATAACCCGACTGCGTACGGTGTGGTGGCACCTGTCGGCGGGCTTGTGGTTCCTCCCGACCGTCACGGTGCTGGGGTCTATGTTGCTCGCGTTCGGCCTGGTGGAGGCTCAAACGTCATTCGACCTCGAGCTGGGGGATCGGTGGCCGCGGCTGTTCGGCGCCGGACACGACGGCTCGCGGGCGATGCTCACCGCGATCGCGAGCTCCATGATCACCGTGGCCGGCGTGGTCTTCTCGGTCACCATCGTCGCGCTGTCCCTCGCCGCGAGTCAGTATTCGCCGCGTGTGTTACGTACGTTTACCAGCGACCGCCCAACTCAGCTGGTGCTCGGAGTGTTCGTTGGCATCTTCGCCTATTGTTTGGTGGTGCTCCGCACCATCCGCGGCGGCGACGAAGGCGCTTTCGTACCTTCTCTCGCTGTGCTTGGGGGTTTGGCACTGTCGCTCGTGGGAATTGGATTTTTGGTGTTCTTCATCCATCACATGGCCGCGTCGCTCCACGCGTCTTCCATCGTATCGCGCGTTGTTTGCGTGACATTGACATCCATTGATGCTCTGTTTCCCGAAACGCTTGGCTCGCCTGTCGACGAAGCCGATGAAGATCGGCTCGTCGCGGACCTCGCACCTTGGATGCCGGTCGCGGCGCGTCGAACGGGCTACGTCATCAGCGTGAGCGAGTCGGGGCTGCTCGGCTTCGCACGCGAGCGCGGGCGCGTACTGCGCATGGCAGCAGCAGTAGGAGAATTCGTGATCCAGGGCCAGCCCATCGCGCATCTCTCGGGCGCCGACGCGGTAACCGAAGCCGACGAAAAAGCGCTCGACTGGCACTACGGCTTCGATCAACAAAGGACGGTGGAACAAGACGCTGCGTTCGGTCTCCAGCAGATTGTCGACATCGGATCGAAGGCGCTTTCTCCGGGCATCAACGACGCCAGTACCGCAATTCTGTGCATAGACAGACTGACGCAGCTTCTCGTATACTTGACACAGCGAAGCATCGAGTCCCCCTTGCGACGCGATGAAGGTCACCTGCGCGTCATCGCACGGGGCAAAACGTTCGCCAGCTTCGTCGATCTGGCCTATTGTACCTTGCGTCTGGACGCGGCTCAGAAGCCTCTCGTCATTCGACATCTGCTCCAAAGCATCGACCGCGTTGCTGCGTCGACCCTCAGCCCGACAAGGCGAAGTGTCCTCGCCGCCCAAGCGAGCGCCATTGGTGCTCAAGCGCGGCGCGCAGAAGAGTCGAGTGACTGGCAAGCGATCATCGAAGAGGCGGACCGTTTGTCGCTGACCTTGCGTTCGCCTCGATATTTATCCGACCCGCCGACGTGAAGGGTGCAAAAGAGATGGGCGGGAGCGGCTCCAAGTCTGGAGCCCTCACATCGATGCAGCGACCCGCGGGTATGGGAGAACCTTCCGCCTCCCTGAGCCTCCTGCGCCAATGGTGCGAACCCGTGGCCGCTCGAGACTTGCATTCGTCGCCGGAGGCACTCACGGTGTGGACCATGGATCAGACGATTCGTTTCGTCACGACGAGCGACGGGATCAAGCTCGCTGCAGCTACATCCGGCGCCGGTCTGCCGGTGCTCAAGGCAGCCAACTGGCTCAGTCACCTCGAGTTCGATTGGCAGAGCCCGGTTTGGTCCCATTGGTTCACTTGCTTTTCGACTCACAACACGCTGCACCGGTACGACGCACGTGGCAGCGGTCTCTCGGACTGGACGGAACAGAGGTTGGATTTCGAACATCAGGTATCGGATCTGGAGCACGTTGCCGACGGCGCGGGACTCGAGCGATTCGCTCTCCTGGGGGTGTCGCAAGGCGCGTCGGTGGCGGTTGAATACGCCGCACGGCATCCGGAGCGAGTGTCTCACCTCTTGATTCACGGCGGCTTCGCCCGTGGTTGGGCCAAACGCAGCCCAGACGCCCAACGAGCGGGTCGCGCGTGGATCGACGTGATACGCGTCGGGTGGGGAACGAAGGCCGCGGCGTATCGGCGCATGTTTGCGGAGTTGTTCATTCCCAACGCCAATGCCGAGCAGGTGGCCTGGTTCGCCGAGATGCAGCGGCGCACTACCACGCCAGAGATCGCAGCTCGACTCATGGAAGCTTGGGGCGACATCGATGTGGTCCATCGCTTGCCCGACGTGAAAGCGAAGACCCTGGTCACTCACTCGCGCCACGATCTCGTCGTGCCCTTCGACCAAGGTCGAGTGATTGCAGCGGGGATCGCTGGCGCGCGTTTCGTCGAGTTCCCCAGTGACAATCATCTGCTCCTCGAAGACGAAGCCTCTTGGCTGCGGTTTCGAGACGCCGTGGCAGAGTTCCTAGATTGGCCGCGCGTACCACCACGCGTCACGCCGGACGCCCCGACATCCTGCCGGGAGCTCTCCGCACTCAGCCCCCGAGAGCGAGAGATCTTGGAGCTAGTCGCTCGCGGCGCCAGCAATCGAGACATTGCGGGCCGCTTGTTCATCAGTGACAAAACCGTACGCAATCATCTCA
>CBINDO010000202.1:0-15109 GCA_966249405.1 uncultured bacterium | reverse complement strand
TGAACCCGCGGTCACGTCGCCCCCGCCGCGAGCCCCAGCGCCGGTGGTAGCTCCTGCAGCGGCTGCAGTTGCGTCGCGTGATCTCGAGCAAGAAGCGGCGATCATCCGGGCCGCCCGCTACGCCTTGAGTCAGCGAGACTATGCGTTCGCCATCGTGCTCGCCGAGCGCCACGCTCGCTTTTTTCCCGCGGGAGCATTGGCTCACGAGCGCGACACGATTCAACGTCGGGCGATCGAAGAAGCATCGGTCGAGTGAGGGCTGTCGGTCGTGGCCGGACGACGTTGTAGGGAGTAAACTACCAGGGCTCACGTTGTCGGTGGCCTGGTCCGGTTCGCGAGCAAAGAAACGGACCCTCACCTCGACAAATACTCGGACAAACGTTCGAGTCAGAGCATCACACCGGGAGTGAGGGCGCAAACACAACGCCACCCTCAGGGAGAAGTATCATGAAGGGATTCCACGTATCGTTCGTCGCGCTGCTCGTGAGCCTACCCATGTACGGGTGTGGTGCTCGTTCGGGGACGATTGCCGAGGAACTGGTCGCGAAAAGCTCGAACCGAGCTGACGCGGAAGAGCAGAACTCGGCGAATGCCGACGCGGGCGTGCCGGGACAATCGCACGCGGACACCGAAGCGCCGCACGCGGTGAACAGCGTTGCTGAGCCGTCGCCCGCATCGCCCACAGTCACATCGCCCACGGCTGCGTCGAGTTCCGTCGCATCGCCCACAGTCGCACCGGCGCCGGACGACGTCTCGGAGGGCGACCCGAATCCGAGCTCGACGGACGGCCGAGAGGATGACGAAGCACCGCCCCGCTGGGATGGTGCCGATTGTCGGGGAGAGCTGCACTTCTTGGCGTTGTACGACACCACGGAGGGCAGCGGCGAAGAGGTGCGTTCCGCGACTGTTCACGTCGAAAGACCTGGGTCTCACGTCTTGGTGCTCAGCGCTTACGAACCGGTGAGGTGGACGGTCACCGCGCAGCCCGTGGCCACCATCGAACGTGTCCTCCTCAACGGATACTACGCTCAGGAGGCTGTGGTTCCAGAGGGCGTAACGGTCGATTCGTACACCTACGAAACAAGTCGGTCCGCCTTGTTCGATACGCCGCACACCTGGAGCCTAGCCTGGGGTCTAGGCAACCCCGAAGCGCCAGTGGCCATCGTCGAAGCTGAGGCCGAGCGCCCGCTCACCACGTTTGCCGGCTGTTACCGCGCCAGCAACTTCACGTTGCACGAAGACGCGTCGGTGAGCGTCGACTGCAGCGAAGGAGCACTCAGCTATCACGTCAACCCGCCGTGCCAACACTCTTCCGTCGATTTCCTCGATACGGGGACGACGAGCGACAACGTCGACTTCATCCCCGATTCGACCGCTGACGCCTGGTGTTGGATGCTCGAACCCACGGACTACGGGACGCTCACACTTCACCAGATTGACCCTGCCGATGGCAGCACTTTTGCAGTCGCGGATTTCGACTCCTCCGAGCGCGAGCCGACCAGTTCGTTTCACACCTTCGGCATGGCGTTGATGAATGGGCGCCTCGCCTTTTCGGGGTACATGGGTAACGAGTTCCAGTGGGGCCAGGTCGACTTGGGGACGGGACTACTCACCATCGCCGGCACGAGCAACTACGTCGAGTCCGTGGCTTCGAACGGCAGTGAGCTCATCGCCAGGTGCGGCGAGACATTGGGGAATTTGTGCACCTTCGACGACTTCTTGGACTTGGCGCAGCATAACCCCTCTCGCCGCGTCGCTGCGACCGAGTTGTGGGGAAGTGTGTTCACTGCCCGCGGTGACTTGGTCTATTCCGCTCGTGGTAGTGGCAACGAGGTGTTCGTTCACGACCTAAAGAGTGGCGACAAGCTGAGGACGATCGAGCTCGAAGCGTTCGACGATTGGAATTGGGGGATCTCGCTGACCGCCGACCGGCTTTACCTCGCTGCCAACAATTCCAACGAATCACCCGCCTGCATCGTCACCTTCGACCCCGAAACCGGCGCGCAGCTGAACCACGTATGCGTAGAGGCGGACTCACCCTATCCCGAATGGTCCGGCCTGTGGTGCGACGGCATCGCCGAGTAGCAGAAATCATGGGACCGAAGAGCGTCGATCGGGATGAGTCTTGGTGCGAGCGTTCATCCTTCTCCGCGACACCAAGTCTCCATCCACTCCGTGGTCAACTCGGCGCGCGGCCTTCCGTAGCGCTGTTCCGTCAACTCGAAGCTCTTGATACGGTCGGTCCGGAACAAGCGGTAGGCTTCACGCAAGCAACACCACGCCGCAACGATCTCCTTCTGCTCGTAGTAGGCGAGTTGAATCGGCCAAACCGTGCGTGAGCTGACGCGCCCCTCCGCGTCTTCGTATTCGATCAACACCGCGCGTTCGGTCCGCATTGCTTCCCGCGCACGCTCGAGTACGGGCGTCCGCGGTCGATTGCCGTAGGTGCCGAGGTTGACGGGCCACAAGCCCGGGTCGTCGATGCGCGTCCGCAAAGCGTCGCTCGAGGCCGTCGCAATCTTGGCCAGCGCGTTGCGCGCCGCTGCGCCGAGTTCCCCGTCGGGCAACGTCTGCACCCAACGGGCCCCGAGGACGAGAGCTTCGAGTTCGACTGGAGTGAACATGAGCGGCGGCATGAAGAAGCCAGAACGTAGAACGTAACCAAGACCTGCCTCGCCCTCGATCGGCGCCCCGAGACCAATCAACGTTTGAACGTCTCGATAGATGGTCCTGACGGACACCTGCTGCTCCTCGGCGAGGGTCTCGGCGGTGACCGGGCTCCGGCGGCGTCGGAGCGCGTCGAGTAGCGCGAATAGTCGTTCGGTCTTGTCCATGTTCGTCCTCGCGGCGCAACCGAGGGTGGCAGCGAGGACGCGAAGGAGCAAGACCGTTCGCCGCGTGATGGCGAGCGCGCCCGTGATCAGCTCGGGTGACCTGCCAAAACGGTCTGCATGAGCTCTGCGTCGAGCTTTTGCGCCCGCAGGTGAGCGGGGCGGTCCGCAACGCGGCCGAGATACGCCTCGAACTCCGGCTCGTTGGGAACGGCCTTCAGCTGATGAATCACGAAACCCAGGGTACTCGCGACTTGAGTATCGGCCGCAGTGAACTGTGAGCCGGCAGCAAACGAATGTTCACCGAAATGCTTCTTCAGAAAACGGACCGTGTCCTCGTACGCGCCGAAGGAATAGTCCGACGGCTTGTGTTCGATCTTCTTGAAGTGCAAGGCCACCGACGGGTCGACCACGGCGTCGTTGTAAACCAGCATCTTCAAGTAGAGCGCACGTCGCGCATCATCGAGGGCGGGCGCGAGTTTTCCCGCAGAGAATCGATCGGCCAGATAGATCGTCAGCGCCGCGCGCTCCGTCAAGACCTGACCGTCGAGCTCGAGCGCCGGGACCTTCTTGTGCGGGTGAATCGCACGGTACGCCTCCGGTGCTCCATTGGGCGCCATGGGATCGACGAAGTTCACCTCGTAAGGGACTTCTAGCTCCTCGAGCAGCCAACGTACGCCCGCGGCGCGCGACCAGGGGTGATAGTGGAACAGGATTTTGGGTTGCTTTGAAGCGGGTTTCGTCATGTCCAAAGCTGTAGCGCTCCCCACTGACAGGGTGTGTCAGGAGCCAGCAAGGCGCTCGCTGCGAGCGTGCCCGTCCCAGTACTCCCGAGTCAGTCGTCGTCGTCGCGGTTGCGGCGCTTTTTCGACCTGCGACCGCTGCTCAGGATGCCGAGATCACCCAACACAGCCAGGCCGGTCAACAACCACCCGAGCGGCGTGACCACCCCAGGTCCGCCCACGGAGTTGTAGGCGAAAGCGAACGTGAGCGTGGTGAGTGGCAAGAACAGAAAGCCCAACGCCGGCCAAACCCAAGACTCGTAAGCGCGAGACAAATAGCCACCTCCGAGCAACCACACCAAGAGCAGCGCAACTCGGGGAAAGACCAAGGCCAAACAGCCGACAGCGAACGGCATCGAGCAGGAGTATCCGGCGTTGGCACCACAATGCAAGCAAGACCGCACCTGGACCCTGCGAGAGGCTGCGATTGGAGGCCGGCTTCGGCTCGCCGTCGGTAAGAATTCGGCAAGCCTTCTCACGCGACGCCAGAGGTTTGGCAGTGGTAGAGGTTAACCAATGAGCGACTCGTTGGCGCCGCTTCAGCGCCGAACCATTGGGCGATCGAGGTGCTTTCGGTTCGCGTTCGGTGCGCTCGGTATCGCAGCGAGCGTAGCGTGCACTTCGTCCGCGGTGTCCGTCGCGCCTGCCGCCGCCGTGTCTCACGCGGCGCCGATTTGGGGACCGAGGCGACCCAGCGCTGCAGTCACGTCTTCGAACGAAGACGGACCCGTCCCGGACAAACTCGCTGGGAGCTCACTCCCCGAAGACTCGGCTTCGCCGGCCGTCGCTGTCACGTCGTGGCCCGTCGTCGACCGCTCCGAATCGCCCCGACCTAACCCCGGCGCGAGCCACGAGCAGGGTCAAACTCCAACGGCGCCATTGGTAGCCGCGGTGATTCAGTCGACCATGCGAAGGGAGCAAGGTATCATCAAGCGGCGTTGTTGGACGCCACTGCTGGAAAGTCGCGGGCTGTCCACGCCGTCGACCGCCCGTGTGACCTTGACGCTCGTCATTTCCCCGAGTGGTGCGGTCGAGTCGGTGCGCAACACGGTCGATGCTGCAAGTTATCCAGCACTCGGCGTGTGTATCGCGGCAAGAGTGCGGAACTGGAGCTTTCCGCCCACCCCTGGGCCGACCACGACGACGATTTCCTTCGTGTTTGCCGGGCAATGAGCGAGGTCTCGCTGGGAGCGAAGGTCGCGGACGTGGGACCCCACGCACGCTCGACGATTCACGGCTCCGAAGCCTGGACGCAAACCGCTGGCTCGTCGGGGGCGAAGTCGGTGGTACAATTCAGCGGATTGCTGATTGACGGATTGAGGTCCAGGCACTCCGCGTCTTGCTCGCAACGCACGAAGCAGTAACCTCCAGCACCGAGCACACAGTGCGCGAAGTTGGGGCAATCGTCGTCCGACTCGCAGTGTTTGCTGCAAATGGGGTTGACCTTCGTGCCTGGGACGTAGCAGGCGTCATCCTGGCAGTCCGCGTCTTCGGTACACGGGAGACCGTAGTCCAACGTCGGGCCGTTGGGGTCGGGCAGGGGCCGAATCGCACCGGGGCAGGCCGTCTTCGCGGCGTCTTCGCAGCTCGACGCCTCGACTGTCTGCGACGTTGCTTCGTCGCTGACGAGCGCCACGCCGCCGTCGGTGAGACTCGACGTGCAGCTGCAGTCGAAAGTGTAGCTCGACGGCGCACCTTTGTCCGGGAAGAGGATCTGCGGACGTGGTTCACACGTCACCGACCCAACGTCGCTGCTGGATGAGCAACCCTGTCCCCTTTCGACGAAGCCGCAGGCGCGCTCGAGGGCCTCGCTGCACCGATCTCTGGTCTGTGAAGCCGCCGACGAGAGGTCCGCACTCGGGATTTCGGAGGTCGTTTCGTCTGCACAAGCGCAGGCGAAACCATCCCCGTCGAGTTCGCATACTCCCGTTTCGCTCTCGCAGTCGGCGCCGCACGCCTGGGAGAGGGTCGCCTCACAACTCCCTTGTGCGCCAACCAAGATTGCAGTGTTTGCTAACAAACTACCTTCAGCGGCAAACGGATCCGCGCACGCACATTGCAGCGAATCCTTGCCATCGACCGACGCTTCGCAGGAACCGACGCGGCTTTGGCACCTATTGCCGCAGGCCTCGCGCAGCGCGGACTCGCAGTCCACCGCCTGCACATCGTCAGTCTCTTGGTCGGGATGGTCCGACGCGTCACCGCACCGGCACAACCAATCGCTGCCTGCGGCATCGTTCGGAAAACAGGTGCCGAGCGGATAGTCGCAGTAGGTGGCCGCCCGGTAGTCGACGTCGCACGCGGCAAGCAACGCGTCCACGCAGCGCACCGCTTCGCTGGAACGGCGTGTCCCACCGCAGTCACAGTCCCAGTCCGTTGGCTCGGAACCCAGTTGGGCGGACTCGTTCGCGACGTGGCACTGGTGAGTGGAAGGTGACTGTTCATCGGGAGCCCACGTCGCGAGCTGACATTCCGTCCCGGGAGCGACGATGTCCGGACCACCGGGCCCGTGGGCCCCCGGATCGCCGCTTTGGCCGCCAAAGCACGCATTCAGCAGGAGCAGGTGAGGGGTGAACGCCCAACGACGGGTTGCCATGCGCAACAGTAGACCACCCCCCGAGATCTCCCGCCAGGGCTAAACAGCGGTGTCGTGCACAAACCATAGCTGTAATCGAGACCAAAGCGTGCATTTGGGTGCTATACGCACCTTGGAGGTATGTACGGATGGCATCTCTCGACGTCAATTACGGGGCTCTTGGCCAGGAACTAATCCGTGCGATGAGAGGCGCGCACTCGCAAGTGGCGGTGTCGCGGTGGCTGGGCTACACGACGAACGCGGTCTACCGCTGGGAGTCTGGACAAGACGCTCCGACTGCGGCGCAGTTCTTCAACTTTGCGCAACGGTGCAAGGTAGAGCTGGCACCCGCCTTGCAGCGATTCTTCCGCGGCTCTGCGTACGTGCCCGTGCAGCTCACCGATCCAAACGGGGTTGCTGCGTTGCTACGTCAATTGCGTGGGAAGGTACCGATCACGACCATTGCGGCGCGGGCGGGCGCCACTCGCTCCCAGGTGAGCCGCTGGTTGAGCGGCGCCACTCAGCCGCGTTTGCCCCAGTTCTTGGCGGTGCTCGAGGCTTCGTGTTTGCGTTTGGTCGACTTCGTCGCCGAGCTCGTCGACCCAGCACTCCTGCCCTCGGTGAGGGAGGCGCATCGCGCCCTCGAAGCTTCGAGGCAGGCGGCGCACCGCGCGCCGTGGACGCAGGCGATCTTACGTTGCTTCGAGCTGTCCGACTTCAACGTCAAGGTGGAACAAACCGCGCGCTGGATCGCTCAGCGCATCAACGTTCCCGAAGCCGAGGTCAGCAAGTGTCTCACACTCTTGGAGTCGACCGGACAAATCGAGAAACGCGCCGGGCGTTACCACATCGGTCACATCTTGGCCTTGGACACGCGTCGCGATCCGGAGAGCAGTCGAGTGATGCGGTCGTTTTGGCTCGACGTCAGCCAGGCACGGTTAAAGACGGGGCAAGCTGGCCTTTGGAGCTACAACGTGTTCGGCGTGTCCAAGGCAGATCTCGCCCGGCTGCAGCAGCTGCACGCCTCCTACTACAGCCAGATGCGCGCGATCATCGCGGCTTCCGAACCCGTGGAGACGGTGGCTGTCGCGTGTGCGCAACTGTTCGCGCTCGATGAGTAGCCGTGGGTTCGAGCACACGACCGAGGCGCGAGCACCCCATGGCTCGTACCCCAATGGGTAAACCCATTGGGGTACTGCTCGCGCGGGACCTCTGGAGTTAGATCGGCTGCAGAGCCCTCACGTCGCCTCGTCTCGTCTTGCGCCGACGGATGATCCACTCGGCGACGACTGCGTTCAGCACCCACGAAACCGTGAGCAGCGCGTCGCGTGTTGGCCCGCCACCTTGGCCCGTAATTAGCATCCACGGTCCCAGGATTACGGCTTGTGTGCCTGCTCCTTGGCCCAAAGCGTACGCGCGAATCATGAAGGCCTCGTGTCGCGCCACGTCGCGCCGCAGGATACTGGCCAGACCCGCCACGAGCGAGGTGAACATCAGCGTTCCGACGATCAGCCGAACCCAATAGGTGAGAGGACCCTGCAGCGTTTCTGGGATGGGGTAAGCGACCGTCATCCAAACTCCACTCGAAGCGCTGAGCAGTCCGCATGCCACGAGCCAGCGCCCGGCTGTGCGATGCAGGCGCGGCCAACGCCGCCGGAAACCAGCGGAGAATTGAAACGCGCCGAGCAGGCAATATACGGAGACGGCAAACACGTGAATGAGGATCGGGGCGGGCGAGGCCACGAAACGGGCGTTCTCCGGCGTTACCACGACGTCTCGAGCGAGGCTGCGTAGGCGCACGAGTCCACCCACCATCGGGATGAAGCTGAGCAGGAGCAACAGACCGGGAACAACGAAGTCCCTAGGTCTCAACTGAGGTAGCGAAGTGTTCACGTTCGGCTCCGATTGTTTGGGCCTGGTGTTCACAGCTCGATCGACACCATCGAACCAATCGACGGGAATCGAAAGTCGGTCCGTTCGATCTGCTGAATCGTGCCTTCGATACCGAGTGCGAAGTCGTCGCTGACTCGAAATACGACGCCCACGCGAGACATCGACGCGATGCCTTCGTCGCCGTCCTTCGGGATCCAGCCGTATCCGAGACCGAACGAGGCGTAGGGTTCGACCGGCCCAACGGGCATCGTGAGACGCAAGGTGGGCATCGCCATGACTCCGAACACGTTCTTGGCGTAATATCCGCCGACTCGTAGGCCCGCGCTGATCCGCGCCGCACCCCGGTCTAGGGTGTATTTCACTTCTGGATCCACACCGCCGCCGAGCCGATCGCCGTCCTTCGGCAATACCAGCACGGGGGTGAAATTCAGGCTCCAGCCCGAGTAGTCCTCTTGCGCCGATGCAAGCGACGGAAACAAGCTGAGGGTAGTGACCAGACCGATGACGTTGAGTGTTTTCTTCACGAGATGATTTCCTATTGCGAGGTTCTTGGATGGGTTGATTGGTGAAACTGTCGAGATTAGGAGACGATGAGCACGGGCCTGTGCGCCGTGCGGATGAGGCGTTCAGCGACGGAACCCAGCTCGACACTCGAGCCGCGTCCTGCGCCGTGACGGCCGACGACGATCAAGCCCGCGCCGACGTCGACCGCGACGTTGTCGAGCTTGAGCCACGGCGTTCCCGACCGCAGGACGCACGCCACGTCGCGTTCCGCACGCCGGTGCCGGTCAATGAGTTCGGTCAGGGCTTGGTCGCACTCGCGCAGGCGTCGATCGTCGAACTCGTCCAAGCCGAGCTCGCAGACGTGAACGACCGTGACGCGCGCCCCGGCCATGGCCGCGACCTCGAAGGCCTGAACGAGGGCTCGTTCCGCTGAGGGGCTGAAGTCCGTTCCGGCGACGACGTGTCGAAGCGAGTGCATGACCTCAATGTGGAGGGCGCACTCGTCCACTGCCGTTGGATCACCGTTGGATCCGACCTGGTCGCGTCCAATCGGCGTTGGACGGCCTCGCACGGGTGAGTCGCCGCCCTCGCGCGCCGCCGCAGTTCGCGTTACAAGCGTCGGACCTTGATTTCATTTCCGCCTTTTCGCTTGGATGTCGAACAGGAGCGCCTTTGGAAGGGCTCGATAGCGATTACCCTGCGTAGGAAGCCGTTCGCCATCCTGCGCTACCTCGCCCAACGTCCCAAGCAGCTCGTCACCCACGAGGAGCTCCTCGCTCAGGTGTGGCGAGGGCAGGTGGTCAGCGACAGCGCCATGCGCAGCCACCTCCACGAGCTCCGGCAACAGCTCGGTGACGGAGTGATCGAGACGGTAGTGGGCCGCGGTTACCGATTCGTGGCGGAGCTTGGCGCCGACGGATTGGCGCCGGACGCCCCAGCCGTCGACCCGCTGGTAGTAGGACGAGAGTCCGAACTCCAGAGCTTGAGGGATCTGCTGTCGCGAGCCCATGGCGGCAATCGTCAGGTCTGCTTCATGACGGGGGAGCCAGGCATGGGCAAGTCGACGTTGGTGCGGACGTTCCTCGCGGAGCTGGATCCGCACGCGGTGTTCGTTGCTCGAGGTGTGTGTTTCGAGCAGCACGGCACGCCCGAGCCCTACCTCGCGTTGATTGATGCGTTGAGCGGTCTCGCTCGAACGGCACACGGGGCTCCGGTTCTCACCGGCCTCGTCCGTCACGCACCGAGCTTCGTTTTGCAGGTGCCAAACCTCGTCAATGACGCTCAGCTCGAAGAGGTAAAACGTCGCGCCGTTGGGGGGAACGAGTCTCGACAACTCCGGGAGCTGTGCGATGCGCTCGAAGCGATGGCTTCCCTGCGGCCCCTGGTGCTCGTGCTCGAAGACCTCCAGTGGTCCGATATCGCTACCATCGATCTGCTGTCGCTCCTCGCTCAACGACAAGGCCGCGCCAGACTTTTGGTGATTGCCACGTCGCGACATGCCGACGTGCAGGCGTCCGAACACCCGCTCAACCGCGTGATGCGCTCGCTCGTCGCGCGTTCGCACGCGGTGGCGATGCACGTTCAACACATCGCGCCGGACGCCGTCCAACACTTCATCGACCGGCGATTTGCCGGCCACGCATTTCCGCTGGGTCTTACGGCCCTCGTCGCGACCATCACCGGCGGTACACCTCTATTCATGGTGTCGTTCCTCGACGAACTGGTCGGCCGTGGCATGTTGGCGGAGCGGGATGGGCGATGGACGATGACGATCCCTCTCGAGCAGGCGCAGGCACACCGCCCCGCTAGCGTGAAGCAGTTGATCGACATGCAGCTCGATCGATTGTCGTTGGCCGAGCAGCGCGTCCTGGAAGCGGCGAGCGTGGTAGGCAGTGAATTTTCGACGCATCTCGTGGCGGCTGCGCTTCAGCAGCCCGTCGAACAAGTCGACGACGTGTGCGACGCGCTGCAGCGGCGGTCGGCGTTCGTCCGCGCAGAACCGGACGACCGTTACGCAGTCACCCACGCGCTGGTACAGGAGGTGTGTTGCGAGCGCAGCAGCCCGGCGCGGCGCCAGCGTTGGCATCTGCTGGTTGCGGAGGCCATCGAGCGCGAAGCGCGAGGCGGTGACGTCTCCCATTTGTTGGCCAAACACTACGACGCGGCGGGCGACGCCTTGCGCGCCACTCGTGCGTACCTCTCGGCGGCTCGCCAAGCGGCAGAGCGATACTATGCGAGCTCCGACGCCGTAGCCTTGTGCGCGCGGGCACTCGACTTGGTGGCGAGGCTTGCCCCGAGTCGGGAGCGGGACGCGCTCGAGCTCGAGGTGCTGACGTTGTTGTGTCAGCAGGTCAATTCAAACTCGTTCAGCGCCGTGTTCTCTGGCAGAGAGCCACGCGCCTTGCACGCCCGCGCCATCGAGATTGCACGCGCTTCGGCCGACCCCCAACTCGTCTATTCGGCGATCACGCAACTGTGCAAGTTCAACATGATCGTCGCGCAATACGATCTGTCAGCGGAGTTGGCGTCCGAACTGGAGCGCATCGAAGCAACTCACGAGCTCGACCCCGCGCTGGTACACACGGGGATCTTCGCGCGCGCATACATCGCGTACTTCAGCGCCGACCTCGGTACGGCGCTGCGTTTGCTCGAGAGGCTGGTCTCGTCCGAAGAAGCGGGGGCAGCATTTCGCGGCAACCTTGCGGGACGAGCGTTGGCGTTGGGTCATCTCGCGTGTTTGCGTTGGGTGATCGGAGAGCCCGAGCAAGCGCTCCGGGAAGCCAGCGAGACGATCGACGTTGCGGCCGCCGTCGGCAGTCCCATCCTCTCGGCTCTGGGTCACACGGTTCGGGCGCGCCTGCGCTTCTTCCGCCGCGACCCCGCGACCGTCATCGAGGGAGAACTGCCAGCCGCGCTCCAGGCGACGGCCATCGACCAAGGTTTGTCGTTGGAAGTGAAGGCGTTTGGGCTGTGGCTCGAGGCAAGCCGAGGAGCTCTCGAAATGCGGGTGATCGAGCCTCTGCTCGGCGAACTACAACGCCGGCTGACCGAAGTCGCTACCTGCTCGACCCTGATTGGCCTAACGTTGATTGAGGTGCTGCGGACGTCGGGTCACGCCGCGCCGGCTCGTGCATTGACCGAAGAGATGATCGGCTTCGCTCGTAGCCACAACGAGATCGTATACCTCCCCGAGCTACTGAGGGTACGAGGCGAACAGCGGGAGTCAACGGACGTCGCCGCCGCGCTCCAAGACTACCGCGACGCCGTCGCGCTCGCCCGCGCCTCGGGCGCGCGTAGTCTCGAGCTGCGTGCCGCACGGGATGTAGAGCGGCTGAGTATCGGTCGCGCCTAGTCCCGACGGTTGCCCGACGCGGCGCAGTACGCTCGCGTTTGCGCGCGAGGGCTGCGGTGAGGTGGATCTTCGCGAACGGCCGCAGGCACCTCGCGACGAAAGCCGCCACCTCCAGTGAATGCTTCACTCTCCGGAGGCCACCCGCTGGAGCCGCATGCCTCAGCAAACGAGCATTCACCCGACGCGTATAACGGCTGCTGGTACGATACTTGCGTTGCAGCGGTCGTGCTTATCGAGCAACCTCATTCGCGGGCTGCCGCGCTTCGAACGTCGATCGTTGCACCAGACCCGATCGACGCTGCGCGAGTCGACGCGGCTGCAGCCACGCAGCGTCGCGACCACCCTTGGGCAGCGTTTTCCGCGAGGGCAGGGCGGACTCCTTTCGATGTGCCAGTCGTGCGCTGGGCGAGTGGGGCATGTGTCAGATTGGCTCGTTCGACGGCTTCACGTTTCGAATACTCATGGCTGGTCGCATAGAAGATTACGCCCTCATCGGTGACTGTCAGACCGCTGCGCTCGTTGGTCGCGACGGCTCTATCGATTGGCTATGTTGGCCACGGTTCGACTCGAGCGCGTGTTTTGCGGCGCTGTTGGGGACCGAAGAGAACGGGCGTTGGCAGGTGGCGCCCACGACACCGTTCACTGTGCAGCGCCGCTATCGCGAGGGCACGCTGATCTTGGAGACGGAGTTCACCACCGAAGGCGGCAGGGTGACGGTGATCGACTTCATGCCGGTGCGGAGTGAGCCTTCGGACATCGTCCGCATCGTCATCGGTCGTGAGGGGAGAGTGACCATGCGCAGTGAACTCGTCCTGCGTTTCGATTACGGCTCGGTGGTGCCGTGGATCAATCGCGGCGCCGAGGGTGCCGTGCGAGCGGTCGCAGGACCAAGCAAAGCCGTGTTACGGACCAACGCACCGATCGACGTCGAAGGCAACACCAAGGTGAGTGAGTTCCAGGTCGGTGCTGGGCAAACGGTTCACTTCGAGTTGACGTTCTCGGCGTCACACTTGCCCGACCCAGCAGCGCTCGACACCGACGCCGCGTTGCGCGAAACCGAAGCGTTTTGGCAGCATTGGTCGGGTCGCTGCACCTACAGCGGTCAATGGCGCGAGGCGGTGCTGCGTTCACTCGTTACGCTAAAAGCACTCACCTACGCGCCTACCGGAGGCTTGGTGGCGGCGCCGACCACCTCGTTGCCAGAGTGGATAGGTGGCCCGCGCAATTGGGACTATCGTTTCTGCTGGCTGCGAGACGCAACCCTGACGTTGTTGTCCTTGATGGACGCCGGTTTTCAGGAGGAGGCGGCGGCCTGGCGGGAATGGCTGTTGCGAGCCGTCGCGGGTACTCCAGAGAAGCTTCAGGTAATGTACGGCGTGGCCGGTGAGCGGCGGCTGGACGAGACGACGTTACCCTGGCTCGCCGGCTACGAAGGCTCCGTGCCCGTGCGGCTGGGTAACGCTGCCGCTGCTCAGCTTCAGCTCGACGTCTACGGTGAAGTCATGGATGCGCTCTACCAGTCACGCCAATGCGGGCTCGTGCCCAGCGAGGCGGGCTGGCAGTTGCAACGCGCCCTCGTAGAGCATCTGAGCGGTGTCTGGGAGGAGCCCGACGAGGGGCTCTGGGAGGTCCGTGGTCCACGCCAGCAGTTCACACACTCGAAGGTCATGGCCTGGGTGGCGCTCGACCGCACCGTGCGTTCGGCGGAAGACTTCGGACTCGATGGCCCGCTCGTCGTGTGGCGGGAGCTCCGCGACAAGATTCACCGTCAGGTGTGCCGAGAGGCCTTCGACGAGACCTTGGGCTCGTTCACTCAGGCGTACGGCAACAAGAGCTTGGACGCGAGCTTGCTGCTCATGCCGCTGGTCGGCTTCTTGCCAGCGACGGATGCTCGCGTGCTCGGCACGGTAGCGGCCATCGAACGGTCATTGCTCGTGGATGGCCTCGTGCGCCGTTATCATACGACGACAACCGTGGACGGCTTGCCTTCCGGTGAAGGGGCGTTCCTTGCGTGCAGCTTCTGGCTTGCAGACAACTACTTCTTGCAGGGCCGACGCGACGACGCGGTGCAGCTCTTCGAACGCTTGTTGGCGCTGCGTAACGACGTAGGCCTGCTCGCTGAAGAGTACGATCCGAAATCCAAACGCCAGCTCGGCAACTTTCCGCAGGCGTTCTCTCACCTGTCGCTCGTCGGAACGGCGCTCAATCTCGCTCGCGGCGCCAAACCCGTCGAGCAGCGCCCGAAGTGCTGAGGGCGGAGGTTTCGACGAATCCGCACACCCGGTAGGTTGTTCGCCGGGAGCGGCAAGTCCACCGGCGCGCCGCTCTAGAGTGAGCGAAGGTCGGGAGATGCGCCAATGTGGGGCGCTTTTCACAATCGTCACAGAAACCTCACCACGGCGTCGCCTGCCGGCCGATGCGCGAAGCTAGGTGTCGTTCCAAGGCGCAAGTGTGAGGAGACGTCGAACATGAGTGGTGTTTGGAGGTTTGGTAGATGGATTGGTCCAATGCTGGCGGGAGCCTCACTCTCCCTCTCGGGGTGCGGCGCGCAAGCTCCGTCGAACGGGCCGAGCGGAGAAGACGCCGCGTCCGTGGGCCAACTGAACGTGGACCTGGCGGTGGGCGACTCGGTCGTTCTCGCCGAGGTCCACTACGAAATCAGCGGCAACGGGTTCTACAAGTCCGGGACCGCCAACGTGCTGGACAGCCGCACGTTGAAGTTGCAGGTCGGCGGGATCCCCCGCGGGAACGACTACGTCGTCAAACTTCGGGCAACCGACGCGCGTGACCCGGCGACGGGTGACGCCGCGGCAAAAACGCAGTGCGCCGGTGAAGCCCACTTCGACATCGCTGCGGGCAAGACGTCCACCGCGCGCGTCCACCTGCAGTGCCGCCTGCCGAAACCGGGCAGCGTGTTGATCACTGGCGACCTGAACGTCTGCCCGTTGCTCGACGCCGTCACTGCTTTACCTAGTGAGGTAACGGTGGGACACTCGGTGAACCTCGTTGCCCAGGGGCGTGACACGGACAACCTGCCGGAGGCATTGCGCTACACCTGGTCGACCAGCAGCGGCGTGCTTTCGACGACGGGAGAAACGACGGCACGGTTGCAGTGCACCGAACCCGGTGCGGTGACGGTTCGCAGAGCCGGATAACTCCTACCAGGGGGCAC
>CBINDO010000201.1:0-15147 GCA_966249405.1 uncultured bacterium | reverse complement strand
TATTGTCTGCAGCGCGCGAAGGCGTCACCGATCCGCTCCAAGCCGCCGGCGAGGTAGCGCACGGTTGGGCGCCGTTCAGTGTGCGTCCCCGGAGCGGTAGCCAACTGATGGTCGAGGCGAGTTTTGCTCCCCTCGGCGCCGGGAACGAGGGCCGGTGGACGGGTGTGGCAATTCGCGACGTTAGCGCGAGACGCGCACTCGAGGCGCAGGTGAGCGGCCTCCAAAAGGTGGATGCACTGGGTAAGCTGGCGGGGGCCGTCGCTCACGACTTCAACAACATCTTGACGGCGATTGGCTCGTTCGCGGACTTGGCCTACCAGGGCGCCCGACCGGGCTCGACGGTTCGCACGAACCTCGAAGAAGTGCTGGCCGCGACCGAACAGGCGCGCCTGTTGACGCGAAAGCTCTTGGACTTCGCCAAACGCCGCCCCATCGAGCCCGTGGTGGTGGATCTGAACGCTGTCGTGCGGGGCACGGAGCGGATGGTGGATGTGCTCATGAACCAAGACGTTCATGTGGTGCGCGTGCTGAGCCCGGAGGCGGGTTTGGTGCGTATCGATCCCGGGGGCATCGAGCAAGTACTCATCAATCTGTGCGTCAATGCCTGCGACGCGATGCCCAACGGTGGAACGCTCACCTTGGAGACTCACCTCGTCCATCTATCGGCTCTAGACGCCGAGCAACTCGGTCGCCCTGCCTCGGCCGCCGGACATTACGCGATGCTGCGTGTTTCGGACAGTGGGACAGGCATGTCGGACGATGTGAAACGCCATGTCTTCGAACCGTTCTTCTCGACGAAGGCACCGGGCTCCGGGTCGGGTCTCGGGCTTGCCACGTGTTATGGGCTCGTGGCTCAGGCCGGTGGCTTCATGAGTCTGCGCTCGCAACTCGGTCACGGAACGCTCGTCGAAGTTTACTTGCCACGCGCCGTGGCCCCCCCCACGCTGGAAGCGCTTCGCCAAAGTCCGCGGACCATCCTCGTCGTCGAGCCGGACTCCACGGTGCGGGCCATCGCGACCCGCGAGCTGGCGCAAGCTGGCTTCGCGCCGGTCCCAGCCAAGGGTTGGGTTGAGGCGTTGGACGCGGTCCGCAGTCAGGGTGGCAAGGTCGACCTGTTGTTGATCGACGTGGGCATCCCCCCGACCGATAGCCTGGAACTCGCCGCGCGGATCCGAAGGTTGTGCCCCGCCAGCAAGACGCTGTTCATGTCCCAGCACCCGCTCACGGCGCTGACCTCCAAGGGCACCAGCATCCAAGAGCCGGAGTTCCTTCAGAAGCCGTTTGGCACCCTGGCGCTGGTCCAAAAGCTCGCGCACCTTGCCACTGGCTCTTGAAAGCCCCTTCACCCCATGAGGCGCGGAATTCGAAAGAGCGGCGCCGCGCGAGCCATTCTTCGTCCTCGGACGTCTGGTTCGGGTATAGGAAACGCCATGAAACGCCAATACTTCGCTCTTCTCGTGTCCCTGGTCAGTGCTTGTGCGGAGTCAACTCCGCCGGCCCAAACTGCCGACGATGCCGCGCCGACCCCGGCAGCCGCACCGAGCATCCCCGAAGCCCTGGGCAAGGCTAGCTGCAGCTCGCCAAACCTGGACGACTTGGAGGACGGTGACGGTCGTTCACTCGTAGCAGATAATCGCGGTGGCTACTGGTACACTTACAAGGACAGCGCAGGCTCGACGGTAGAGCCCCAGGGCAGCTTCACCCCAGCCGAGGGCGGTGCCAACGGCTCCAAGTTCGCTGCCAACATGCGCGGCAAGACCGGCGACTCGGGGATCGTATACGTGGGGCTCGGCTTCAACCTCACCGATCCGATGGCGCCCTACGACCTGTCTGCGGCCAAAGGTTTCTGCTTCCAAGCCAAAGGCAAAGGACCGCTGCGCGTCAAGCTGCCGGACGTGAACACTGCCCCCGAGGGCGGGCAATGCAAGCAGTGTTACAACGACTTCGGCGTCGAGTTCTCGCCGACGGAGGAGTGGAAGGAATACTGCTTCGATTTCGCGCAGCTCAAACAGCAGTCGGGATGGGGTGAACCGAAACCCGCCCTGGCGACGGACCACACGTTCTCGATTCAGTGGCAGGTAAGCGCCAACGCGACGGAGTTCGACCTAACGGTTGACGACGTGCGCTTGGTTTGCGCGACGCAATGAGGCCGGCAGCGGTGCAACGGCTCTAGAAAGGTGAACGTTCACCGAGGATCCGTTGCACCTCTTCGACGAACATCGACGGCTCGATCGGCTTCTCGATGTAGCCGTTGCACCCCACCGCCAGCGCTTTGTCCCGATCGCCGGGCATGGCGTAAGACGTCACGGCGACAATGGGCATGCTGCCGAGTTCGACGCGCGCGCGCAACGCCCGGGCGACCTCGTACCCATCCATTTGCGGCAACTGAATGTCTAGGATCACTAGGTCCGGCCGCTCCTCCACCGCACGTTGTATGCCCGTCAACCCGTCTCTGGCCGAACGGACCTCGAAGCCCTGGCGTTCGAGTAGGTAGGTGACGAGGTACAGGTTTCGCTCGTTGTCCTCGATGACCAGAACGCGCTTGGTCATGTGCGCCCCGTGCCACCGCTCGGCAGGATCGTCCGGAACAACTCGATGACGGTATCGCCACGATACGGACGCGACAACACCGCACAGCGCGCAGTGTCGGCAGCCAAACCGATGTATCTGGAGTAGTCAGCGAACGAGGTGAGCACCAGCGCGGTGTCGGGGTTCAAAGCCCTGAGCACGCGCGCGACCTCGCACGCCAACTCCGAATCGGCGAACTCGCCGATGACCACTGAACTGTGAAGGTTGGGCTCTCGACTCATCGCTTCGATGGCTGAAGGTCCGTCCCCCAACGCCAGCACCGTGTAACTCGCATCGACCAGGATCTTCGTCAAGTTGGCGCGCTCCTCGGCGTTGGGCTCGACCACCAGAACCGTCCCCTGAGGCGCTCCCTTCCGAAGGGTTTCACCGGGCAGGGTGCTGCGAACGTCCGAGTCGGGCGCCACGACGGCCGAAGATTGCGCGTCACTAGTCGGCAAAACGACTCTAAACAGAGTCCCCTTGCCCAAGGCGGACTCTACGACGATCCACCCGCCCAGGTCAGCGACGATTTGGTGAACCGTCGCCAGACCAATGCCAGAGCCCTTACCGTCTGGCTTGGTGGTGAAGAACGGCTCGAAAAGCCGCGTCACGACGGCTTCGTCCATACCAACGCCGCTATCACTCACCCGCAACTCTATGAACTCGCCGGGCCGCTGCCCGCCTTCCTTGCGCGCATATTCGCTCACGGGTGAGACGCCAACCGTTATGCGACCCCTGCACTTGATCGCCTGCAGCGCGTTCACGCCCAAGTTGAGCAGCACCTGAGTGAGTTGAGCGGGATGCACGACGACGCACGACGACGTGTCTTCGAGTTGGAGATGCAACTCCACATTGCGCGGCGCCATCAGCTTGAGCAACCGCATCGACCCTTTGACAAGCTTGCTCAGGTTCTGGGGCGTGGGCGCTTCGCGCTCACGACGACTGAACTCGAGGATCTGGGCGACCAGCATCGCGCCGGTGTCGGAGCACATGGAAACGTCATTCAAGATTTCCTGCAAGGGATCGTTCGCTGGCAGCATGGTTTGAGCTGCGTCCACCGAGCCACGGATCACCGTGAGCACGTTGTTGAAATCGTGCGCGATGCCGGCGGCGAGCAAGCCCAAGTCCGTGAGCTTCTGCGCGTCCCATAACCGACGCTGTAACTCGAGTTCGCGAAGCTCCGCCATGCGTCGTTCGGTCGTGTTGGTACAGCTCCACACTTGACCAACCACGTGACCATCCACCATCAGTGGTCGCCGTCGCAGCTCGAGTTCACCACCGTCGCGCAGCTCGAGGACCGCGCCAGCGGGTTGAGCTTGATCACTCAACACCATGATCGCATCGAGCTGCTCGAGGCGCTCGGCTTTGAGCCGCAGCTGCGTCTTGACCTCGGCGAAGGACCCGGTCGATTCTCGACTGCCGACGCGCCACGCGGACAGGAACTGCGCATTCAACGCCACGACGCGGCCGTGACGGTCACAGGCAAAGATGCCGTCGGCGGTGCTGGAAATGGTAGCCTCGAAGAGCGCCAGAGAATCACCGAGCGCGCTCTCGGCGGCGCGACGTCGACCGACTTCCTCACGCAACGCCTCGTTCGAACGCAACAATGCGCGCTGCGACTCCTCGAGTTCGAGCACCTTCTGCTCGAGCTTGCGCACTAGCCGCGGGTTGTAACCGCGGTAAAACTCAGTGTCGTCCTCCGCAACGGGCACGACCTTCGACACGGCCGGCCGCGACGCCCCGGTGACGGCAGCCAAAATGTCCTCGGGCTCCGAAGGCTTGACGACGTAGGCCGTCGCGCCCAAGGCGAGGCCAAAGTCTCGGTCCGCTGCGTCGGTGTACGTCGCCGTGTAAAAGATGAACGGCGTCGTACGAAGCGCAGCGTCGCGACGCGTCTCACGGCACAATTGGAAGCCGTCCATCTCGGGCATGAGGACATCCGAAACGACGGCATCGAAACGACTCGCTCGCAGCGCTTTGAGAGCCAGCTGACCGTTCTGTGCGCTTACACACTCGTGGCCGTTCGCTGCAAACAGGCGCTCCAGGAAGTACCGGTTCTGCGCGTGGTCATCGACGATTAGGATGCGCACGTGGTGCAGCGTAGGGGGAGCCAAAGCGAAAAGCAAGAACCCACACCCAGCTCACTTTGCACACGTACGGTGCCACCCAACAGCGCCGAGAGTTTCTTGCAGAGGTACAAACCGAGTCCGGTACCTTCGTACGCCCGCCGCGCGGACCCGTCGATCTGCCTGAAGGCCTCGAATAGATGCTTCAGATTCTCGGCGGATATGCCCGGACCGGTGTCTCTGACATCGAACCGCAATCCTTGCGTATCGTGCGACAACTCGACGACGACCGAGCCTTCCGAAGTAAACTTGACGGCATTGTTTGCGAGGTTGATGAGGATCTGGAGCAAGCGTGTCCGATCGGTGAAGATCGTCGTGCCGACGGCGTTGTTCACTATTGAAAATCGAAACGGTGTGTGTCCAGCCTTCGCGTCGATCATCGGCCGTAGCGTGCGCTCGACGTCGTCCAACACCGCCGCTGGGTCGAACTCTGTAGGTGCGAGCCGCACCTGCCCCGCCTCGATGCGCGACAAGTCCAGCAAGTCGTTGATCAAACCGAGCAGGTGACGCGCCGATTGGTTTATCATGTCGAGCTGGCGACCCTGCTCGTCGTTGATGGGCCCAGCCATCCCGGCTTTCAATATGCTGCTGAAGCCGATCACCGAGTTGAGGGGCGTGCGGAGCTCGTGACTCATCGTCGCCAAAAATTTGTTCTTCAAGCGGTCGAGTTCGCGCAGCTGCTGGTTCGCCTCCGCGAGTTCGGAAGTACGCTCGGTGACGCGTCGCTCGAGGTTCACGTTGAGTTGCCGAATCTCTTCCTCCGCGAGGACGCGCGCCGTGACGTCTTCGACGAGTGACATGATGCCCAGTTCGCGACCCGCGTCGTCGCACAGCAGCGTGTTGCGCCAATCACAGATCAACGCGCGCCCGTCCTTCGTGCGCGTCCGGATGCGCTCGACGAGATTGACCCCGCTCTTGAGCTCCTGCCAACCCTCGTCCGGTCCAACGCGACGGTCCTCGGCGAAGAGGTCCGAAACCGCGAGACCCAGCGCTTCGGCGCGCGTAAAACCAAGCAGTCGTTCGGCTGCGGGGTTCCAGCCCACGACGACTCCATCCGTGCTCCAGTCGATCGCCGCGAGCGGCGTTCCTTCGATGAGCAGATTGGTCCTTTGCTGGGACTGACGCATTTGCCGCTCGGCATAACGGCGCGCCGCCTGCTCCAACCCCAAGCTCACCAAATCGGCGAGGGCCGCGGTGAACAGCTGTTCGTCCAACGTCCATTGGCGCAACTTCCCGAGCGAAAGGAACGACACCAAACCGACTGGCACACCCTTCTGCCGGACGGCGGAAGCCATCACGGAAACGAGCGGCTCGTCCCGGAAAAGGTGCGCGTGGATGCGGCGATAACTCGGGTCGTTGGCGCCGTCGACCACGCTCACACAACGCTCGTTGACGATCCTCTCGTGATACTCGGGCACGAGATCCGCCTTCAATTCTTCCCCGACCTCGCGTCGGCCGTCCGCGGTGTAGTAACGCTCGACCAACCGGTAGATGCCCGGACGGTCCTCGAGCCAGATGGACGCGCTCG
Source organism: uncultured bacterium (assembly GCA_966249405.1). Taxonomy (GTDB): domain Bacteria; phylum Myxococcota_A; class Polyangia; order Polyangiales; family Polyangiaceae; genus SZUA-265. The sequence continues at coordinate 8,925 of CBINDO010000201.1, read as the reverse complement.
TCGACTGCAACGCGATGCCGGCGAGCTCAGTCAACTTGGCCAGGCTCTCGGCGTGGCCGCCCCCGCCGAGCCAAGCCTTGGCGATGTCCGCCAAGGCGACGCTGTGGCGCGTAAGCGATGCCACCTGATCACTGAGCGCGGCTTCCGCGGCACGACGAGCCAACGTCTCCCAATGCAACGACAGCATGTTCGCAACGCTACTCACGAAGATGGGATCTTCGGGGTACCAACCGTGTGTTCGCTCGCGGTCGAGCACGCTCAGCAGCCCCACAGGTTTTTGGCGCGACGAAATCACGCCTTGCAGCGCCGAGATCTTGCCGTACTCCTCGAGGTTGTCACGGTAATAATCGATGTAGTCCGGATCCGCCGCCAAGTCGTCGACGACTACGCACGGTTGGGTTGCTACGCGGGCCTCGATTGACGGGTATCGCCCGGGTGCAATCCTCGCCCGCCTTTGCACCGGTGCCCCTGACGCGTTGTAGGCTGCGAGCGGTTGCGCTTCGTCCCCGAGGGACCAGTAGGTGACACTCCATGGCCCGAGCGCTTCGGCGACCGCGCCGACGACCTCCGCGATCACCGCGTCGAAAGGCGTCTCGGGGTCGAGCAGCGCCGCCACCTTGCCGAGTCCGTTCGCGTGGCGCGCGAGACGTTCATTTCTCTCACTGACCGCGGACTGGGCCCGCATCCGATCGGCGCGTTCCCAACTGAGCGCGAACAGGTCGGCCATCGATTGAGCCAGCAACCGCTGCTCTGGGCTGAAATCTCCTGCTGTCCCGACGCGGTGAAAGGAGAACAGGCCGAGCACCTGGCCCTGCGCTCGGATGCCGACGTCCAACATCGCCATACGACCCAGGTTCGGCATACGCTCGGCGTGCAACTTGCGAGTCACGGGATCGATGGCGGCGTCCGTGACTACGACTCTGCCGTCGCGCAGCATCGCCCCCCAATATTCCGGATAGTCTGCCGCGTAGATCTTCACCCCAGAGAAGAAGCGCCCCACGCGCTCGTCGAACATGGCGATCAAGTTGACGCTGCCGTTGCGCGCCTCGTACTGCCACAACGCGGCCCGCGTAACGCCCATGGCACTACAACACGACTTGACCAAGAGCTTCGCTTGCTCGCCATCGAGGGTTGCGTCGAGACCAACCAACGCTGCCGCCTGCATCAAGATCTCGTTGGCCCGTTCCAAGGCAGCATTGCGCCGTTTGCGCTCGCTCGACACGAACGTGTAGCGCGCCGCGAACGCCGCCAAACCGAACGTCGAGAGCAAGCCGAGCCAAGTCCAAGACCCCCAAAATGGGTGACGCAGCGACGCCAACAGAGCCGGATTCGGCTCGACCATCAATCGCCACCGCGCGTTCAAGACGTCGACGATCGCCTCGATGGCATGGCCCCGTTCCGAAGGGGAGAAATTGCCATGGGCTAACATCACCTCCGACCCGTCGAGCAATGCCAAGTCGAAGTATTGGTTGGTGTAGGAGTCGAACAGCACCTCGGCCAGGGTGTCGACGCGGAAAACGACGTTGATCGTCCCGAGTGAGACACCAGAACCGGGCTCTTCGATCGGCAGGTACACGGCGACCCCGGTGCCGCCTTGGAACAAACGCAGCGGACCGGTCACGCGCGGCTGCCGAGAACGGGTAGCCGCCTCGAAGCTGGGTTTTGCGAGTGGGCTGTCGAGCGGGCTTTTGCCCAAGGCATCGACGTTGGCGGACTCGGGCACCACCCACGCGATATGGCCGCTAGGGTCGATCCAGTTGACCGCTTGCATGCCCGGCAACGCCTCGAACAGTGCAGTCGCCTTGGCCCGCAAGTCCGCGGTGACGGCTCTGGACGCACGCGCCTCGGCAACCAGCGTGCTGGCCGCCGTGATGCGCAACATCAGGTGCTCTCGTAAACTCTTGGCCGCGACTCTGGAGGCGAACGCCGTTTGCGTCGCCAGCAGCGCCTCTTCCTGACGTTGCGTCGTAAACTTCGCCCATGCCAAAGGACCAGCCGCCGCAACCCAAACCACCGTGAACACCAAAGCCGGTGTTCGCCATTTGCCGAGCCTGGGCTGCCCCCGAGCGAATCTCTCCATGCGTCCGACGTTCGGGCGCACTGTCGCCCCTCGGCCCAGCCGAGGTCAAGGCGCGCGTTTACGCGCGACGCGTGGGAGATCTTCCCTCAATCTTTTTGCGCACGAAGGTGTAAGAACCCTCGGCAACGTCCGTTGTCTGACGTGAAAGGACGACGCGCAGGGCGTCGCGTAGAGGACTATGAAGCGTATCGGCAATGTAGGGGCGTGGGTGATGGCGGGCTTGCAGCTGGGCTGCAACGGGTGCAGTGGAGCGTCCAACTCCCAGGCGGTAATCGCCGTCCCCGAGCGTGAAGAGACCGTCGACTCCAGGCCGAACCCGGTCGTCGTCGCGGACCCCATCGCTCCCGAAACGCCCGAAGGGCGCGGCCACGTATTTCGCCCGGTAACGCATCCCCCACACACGTTCGCGAGCTACCGGGCCATCCCCGAAAGCGCGCTACCTCGGTTGGTACAACGGAGTTGTTTCGCCCGGGAACGTCCGGTGCCACCACCGCATTATCCTCTTCACTACAAGAGCGCGCCGCAGCCAAGCCCCAACACCTATGGCGGGGGAGCAGCGCCAGCTCCCAAACGCAAAGCGGCGTCCGCCCCTGCGGGTAACCTACAGCCGTCCGGTGCAGCCGAGGGCCGCGGTCTGGGCGCGGCAGACGCGTACGCAGCAGAGGCCAAAGCCGAAGCGCCGGCCGCCGCGAGTCCACCGCCGCCTGCGCCCCCGCGCGACGGCGCGAGCGTGAGCCGCTCCGCCCCCGTGCCACCGGACCGCGCGCGCAAGCCCGCTCCGATAACCACCCCCAGTGACAAGGGCGCGGCGATTCCCGGCGACGTGCTCGAGAGTCCTCGACCACTCGCGCGTGACAACTACCACGACTGGGGCGCGAGTCTGTATCTCTCGAACGACGACACGATGAGCCTGTCGTCGGCGCAACGTGTGCTCTACGCGATTGACAAGAACCTCCCCGTCGACCCGCAGCACATGCGGCCCCACGAGTTTCTGAACTACTTCTCGTTCGACACGGTGCCCGTGGCTGCGAGTGACGACTTCAGCGTCGTTGCCAACATCGCCCCCAAGCCCGGCAACGACGGGATCTACACGCTCGGTCTCTCGGTGAGCGGGCGCGACGTCACCCGTGAGACGCGTCGTAACGCTGGCCTGACGCTCGTCATCGACCGCTCGGGGTCGATGGCGGACGAAGGGCGAATGGACTACCTGAAGCAGGGCCTCCAGCGCATGACTTCCGAGCTGAAGAACGGCGACCTCGTCAACGTCGTGTTGTTCGATGACAGCGTTTGTACACCGCTCGAAAACTTCGTCGTAGGGCGTGACTCGATGTCGTTGCTTCAAAGCACCATCGCGCAGCTCGAGCCCCGGGGTTCCACCGATCTCAACGCTGGCCTCACTGCGGGCTACCGCCTCGCGAACACGTCCTACAACGACGGCTTCACCAATCGCGTCGTACTGATCAGCGACGCGATCGCCAACACCGGCGTCACGGACCCAGAGATGATCTCGATGGTGACCGAGAGCTACGACAAGCGTCGCATCCGCTTGAGTGGCGTCGGAGTTGGCAGGGACTTCAACGACGAGCTGCTGGATCGGCTCACCGAGAAAGGCAAAGGCGCGTACGTCTTCTTGGGTTCTTCGGCGGAGGTGGACGCGGTGTTCGGCGGGCGTTTCACGTCGCTCATCGAGACCGTCGCCAACGACGTGCATTTCAGGCTGCACCTGCCGCCGTCATTGCGGATGAACACCTTCTACGGTGAAGAGAGCAGCGTGGTAAAGAGCGACGTTCAAGCGATCCACTACTTCGCCGGGACGAATCAACTGTTCTTGAGCGACGTGATGGCAAAGGAGGGCCGCGTGAACCCCCGCGACGACATCATGCTCACGGTCGAATACGAAAACCCCGAAACCGGCGCCGAACAAGTCGAGGAGTTTGCGTTCAACTTGGGTGACATCAGCGGAGCGTCTCACAACCTCGACAAGGGTCGGATGCTGATGAGCTTCATCGACGGACTGAAGGACATCGAGCTCTCGCAACGCGAGTACTCACGGGACGCAAACTACGCTGCGCAACAGTGTGCAAACGGCAAGGCTTCGCTTCGGGAACAGGCGGAGCGGCTGCGACGTGATCCCGAGGTCGATCGGGTCGTCGGGTTGTGGCAGCACTACTGCAATCGTTACCCTGAACCACGCCCCGTCGTGCGGTTGCCGAAACCCGAAGAACCTCAGCCTGGTCCGGTGCGTCGCGATGCACCACGCGGGAACGACGTCTGGCCCGGCGCTCGATGACCCAGCTCCTGGCGGTTCGACCCGAGCCCAAGCAATTGCCAAGACAGCGTAGTTTTCACCGGTCGACCACGAGTTTCGCGGCCATTTGACGGGACAAGTGGACGGGGCGAGATAGACTGGAAGACCTTGCACGTGCGCACCTCGAAATTCCGCTGGGCCCTGACTCTCGTAACGCTCCTCCCCGGTCTGCTCTCGCTCTCGTGCGGCAGCGATGCGACCGGGGCCGACACCTCTGGCGATAGCGACCTCGGCTTCGATCACCTGCCCTGGCCAAACGCCACCGACGGTGCCGAGACGGAGGTCGAGAACCCGCGTGGCGACGGTGGCACGGACTCGCCATCGTCGCCGGACCCCACGGGATCTGTGGGCGACCCCACGAGCGGCGACAACTCCGGTGACCCGACGACGGACTCGGACGTGAGCTGGGAGGCATGTGGCAAAGGTCGGTGCGCGACAATCCAGGTGCCGGTCGACTACGCCGACCCGGCCAAAGGAACGCTGGGGTTGCGCGTGTTCGTCGGAAAGGCGCGTCTATCGAGCCAGCGCGGGGGCGTCTTGTTCTTCAATCCGGGTGGTCCCGGCGCTCCCGTGGTCGCGGACGCTGCGGACTACTCCGCGCTCTTCTCGAGTTACCTCCCGACGATGGATATCGTGTTGATGGACAACCGAGGCATGGGCGAGAGCGCACCGGTAGACTGTGTCCCACCGACGTTCTTGGACACGCGCTTCGGCAACGCGGCGTTCGATTGGACTGAAGCGCAAGTGAATGAACTCGCTGATGTGTGGCGCGACTTCAATGCCGGTTGTCTCGATCGGATGGGGGAGTCCGTCGTCTCGAATTTGCACTCCGTGAACGTGGCGCGGGACATGGATCGCGTGCGTGAGGCGCTCGGGGAGGACAAAATCAGCGTGTGGAACGTATCGTACGGGACCGTCCAAGCCAGCTTGTACGGCAAGATGTTCCCTGATCACGTGAGCGCCTTCGTGCTCGACTCACCCGTTTACTTCGGTAACGCAACCCAGGTCGACGACATCCACAACGCCATCGTCGCCTACGACAACGAGCTCAGCCGATTTCTCGACTGGTGCGCCGTGGGTGACGCGTGTGGTCTCGGCACTACTCCGGAAGAGGTGTTCGGCAGCTACGACGCCTTGCGGGCGGTCTTGGCCGAGGGTGTCGCATACGACGGCACGGTCGTCACCACTGCGGCGCTGGACGGGGTCGCGTCGAGTTTGTTGATGTATGGCGAATGGGAAACGCTCGCGCTGGTGCTCAGCGACGCTGCGCGGGGAAACCTGGACCTCCTTGTCCAGGCTGCGAGCGGAGAGAGCGAAGATCCGCAAGCGGACCATGCCATGTGGCAATCGAATCTGGTGGTCCGCGTGCTGGATTATGGCTGCCCCGCGGAGTACACGAGCTCCGACGCTCTGCAGAACATTCACGCTGCCATCGAAGCCCACCCGCGCATGGCCGATGTCTATACGTGGCACTTCTCGATCTGTCTGGGCTGGCAGACGCAGGCGTCCGAACCCCGCCTCGAGACGAGCGATCTGGATAGCGACCCGTTCTTGATTCTCACGAGCGCGCACGACGCTGCCACGCCTCTCGAGGGTGCGCAGAATCTGTTGGCGCAGTTGAACAACGAGTCCACCTTGGTCGTCGTCGAAAAGGAAGGCCACGGAGTAATCGGCATCGATACGTACGGCACGACGCGTGGGGTGGACTTCGTGCAAACACGTAACCCCAGCCCCGAGTGCTCCGGGCTAGATTGCCTCGACCTGGGGGAGCTCCCGTTGAACACGTTGCCGAGCGCCAAACGTCCGAAGGCTCACCTGCCGTTCGTCAAGCCGCGCCCATTTCAGCCCATCGTACGGTTGTGATGGCGGCCGGCGCAGACGTCGCCCTCACAACCCAATGTCCAACGGGCCAGTCGCGGCCCCCGAGATAACGGCGGGGAGCAACGCGGGCAGGCCACGCGGCGCAAACAACGCGCTCGAGCCAGCAAGTTCCTCGAGCGACCACCACTTGTGTCCCACCACGTAATGGTCGGCTTTGATGGGCCGGTATGCCGTCTCCCTGGCGCGAGCGTGGAAGAACAACTCCGTGAACTCGCCCTTGGCACCGACGCTGCCGACGTCACCTGCAGAATAACGTCGCACCCAAACGATGGGCCCGACGTCAATCGGTTGGCCCACCTCTTCGGCGAGTTCGCGAACCAAGGCGGCGCAATACGTCTCGTCTCCTTCGACGCCCCCACCGGGAGTCACCCACAACTCACGGCCATCCAGGCGGGCCTGCAACAGTAGGACGCGGCTTTGCTGATCCAAAATCAGCGCCCGTGAGGCGTGGCGCCGCATCAACCCGCGGCGACCATCCACGTCCCGCACGTGACTGTGGGGCCGCGTCAGGCCCAAACGCAGCTGTCGCAAGGCGCCGTCGAGCTCGGCATGCAGCGCCGGGGGCTTGCGCAAGTCAGCCCACCGCAGCCGGTACAAGATGGGCTCGCTGCCGGAGTGCGGGTGCTCTTCATAGTGCTCCCAAACCGATTGCACCGCGTCCGATTCGCAAACCAGGTGAAAGTAGTGCCGGCGGTGAACACGGCCGGACGGACGGCGATGCAGCTGAACTCCGAGCGCACGCACCAAACGTAGCCCCTCGAGCCCCGTCTCCTCGTATGCCTCGCGCAAGACCGCTGCCTCGAGCGACTCGCCGGGTTCCACGGTGCCTCCGGGTACCTGCGTCCCAGCCGACGGCGAGTGGGGCTCTTCGAACACCACGAAGCGATCTCCACGCGTGATGTACGCGATGGCCTTGTCGACGTACTCGACTTGATCGGCGTTGGCATCGCGAGGCGGGTGATGAGCGGCGCAGGGCGGCAGGGACTCGAGCGCACCTCGACGGTACAACGTCTGGAGCCCACCTGGCGTGTCGCCTGCTCGAGGCGTTTGGGCTCGGATTTCCCTCACGGCCGTCAGTATATGCGGCAGGTCTCACCGTGCAAGGAACCAAACCTGGTAGAAATCACCGACTTGCCGCGACGTTCCAGTCTAAATCAACGCCCCAGCCCAAGCGCGCCACACATCCGCTGACAGTGGAGCTACCCAGCGCCGACCAATCGGACAGCGCCTCCTGCAACAATGGCGGCGCTCAGGTTTGCGAGCAGGTTCACTGCGTCGTTGTCGAGCCGAGCCCAACTGGGTCCGACGAGGCGCGTCGGAGCCTCACAATGGATGGCAGCTTCGACCTGCTCGCCGCACATGGTGCAAGTGTACTGGCGCTGTAAGGTAGCCCCTAGCGCGCTGTCGACCAGAGCACCTCCAAACCCGACAGCCGTCACGAGCAGCACCTGACCCGCTCCGAAACTCGCACTAGTGCCCCACGCCGTGATGCCAATCGTGGCCGCGCCTGCCACAGCGACCGCACACCCGAGTCCAGAGACGGCCCCCGAGGTCCCCGCCGGTACACGGCTCCAGGTAAACAAATGCCAAGGCTGGACGCGCGACAACACGCCGAGTTCGGTTGGCCAGGTGTCGGCGTTGGCGCTCGCCAACGAAGCGCACGCCGCAACGCCCAATGTCGCGCCGAGTCCATCGACGGGGCTAGTCCCCTGGAGATGACCATGCAACAAAGCTAGGGCGGCGCAGCCCATGGCGACACCACCGTTTGCCAATACTTGCATGGCGTCACGGCGGTGTCCCTTGGAGTAATGCGTCTCCAGCCTGCGCTTGCGCGACCTTCCGACGCGGCCCAACGACGTCGCGGTTACGAAGAACGCGCACAACACGAGGAAACCCTCGACACCAAACGCCCATCCAATCGTGCCGCCAACGAGCCCTGCGGCGACCGTTCCGCCCCGTGACAGAGACCCGCGCCACCACGCGCCCAACGCCAGACTGGCGCTCGCGCCGTAGGCCCATCCCCAATCCGGCACGGACGCGAACCAGGGGCTCATTGGTCGTGCTCGCTTCCCCAGCCGGTCTCGACCGCCCTCGCGCGGTACAACACGTGAGGTCGTAGCCAATGTCCCACGGGCAAACGTGGGTGCTCGAAGTCACCGAGCGGATCACGGCTCATCCCGAGCTTCTCCATGACGCGCCGTGACGCGCCGTTGTTCACGTAGGTAAACGACACCACCTCAGGCAACTGCTTCTCATCGAACGCCCAGCGCACGACGGCCCGGGCAGCTTCGGTTGCCACCCCGCAACCCCAAAACCTTCGGCAGATGCGCCACCCCACCTCGACGCAAGGAGTGAACGCCGCCTCGAAGGAGGCGACGAGCAACCCGACACACCCCGCAAACTCACGCGTGTCTCGCCACTCGACGGCGAACCACCCGATGCCGTCGGTGTCGAAGCTCGAATCGACGCGCTCGATGAACGCAGCGCTCTGCTCGGCTGTCAGGCAACTCGGGAAATAGCGCATGACGTCGGGGTCGGCGTTGAGCGCGGACACCGCGTCGAGATCGGCGCCAGTCAGTCGTCGCAGGTTCAGCCGTGAGGTGGCGAGCGCAACCACGGCGCGGATGATGGCGAGGCTTTCGGACGCGTTGCTCGC
>CBINDO010000200.1:0-15153 GCA_966249405.1 uncultured bacterium | reverse complement strand
CCAACCGGTGCTCCCCGTAGCTGACGTTGCTCCCGTTGGCCCCGTCACGCCCGTTGCGCCTGTAAACCCGGTCCCGCCAGTAAACCCGGTCCCGCCTGTGAACCCAGTGCTGCCCGTGGCAGACCCAGTGTTGCCGGAGCCGCCGCAGCCGCGAATCGACGTTGCTCCGGTGGGGCCCGTAGGCGCGAACGGCATCGTCGCCCCCGTTGCACCCGTGGGGCCGGCTGCGCCAGAAGCTCCGTTAGCCCCGGAGGCGTTGCTCCCGCCCGGCGGCGTTGGTGTGTTTGGGCGGCCGTCGCCTGCACCTCGCGGCTCGGAGGTCGCGGGTGAGGCTGGCGGCTGCGCGTCGTGTACGCCAGGGCTCAGCGCCTTTGCCCCACGGCCCGTCTCGGGTTCCGTCGCGCCGCCACACGCAACTGCGAAAAAAGCGACGTACAACGCTGTGCCCGAGGTGTAGCGGTTACCGGCCATCGACGCATGTTAGCCTTTCACTAGCCGCCATACAATCGAGCTTCGGCGGTCGTCGCGCCAACGCCGATTATTCCTTCCCGGACAGCGCGCGCGGAAGAGGACGTCAACGTTGGGTCGGCGTCGAACGGAGCAGCCGCGATGCCCGGTCTTCGTGCCTCGGTGCGGGAGCTGAACGCATGCTCCGTCAGTTGGTGGGAGGGAGCCGTAAATGGACGAGTGGTGGCTGGGCCCAACCCATCAATCGTCAACTTCGAAGAGCACGGCCGGCGTGTCGGAGCTGTCGTCTTGTATGTGGGTCTCGGGGAAACATGTCTCCCCGCCTCCCGGGGCGTGGGGCGGACACTGCTCGCAAAACGCCGACCCCCAAACCGTAAAGCCGTACTGTTCGCCGTTGCGCAAAGCCAGTTCGATACGGGTAGCTCGGCCCGATTCCAAAAAGGGTCGGTCGAAGACATGCTCTTCGAGCACTCGCAGATCTTGGATGAGCCGCACCACCAGGCTTCCGTCGCTGGTCGACCAAACGATCTGATCTTCCGTCGCGGGTTCCAGCTGGGCGTCCGCTCCAGCGTACTCGGCGGCCGCGAGCGCCACACCACCCGCAGAGGTGTTCGTGGTTCCGAGGTTCGTGCCGGAGCTGAACGCGCTTGGAGCCCTGCAAAAGGCGCCCAGTTCAGTTGTCAGTGAGCCGGGCTCGAGTCGCTCTACGTACACGTTGGCAACGACCTCGAGCGGCACCTCACCGAAGTGCAGCCCGACCGGCTCGCAACCGAGCACAACCGCGACCAGCCACCACGGACGACGCAGTGATGTCGTGAACGTCTGCCCGGATGCGCCCATCATTCACCCTACCTTTGGTGAGTGTAACTCAGAGGACGCAATTTACGGAATAGTGCTTGCCGGGGGCGAATCAGTGACGAGCCCACACTCGCGGACCAAGCGTGGTGCAAACAGAGACTGCGGACGGCGATTGACGTAGGCGCGCGCCAGACTCGTGTTGCCCGATTCTCGGCACGCGACCAACGCTCGCAACGTCTCGCGTTCTTCGGACAACGCACCCCGCGGGAACGACGCGCCATGTTCGTCGAGCAAACGTCGCGTTTGTGCGTAGTTGTTGCCTGCGAGCGCGCTGCGCGCTGCCGCGATGAGATTCACCTCGGCCTCCGAAAACGCGGAGGGGCCACGTGGCGTGGAAACGGTGGAACGGGCATCTGCGGCGGTGGCCACTTGATTCGCACCAATGACGGTTGCATGCGGCGCAATGGAACGCTTCGGATCCGCGTTGTGCCCGGTGGAGCCGCGGTAATCTGGAGCCATGGACTCACGCGGTCGCGGATGCACCGTGCGACTCCCCGGGTCGAGCATGGCCACCGGGGCGCTCTCGCTGTTGGCTGCAAGCGCGTCGTTTGCAGGCGCGTCGTTTGCGCCCGGGCCGAGCAGGAGTGATGGTGAATCGACGGTGTTAGTTCGCGCTGCGACTTCGGCGACTGGTTCGGCGCGACCGTTCCCTTTTGGTTGCTTGCTTCGGCCAGTCACCTGAATCACCAACTCATCCAACGACTCGGTGACCGTCTCCGCCAATTGACCGAGGTCCTCGCGCCAACCCGCCGGGCCCCAGTTCGCGAAGGCGCCCAAGCTTCCTGTCATGATGGCTGCCAGAAGTGACCATTTGAGCAAGCCGCGTCGATAATTGTACGCGAAGTCTTCGAACCACCGCGAGGGGCTCCAGCCGCGATTGGGTGTGAGAGAGCGGTTCAGTTGGTTCTTCGGGATTGGAGTATCCCCGAGCAGTCTGGTCCGGGTGCTGCCGCCGAGTTGGGAGACACCGGACGCCGTGCGTTCACGGGCTCGCCGGTGGAAGCCCTCGAGGACCTCTCTCAACTCGTCGTTGGAAGGTTCTTGATCAGAACGCCCCCCGTCGCGGTTGGACTTGACGCGCTGAATCAACTGTTTGGCTTTGGGGTGGAGTTCGGTCATGGCCTACCTCCGAGCTCACGGGAATGGCGCAGCTCTTCGCGGGCAACGGCGGCGTTGAAGGTTTTGCGCGCGCGCTGCAGCCAGCTGCGGCAGGTGGACTCGCTGACTTGCAGCACGGTCGCGGCTTCCGCGGTCTCGAGCTCTTCGAGCTCTACCAATACGAATGCGGAACGCAGCTCTTCCGGCATGTCAGCTAAGATGCGTTCCAACATTTCTACCGCGGCTCTCTGCTCGATTACGTCTAGGGGTGAAGGGGCTTTGGCGCTGACCGGGATTTCGCTGGCGTTTCGGGAGCTGTCGAATAACGCGAACGAACGTTTGCGGGTGCGTCGATAGTTGGAGGCAACGCGCAGGACGATGCCGTAAACCCAAGTCGACAAGCTGGCATCGCCGCGAAAGTCCTCTCGTCGACGGTGCAAAACCAGGAGCACGTCCTGAGAAGCGTCGGCGAGCGAGCTCTCGGGGACGCCCAAGCGGCGTAGCGTGCGCCACGCGATGACGGCGATTCCTTGATAGTCGAAGTCGGGAGGGGTGGCGTGGTGACTCCCGCCGTTGCGGAGCGCAGTTTCGCGCTCCGAGGCGCTCGACCTCGTCGTGCCCGAATCGATTGGAACTCGATCCTCCGTGCTCTGGTCCATGGCGCCATGCGAAATCGCACTCTTGTGAGAGAGCGCGTTCGCTGGTTGGAGGGCACTGCTGGGGTATGCTCGGGTCACGCTCGAGGCCGTGTTAAGTAGGATCGTGGCTGGGTCGTTCGGGTTCCTTCGAGACACCCGGGCTGCCCACCTGAATGATGAGTGTCCGAACCGCCAACGTCGACACGGGTTTCTTCTCCCAAGGGCGATTGCTGGTGAAGCGGGTGAAATTCACGAGGACTCAGAGGCGAACCGCTGGGCCCACGGACAGTAGCAAGCCAATCGAAGGGTATTGGAACATCGTTTGAGGGGGAGACTCCAGTTCGAAGCTGGCGCCCCTCCGCAGCTTGAACTCGAACTCCGCAAACCAGCCCCAGGTGTCGGCGAGGTGGTGAAGAGTGGAGACGCTCACACCGGCACCCCAAAGCCAGGCTTCCGCTTCCTTGTTGGTCGCGGCCGGGACCGAGCCCTGCAGGCGTTCGAGATTCGGACCGCCGCAGATTAACCAAGTTGCATTCGAAAGGTATTTGCAGGCGCCGAGTCCGAGGGTTGCAGCCCAGAAGCTGACGTCTGGATTTTCCGCGACGTCGCCCACGGACTTGCGCAACACGCCAGTCGAGCGCACCCCCCAGTTGCGGTCGCTGACGAGCACCGACGCGGCCACGCCGTAGGTACGTGCGGCCGTTGATTCCAGGCCGAACGCTACGCCACCGTACAAGTCGAAGTCGGGGCGCGGCAGTGACCAGCGCCGTGAGACACTTTGCGCGGGCGCTTCGTCGACTTGCTCGGACGCGCGAGCGCGCCGTCGGTCTTCGGGTGAACGACGCTCGGTAACTTCTGCGGGTTGCAGGGCGGGCGCAAGCTCGGGCGAAGCTGGTTGCTGGGTCGCCTCGGTTGCCAATGGCGCTTCGTTCGTCGTGGCTGGCGCTTCGTTCGTCGTGGCTGGCGTCGCTTCTGCCTCGGCGTCTGCGGACGAGCCTGTTGCCGCGGCGCCTCCCGGTGCGCTGGCGGACGCATCCGACGCGGCGGGGGATTGGGTGCCCAAGAGCACGGACAGCGAAACCAGCACCGCTCGGTTCAGCTCTTCGCACGTCGGATGTTCCAGTACCCGTTCGCCCATGGGCGCCCCGCCGTGGTCACTCGCCGCGAGCACTGCGCGCCAACCTCCCTGGACCGCCGTGACCGTGACGCGAACCGAGAGATCATCGGCAGGCGCGTCGGGTCGGCGCGCGAACGACGACAGGGGCAGATTGCTCGGCGCTGGACAGCCGGGGTCCGCGTCCCAGGCGCTCACCTGCGCCGTAGCCACGCCGGGCAGCATGCAACAGATGAACGCCGCCGAACGCACTGCAGCGCGCGCCCCGCGCGTCCTCGATACTCGCCGCGTGACACACGCGTGCATCGCCGCGCGCACTTGGGCGAGCAATGCAAGAACGAACGCTCCCTGGCTACGTTGCCGACCCACGTCGCGACTATGCCGAGCTGTTGCACCCATTTCAAGGCGGCCCAAACGGGGCATGCAGCGGCCTGCTCAGCGCCGGGGCCGTTTCGCGCAGGCACAGCGCAAAACGAGGCAACTCGCGGATCTCGCACGTCCCGGAGAGGCAAAAAGCGTACATCTCAAACGGAAACGGACTCCGTCAGGAGTCCGTTTCTTCGTCGAGACTAGCTCGGGCGGGGTTTGTTCAGCTCAGGAAGCGCGGGCACGCAACCGGTACACCGCATCGCGCAGCGGTTTGTCGGCGGCAGACTTTGCCTTGTCGGGTGAGTCCTTGCGTTTCTCCACGATCGCCTCGAGGGCCTTGGAGATGTCGGCATTGCCTTGCGGTGAGAAGTGATCGATCGCCTGAGACGCCGTGTAGCGCACGCTCGCCTCTTCGAACGCGGGCATCGCGTCGGCCAACGCCTTGGCACTGTCTGCGCCCTTGAGCATGGCGTAGGAGTACACTGCTTTGATGGCGACCATCTGTGTCTTCTGCGTCTGGTTTGCCGGATCCTTGGCGGCGCTGAGATAACACTCGGCGTCCTTCTTGCACTTCTCGACGACGTCGGAAGCAGCGGAGAACGCGTCGTTCACGCTCTTGAAGAACATCGCGACGGACGGATCCTTGTTCGCCTTGGCATCCGCCTTCTTCACGGCCGCGCCCACGGCGCGCACCTGGGAAGCGTCCATCAACTTGATGGCCGACAGCAGAAGGGTCGAAGCGGAGACGACGCCCGCATCCTTCTCTCGTGCCAGGTCATCGGCGCGCTCCAGCAACGGCTCGACGAACGATGCGTCGAAGAACGACGCTGCGGGCTCTGCCAGAGCTTGCAGCGCGTTGCCCATAGCGGCGCTGGCATCTGCGTCCAGATCGTTGAAGCCTTCGAGGAACGTCGCTTTGACCTCGGCGGTGTGCGGCAACATGGAGAGCATGGTCAGGAACTGCACCTTGTCGGCGTCTTCCTTGGCATTCTTGTAGGCCGTGGTTAACGGTCCCACGGCTTCGGGACGACCGATCGCGCCCAAGATCATCGACGCCGGCGTCAGGTGCAGGTCGCCCGTGGGGGGAGCTGCCAGGTTGTTCTTCTTTTGGGTTTGCTTCTTCTGGAACTCGGCCAGCGCGGGCAATTTGCCTTCCAGCAGTTGGATCGCCGTGTCGACCGAGGGCTTGCCGATCTTGGTCAGCGCGAGCAGCGCCTCGTTGGCGGCATCGGCGCGTGCCGGATCGAGCACGACCTTGATCAAGGGCTCGACCGCTGCAGCAGACTTGGCGTCGCCCAGCAACTGAACAGCCGTCACGGTCTGGTACAAACGGTCTTTGTACTCGTTGACGGCGTTGGGATCTTTCTTGTTGGGGTCGAGGATCGGGAAGTTGTCCTCGTTGAGGATCGCGATCAAGTCGGGGCTCCACGCCGGATCGGCGACGGCCACGAGCGCCTCGTTGAAGTCGCGGTAATACGCGCCGTCTTTGGTCGACGGCTTCATCTTCTTGAACGAAGCGAGCACGTCCGGTGCGAGGCTCTTGAGCTTCATGACACGAACGGCGCGCGAAACCCACTTCACGTCTTTGCCGCCACGACCGCGCTTGCCGAACTCTTCGAGCGCTTTCTTGAGCGCGGGCTCGATGCGTGGATCGCGGAACGAAGCGACCAGCGCGATCAAGTCTTCCCGCGTCTCTTCGTCGAGGGCTTCGTAGTCGTTGACGTAGATGTTCGTCATCGGCACCACGATCTTCTCGAGCAAGCCCTTGACCTCGGGCGCGTTCTCGTCCTTGTTGGCTTTGGTGAGTGCGTCTTCGTAGAACTGACCGAGACGCTTGATCGAGCGCGCCTTCCACGCCGGGTCTTGGAGCTTTTCAATCCAGTACTCGGGTTCGTTTTCCGAGGCGCAGGCGACGAGCATCGTCGTTGCGGCGAGCGTCGTGAGGGTGGCTGCGGAGACCGAGCCTAGAACGAGAGATCGTGCGATGGACGCAGCGGTGCGCGTGGTGCGAAACATGACTTACTCCTCCCTAGAGGGTAGTGATGGGAACATCGGGGACAAAAACGGAGAACCGCGAGGCGGGCTGGCGCACTTGGAAGCAAAGCTCCGGAAACGTGCGGGCCTTTTCGAAGTGGCCGACCCTATGCCAGCGGCGGATCCCCTGTCAAATGAACGGCCGGGCCCGGCCGACGGGTGTGGCGCAGGGTTTTGTCGGGTTGTTCGTCACGGGGAAGTTTACAGTGGCAAAGGGGGGCCAAGGTCGGCAGCCGGGGCAACCACTCTCCAAACGCGTTGCCTACAATGTCCCACGTCAGGGGTCGGGGACTTGTCGGGGGGCTGAGTCTCTTGTGGCGGCAATATCGAAGCGCTGGTTTGCCCCGCGGTTGTGAACGACGCGAACGCGTGGCAACCCTGGCTGCGATCTCGGTCGGCGCGCGTGCGCGGCGCCTCGCGCCTGACATTGGCGCCACCGGTTACCGTGCAGTGTCGGAGATTGTCCGCATGCTGGCCTCGGGCCGCTCGTGAGGTGGGTGATGTCTCGTTTTTGGCGTTTCGGTGTTTGGGTTCCGTGTTTGACGGCTGCCGTGGCTTGCGGGGAGAGCGAGCCGTCCGGTCCATTCGGTTCGAGTTCTACCGCCCCCAGCGTGGTCGCCACGGTCCCGGCCTCGGTTACCCCCGGGCAGTCGCCGGCGGGCGTACCCACTGGAGCGCCTTCCACGCTCGGCAGTCCGAGCGTCACACCAACGTCACCGCCTGCGACGACCGCTCCAAACGTTCCCCCCCCGGCGGTCGTCCCGAGTGTCGCTCCCACGACGTCGCCGACGACGACTGGGCCTGGGTTAACTGAAACGGCGCCAACGACCTCGGCGTCGACCACCAATCCTACCTCGAGCAACCCTACGTCGACCGACACGCCGAGCACCGGTACGAGTTCGATGACCACCACGACCACGACCGCCACGACGACCGAAGAGGAGACTGACCCACCGGTGGTACTCGACTGCAACGCGACGATGCCCGCTTCCGGGGCCGAACGCCACAGCGGGAATGGGACCGGCGGTGAAGGCAACCTGGCGTGGGAGATTTGGTCGAACACCGGCGAAGGTGAACTCGAGACCTACGGCGTGCCCGCGTTTTCGGCGATGTGGAACGAAGCCGGCGGTTATCTCGGACGCCTCGGTTACGAGTGGGGCGGCTTTGGCGATACGCCCGTGCCCTACGAATCCATGGGCACCATCACGGCGCAGTTCGTCGCCAACAAGTCGGGCAGTGGTGGCGACGTGTACTCGTACATTGGGATGTACGGTTGGTCCTCGGAACCCTGCGTCGAGTGGTACGTGATCGAGGACTCGTTCAAGACCATGCCCGTCAACCCGGGAACCACGACGCTCAAGAGTGACAAGCTCCAGCTCGATGATGGTGAATACTTCGTCTACACCCGGCCGACCTCGGGCAACGGTGGCACCCGCTGTTCGGGTGAGACGGAGTGGATCCAGTATTACAGCATCCGTAAGACCGCGCGCCGCTGCGGCGAGATCTCGCTGACGGCACACTTCGACGCGTGGAAGGGGCTCGGCATGCCGTTGGGCAACATCCTCGAGGCCAAGATCTTGGTCGAGGTTGGCGGCGGCGTCGGCCGCGTGGACTTCCCGGTGGCGAACGTGATGGTGCAATGAGCTGCTCGAGGGCCGCGCTGGCCCCGGCGCTGCTTGGTGCGGCTGTTCCAAGCCGACGGGCAGAACTCGTCGCGATAACGACGAGCACGTGATCGAGCGGTGTTCACCTTCCGGAGCACCGGCGCCGAAGCGGCGGATGCACTCAGCGCTTCCGAAGCAGCCCGAGCCGCGTTATGGCGTCAGTGTGAGTTCCCATCTCGAGCCGACTGCCGCCCATCCCGTGAAGGCGCTGAGCAAACGCGATGCCCGCCTGGTCGAGCGACTGCGTAAGATTTGTTCAGCGCTGCCCGACGCGAACGAACGGGTGTCTCACGGAGAACCGACGTGGTTTGCCGGTAAAGGCAAGGTGTTCGCCATGCTCGACAATCATCACCACGGTTCGCAGCACTTGGCCGTGTGGCTACCACAACCACGTGACGTACAGCAGACGTTGATCGCGGCAGATCCAGAGCGCTTCTTCAGTCCGCCCTATGTCGGGGCGCGTGGTTGGGTCGGGCTAGTGCTCGACACGAAGCCCGATTGGGCGATGGTGGAGCAACTGGTGCGCGACGCGTTCGTGCACGTCGCGTCCAAGTCGCTCGTCGCACGGCTTCGCGGCGCCCAAGACCGCGACGGGCCGTGAGTCACCGCGTTGCCTGGCGCGGCGCCTTCGTTCAGGGCGATGCGTCGAGAGAGGCGTCGACGGACATCGACGTCGAGTCGACGACGGCCGAGTCGGGGATTGCGGCATCGGTGAGACCAGAGTCGGCAACTGGTGGGCACCCGCAACAATTGTCGGATGCCGGAGGTTCGATCCAGATTGGGCAGCCGTACCTGTCGACGCCGAGCTGCCAGTCTCCTCCGAGCGGCATGCCGTCGCAAAGGGTGTAGCAGCCGTCGATGTTGGCGCCACCGTAGTTCATACAGCAAGCAGGCTCCTCCGAAGGCGCACAACATTCGACGGTGCTGCCGTCCGGTAGCGTACCGGTGGGGCCTGCTTCGGGTGAACCTGCCTCGATAGGCTCCGACGTATGCCCAGAGGACGTCGTCGAGGCGTCGGTTGTCGTTCCCGTCGTTGGGTTCTGAGAAGTCTCACCGCCTGCGTCAGTGCAGACGTTGGGTGTCTCGAGCTTCCCGCCGTCCGACACGCATTCGCGGGGAACGGTGCCTGCGCACGTGACCTCCAACGTGTCGCTCAGGTTCCACCAGCCCTGGAGCTCACCGGAGTCCTTGTCGTAGAACGCGATCCGTGTGTCGCCCTCGCCGTAAACTCGCTCCACGACGTCGTGGCCGCATGCTCGGCCGTGACGTCCTTCGAGAGTAGCCCCGGTGCAAGAGGTGCGCAGCTTGCCAACGGCTTGCGTATAACCCACGCACCCAAACGCCGCCTCGCAGTTGGAGAGATCGAGAGGCGGGCACGCGCCGCCGTCCGTGAGCTCGCCAGACGACGTCGACCCCGCAGGGGCCACAGGGGCGCTCGAGTCTTCGGCGCACGCCACCGCGAGCAGAGATGTACTGACCCAAACGTAAATCTTGTTCATGTTGCTTTGTTCCCTCGTCTCGGCGACTTCAGCAATCGACGTGCCACGCTGAAATGATTGAGGTTTTGTCACGCGCACACATCCACGTCCGCGACCGGCATGTCCCGATGGCACAGTTCGGCTCAAGCCGCGCTACGGCACAGTCTGGCCCCGCGGCGTTCGCTCGGGCGCGGCGCCGTCTCGAGCGACCACCGCAGCGAAGTGCAGCGAACCGTCTCCGAGTCGTTGCCCACGAGCCGCAATTCGACGTCGTCCAGCCGACCGCTGTGCGAGTCCAGTCGCTACGAGCGACCTGAGCCATCGGTGCGCTTTCTTACAAACCGGACACTCGTGGACGACAATCGACAAAGCAGAGCCTGGCATCGGCTTTCTGCTCAAATGGTCGTCGCCGCGCAGGGGCGCGGAATTGGCCCGGCTCGACGCGCGGACGCGCCTGCACGATCGGTGCATTGAGCGCGGCACACCGATTGCTTTGATTGCCTGCGTACTCACACGGACCATTCATGACTGACTCTACGAACTGTCTCTCTCGCCTCGACTCCCAAGGTCGACTCGTCAACGCCATCGTCAACGAAGCGAGCACCAAGAAGAAGGGAACCTCGCTGTACCGCGGCGACATAGCCGTGAAATTCGGCCGCGTTACGGAGCTCGAGAAGAAGCCCCCAGAGTTGAAGGCCGAGCAGGTGTTGATGTCGGCCGATAGTCAGTCGATTTCGTTCATGGCCGTGTACCTGCTCAGCTTCGAAACATTGGCCCCTCTAGCCGATGTGCTCGGTGAGATGCTCACTGCCGAAGGCAAGTATTTCGCATTTTGCAACAACATCGACCTCAGCGAACACTATCAGGTGCAGCTAGGTAAGGTGAACTTCTACGTCCTACCGATAGACGAGAGCAGCGTCTTCAACGAGATGCTCGAGTTGCTCAAGATTGACAAGAACGATTTGAAGAAGCTCTCTCCCTCCGAGAAAGTAGAAGCGGTGGCGACGGCGGCGAACAAATTCAAGAAGACGTTCCCTGCCATCTCTTATCAGCGTGGCCTCGAAGTCATGGGGCCGGTGCGCGACCCCGCAGCCAACCGTCCCGTCTGATACGGGCGCTACCGAGACAAGTCTGGCAATCGACGCGGCGTGCCGTGTCAGCAGGCGTGTCGTAGCCTTCTCGCCCGCGTGCCGTAGCGATGGGCACGCGGGGTTGGCCGCTCCAGCACGCGGGTCCTATCGCTCCAGCACCACGATCAAGCGCTCGACCGGTCGCCCTTCGACGAAGTGCGACTGGACGATCTCGTCGATGTCTTCGGTGGTTCGAGGCTGATACCAAATGCCTTCTGGATAAACGACCATGAGCGGCCCTGCGTTGCAGAAACCGAGACATGCGGTGCCTGTCATCGCCACGCGCTGTAACTGCCGTGCTTGAAGGACGTTGCTCAGCCGTTCCCACAAAGGAGCAGCTCCGGCGCTGCTGCAGCTGCCTTTGGGATGCCCCTGCGGACGTGATTGAAAGCAGCAGAAGGCGTGGTAGCGGTAGATGCGCGGCAGTTCGGCGAGAGCTTCGGATAGGTCGGACACACCCGTTTCGGGTGCAAGAACGGTGCCCGGTGAGACGATGCAACCTCGGTGCTAACGAGCCCTGCCATCCCGCGCACGTTTCGGCCCGCCGCGGCATCGATTTTGCAGCTATGGACGCTGGTAGCCGGGGACACTTGCTTACTGGGCATCTGCATCCTGCCGCGCTCACGACTCGCCTCGACGCTCATGGTCTGGACCGATCGACCCATGCTCACCACGATGGATCTCGAACTGCTCGCGCAAGCCGAGCGTGCATGCGAAGACGCGCTGACCCTCGTGGAGGGGCTGCAGCTCGAAGAGCTGTCGCGCTCACGTCTCACGCGCTACGAGGTCAAACGTCATGTGTTGGACGCGGGCGCGGCTCTCGAGCAGGTCAGCGCTCCTGCCCGCGCAACCTTGAGCGAGCTCGATTTCGGAGCCTGGCAACAGGCGACGGCGCGCCTGCAGCAGCGCGCGACGGAAGAGCTTCAGGTGATTTGGTTGGTGTTGACGGAGCTCGTACCCGCGACCATCGAGTGGCTGCGTGTCCACCGTTCAAACAACAGCGAATGATGACGGCTTTAGACCAGCAGAGAGGCGCACTTTGAGCGACACCGAACCGAACCATCGTTACTTCGTCACCTACAGTGGTACGAAGCTCCCCGTCCGCCTCGTCGATCCTATCGACGTCCAAGAGTTGACCAACCGCAACACGTACATCCGCGCGAGCTTCAGCGCTACGGGCCAGCTCTCGAGTTGGGAGAAGTGGGTCTATGGTCGCGTCGAGTTGGCGCACCGGTACTTCTACTCCGAGGACGGCGGCTTGCTGCGCGCAGTGATAGAGACCGAGGATGAATCGACGACGCTGGAGCTGGGGGCGGGCGCGACGCGTGTTCGCCCCCAGACACCCTCGTAGCACACCTTTGCTTCTGGAGCGGGCTGGCGCGGAGTTAGCTGCCTGAGGTATACATCGCGACCCAGCGAGCCCAAGTCCGCCCGGTGTCCAACGCAAACGACTGCGAGCGCCGTAGCGTCGTTCGGTAGACACAGCGCCGCCGAAAGGGCCGCCGAGTCGAAACGCGCCGTGGGGTGGCTGGCGAGGTCGCGCGCGGTTGCCTCCAAACACAGCTGCAGGACTGCAGCGCCGCAGTCGAAGACTGCGCGATTCAGATCCGCGACGTCGCTGGCCTCGCTTACTGCGGCCGCAACGATGAACACTGACGCATTGTATGCCCAAGGCCGTTCCGGGCGCGCCAACGCGCCGAGAACCGCGCCCCAAGTCTCCGGCTCCGCAAAGCGATCGCACACGATCAGGCGCCATGCTGGAGCGGTCGAGAGAGCTGGGGTCCAACGCGCCGCATCGAGGAGCGCCGCGAGCACGTCAGGATTCAAACGCGCCTCGCAATCGAAGGCGTAGCTTCGGCCGTGTTGCGCGAGCAAGTCGTGGATGGATGAAGCTGTCGAGGGCGGTCCGAACATCGAGCATCCGTGAAGCACTTGCCATACCAACCTGCGGACTGCTCTCGCCAATACATCGTGTCGACAAGGCAACACGAAACGTCGACACTTTTGCATCGAGCGGGACAAAAGCAGCGGCTCAGCAACGATTGGCCGCACCGCAGCCGCGGCATCAATATTGCTAAGCACGTGCTCTCGAGTGTCGCACGCAGAAGAAACCGTCCCCCATCGCCCACCAATTGGCGCAACAGATACGTCCAACGCCGATCAAACCCGCGGTCGCACCTTGGCTTATCACCGGCAGACCGAGCATGCTCTCGAACGCTACGCTGCTGGTCCAGAGACGCTGGACTGGGACGCTCAACCCGCGCCTTTCAGACGCTACGAGGGGGCTCCCGTGTTTGTGCTCCCTCGCGTCGTCGAAGTGGACCCGGCGGTGTTCCCGGGTCCGACGCTGCCTATCGAGCGGCTCGGCGAAGTCGCGCCTGCTGGGTTCTCCGCCCCGGCTTTCGGCGTACTCCTCGGTCTGGCGTTGGGGATCACCGCGTGGAAGTCCAACGGCCCCGATCGTTGGGCGGTGCGAGCCAACCCGTCGAGCGGTAATTTGCACCCTGTAGAGGCTTACTTGTTGATGCAGGGCGTTGCAGGGTTTGCCTCTGGGGTATACCACTATTGCCCGGACGCTCACACGCTCGAGCAACGTGCGGTTTGGGAGCCGTCGCCAGAGCTCGAGCGTCCGCGGCTGTGGGTTGCGTTGTCGTCGGTGATGTGGCGCGAAGCGTGGAAGTACGGAGTCCGCGCCTTTCGATACTGCCAGCTCGACGTTGGCCATGCCGTGGCTGCGTTGGGACACGCGTCGGCGGCGTTGGGGTGGAGGATCCGACACGAGACGCAGGTTGGCTCGGAAACGTTGGCCCACGCTCTCGGATTGACCCGGCTGACGGACTTCCGCGGCGGGCGTCGAACGGATACCGAGCTCGAGGAGGCCGAGGTGCTCATGGAGATCGAGCCCATCGACGGGCGCCTGCCAATTCCCGCTGCGGCGCTGCGTGAGCTCACCACCAAAGCCACCTTCTCTGGGGCGGCAACGACCATCGATGCGCGTCCCATGTATTCGTGGCCGAGCATCGAAGAGGTCGCCAAAGCCACGCGCGCGCCCGACCGCGAGACAATCGGGAGCGTCGAGTCGCGACGATACCTTCCGTTGCGGAAGAGCGGTGGGGTTGCCTCGACGCAGCAGCTGGTGTTCGGTCGTCGCAGCGCCCAACGTTTCGACAGACACGCCACCCTCGAGCAAGCTGCCCTCTCGCGGATCCTCCTCGGGGTTTCGCCGGACGCTGTGTCCGGGCCTTGGCTCGGCACGGAGCGACCAGCGGTCGATCTCGTTCTTTTCGTGCATCGGGTTGAAGGGTTGGCTAGCGGCATCTACGTGTTTCCACGCACGGCTGGTTCGAAGAACTCGCTCCAGAGCTGGTTTGCCGAAACTTCACAGCCGACCCCACCACGCCTGCTCGATGGCGGGGTGCAGCTGTTGGAGTTGACGCCGGTCGCGCCGCAGGCGTTAGCCCGCCTGGCGCGTGCCACTCATTGCCACCAAGACATCGCGGCGACGTGTTGCGTCGCCGTGGGGATGTTCGTCCACCTCACCGAAGCGCTCGATCCACACGCAGCGGGTTACCGAGGTGTTCATCGAGAAGCGGGCGCCATTGGGCACGAGCTCTATCTCGCGGCCGAGCTCGAGGGCATGCGTGGCACGGGGATCGGCTGCTTCTTCGACGACGCGGTTCGGAGCTTGGTTGGTCTCGAGGCTTCACCATTCGTGCCCATCTACCACTTCACGATCGGCAAACCGGTGACCGACGCACGTATCGACTCGAGCACGCACGACACTCAACTCGAACAACGGACAAACCCGAGTATGACGACCGTAGACCAGCAGCTGCAATCCTTCTTGACCAATTGGGGCTACGACGCAGCCGAACTCGACGGCCGTGCTGGTCACGGGTTGACGCCGCTGATGCGAGCGGCGTTGCTCGGCGAGTTCGAGTTGGTGCAAGAGCTCTTGTCGCGCGGTGCCAACCCCCATTTGTGCAACGACGACGGCAACAACGCCGCGTGGCTCGCGTGTGTGGCCAACCGCTTCGACATCGTGGAGCGGCTACGCCGAGCTGGCGTCGATCTCGACCATCAGAACGAAGCTGGCGGGACAGTCCTCATGTACGCGGCGTCCAGCGGCAAAGCAGAGCTCGTCTCCCAACTCTTGGCGCTCGGTGTGAATCCAAAACTCACCAACGTGGACGTCGCGTCGGCGTGGGACTTGGCTGCGACGCTCGAATGTCTCCTCTTACTGCGCCACACTATCACCTTAAGCGATGCGGACGTTCTTTCGAACCGCGCCTTCGTCGCGAG
>CBINDO010000199.1:0-15161 GCA_966249405.1 uncultured bacterium | reverse complement strand
GAATCGAGCGAAGCACTGGGTCGAGCAAGGTGCAGCAGATGCGCTCCGCTCGGAGCTCGACGCGTCAGTAGAACTACGCGGCGCTCGAGACGAAGCTGGGCGCAGCTTGGCCAACTTCGCGTGCCGGGTGCTCACGGGAGACGTGGCTCGGCCTCCGGTGCGAGGCACGGCGGACCAATGGGCGGCGCTCGAAGTGTTGCTCGATGCCGGGTGTGACGTCGCGAGCGCGGATCACCAAGGCTTTGCGCCGCTGCACATCGCCGCGGTGGCGAGCCATGCCGAACTCGCGATGAGACTGCTCGACGCCGGAGCGCCGCGCACCGGTCAGGTTTACGGCACGGATGGCGGAACCCCCCTCTCGCTAGCGCTGTTCTACGGCGAACGTGAGGTATCCAGTCTGCTCGCCGATCCACCAGAGCCCGACAACCTCCGCACCGCCGCGGCGTTGGGGCGCGAGCTCGCTCGATTCTTCGACGGCGACGAGCTCGTCCCGCAGGCGAGTGACGGTACCGAGTTTACCTTGGGGTGGTGCGGTAAGCCGCCAACTCCGCGAACCAATTCGCGCCAACAATTGCTCGACGAAGCGCTCGCGTGGGCGGCGATGAACGAACGACTGGGCTCGATGGAGGAGCTGTGCCGTCGCGGCGCGAACGTGAATTCGAACCCATTTCGTGGCACGGCGCTCACGTTTGCCGCCGGGTACGAGAAGGTAAACAGTGTCCGCTGGCTTCTCGAGCACGGCGCCGACCCGAACCTCAAGCATGACTTCGGCGGAGAAGGACACGGCCAGGACGCTGTCGCGCTGCACCTGGCAGCTCAGTTTGGAGCCTTGGGCGCGATACGGCTACTCGTTCGATATGGCGCCGACTTGAATATACGCGATGGCCAGTTCGGCGCGACCCCGCTTCAGTGGGCCGTTCACGCGGGCGCAGACGACGCGGTCGCGCTGCTCCGTGAACTCGAGCGTGCCCCCTAACCCGGAACATCAACGAACACTGGGTCGAGTAAGGCTGCGTCGAGCGTTGACTGCGCTCGAGGGGACACGTCGCAACGCGCGTCTCGTTTCTGTGCTTGCGCGGTGCTCAGCTGTGCGCTAGACACTGAACCACATGGTTCAGTATTCGAATCGAAGCTTGGACGCGTCGTTTGCTGCGTTGTCGGATGCAACGCGACGTGGGGTGCTGGAGCAGCTCGGGCGCTCGGACGCCTCGATCACCGACTTGGCGGAGAAGTTCCACATGACCCTGACGGGCATGAAGAAACACGTGGGTGTGTTGGAACAGGCCGGTCTGGTCACGACCGAAAAAGTCGGCCGCGTGCGCACCTGCAAGCTCGGGCCGCGACGGCTCGACAACGAAACGGCGTGGCTCGAGCGGTACCGTCAGCTCTGGGACGCACGCTTCGACGAACTGGACAAGATTGTCGGACAACTGAAACTCGAGGAGAAAGCCCATGGCCGCAAATAACGAGAGTGAACCCACCGCAACCAAGAACCGCACGACGGTCGAACGAACCTCCGACCGTGAGATAGTCGTCACGCGCACCTTCGATGCTCCGCCGCGCATCGTATTCCAGGCGTGGACGACGCCCGAGCTGTTCAAGCAGTGGTGGCTGCCAAAGTCGATGGGGATGTCGCTCGAGTCGTGCGAGATGGACGTCCGCACCGGCGGCGGTTACCGCTTGGTGTTCGCGGGTGGCATCCCGTTCTTCGGCAAATACATCGAGGTGGTCGCGCCGTCGCGCATCGTCTGGACCAACGACGAAAGTGGCAACGGCTCGGTCACGACCGTGACCTTCGAAGAAAAGGGCGATAAGACGCTGCTCACGTTGCACGAGCTCTACCCCTCTAAGGAAGCCCTCGAGGCTGAACACGGCGCAGAGCAAGCCATGTTCGAGACCTTCGGACAATTGGACGAGCTCTTGGTGACACTCGGCGCGTAACGTCACGCAGCGTCGAGCAACCAGCACCAATGCCGCGTTGAGTGAACGCCACGAAAGTGGCTCGACGCGGCGGGTGAAAAGCGTGGAAAGAGTGAAGCGCGTCCATCCCAACTTACCGTGCGGCGTTGGCACGGCGCGCCGAAACTTTCCCGCGCCAAAGGTGCGTCAAGACTCGGAAGTTTCGTGCGGCAGATTTCTGCCCTCCCTCGGGCCCGCAAAAAGAGGCACACCACGCGGGTGGACGTCCTGCTCCTGATTGATCAAATCGTTCGACAGACGACCGTGCTCATCGCACAGCTCGCCACCAATTCCGGCGCGCGAGCTCCACTTTCGCACGTGGCCGGGCAAGTGTTCTACGACCTTACCCGCGAACTCCGTGCCCAAGGTTTGGGGAGTAAGGTGATCGCCGACATGTTCGGCATGGCGTTGCGTACCTATCGCGAACGCGTCCGAAGGTTGTCGGAGAGTTCGACCGATCGCGGCACGACGCTGTGGGAGGCGACGTTGGAGTTCGTGCAGAAGCGGGAGGTGGTGTCGCGAGCGGACCTGCTGCGGCGCTTTAGCGCCGATGATCCTCAGAGCGTACGCGCCGTGCTCAGCGATCTCGTCAAGAGCGGGCTCCTGTATCGCTCGGGGCGTGGCGACACCACCTGCTATCGGTCCGCGCTCTCCGACGACCTAGCGGCTTCGTCTCGTGGCGCAAGAGCCGGCCAGGCCGTTGCGGACGCCGCCTGGGTGCTGCTGCATCAACGTGGCGCGACCAGCGCCGTCGAGATGGCGGCGCTGCTCCGCGTCGAACAAACGGAGGCCAATCACGTATTGCTCGAACTCGTGAACAGCGGGCGAGCGCGCCTCGAGCCCGAAGGCGAGGGTAAGACGCCGCGCTTCGTCGTCGACCACTGCGTCATCCCCGTCGGCGCGAGCGCAGGCTGGGAAGCGGCAATGCTGGATCACTTTCAGGCCGTGGTGACGGCGATGATCAACAAGGTAGCAGGCAGGACCGACGGAGTTAAACGCGGGGCATCGACCGGCGGGAGCACCTACCACTTCGACTTGTACGAGGGTCATCCACAGGAACACGAGGTCCTGAACCTGCTCACCACTTTCCGACGCGACCTCACGGAGCTGCGCACGAGCGCCAAGGCATATCCCCCAGCTCCTGGTACCGGCTATCGGGTGACGTTCTACTTGGGACAGGACGTCCGGGATCGAAGCAACGAAACAGACACGGAATCAAAAGAATGACTAATTGGATTTCTTGGTTGGCGAATGGTGGTCGTTCAGGCGGGTGGAGGAGCGCGGGCGGGCAACTCGGTGTCGCCACGGCTTTGTACTCTGTGCTGCTGACGGGTTGCGGAGCGCGAACGCTGGAGCGCATCGAAGGTGAGACCCATTGGCTGTCTTCCTGCTCCGAAGGTGAGACCTGCGGCAATGGTCAAACGTGCCTGTGCGGGGTGTGCACCGCGACTTGCAAGAGCTCGCAGCAGTGTTCGGAGCTGAGCAACTGGGCCAGTTGCTCCGAAGTAACCCATACCCGCTATTACCCCGATTGCCCTACGAAGTTGGAGAACGCATCGATTTGCGTACGCGAAGACGATCTCGTGGTGGACCGGGACGACTCGGGTCACGCCGAGTCGCTCGACGAACGGAGCATGAACGAAGCGGGCGCCTCGCCACTCTCGTCATCACCGGCCGAGGCGGGAGCCACGTCGACGGGCGACGCCGCAACCTCCGAACCGAACTCGGTGGACTCGGTGTGCGGCGATGGCGTCGTCGGTGAAGGGGAAGCGTGTGAGACAGACGCCGAGTGGTGCGTGGCTTGCAAGGTAGAACCAATGGTCGTCGGAGGCTTCGGCCACACGTGCGCGTTGTTGGCGACGGGCGGCGTCAAGTGTTGGGGAGCGGATGACTTGAGTCAGCTCGGGAACGAAGATCGAGGCGTTCAGCCGTTGCCTCGCAACGTACAGGGCTTGGCGGGAGGTGTACGCGCGATCACGGCGGGGTCCGCCCACACCTGTGCGTTGATGATGAACGGCGGGGTGAAGTGTTGGGGCTACAACATGTACGGTCAGCTGGGGGACGGGACGAACGAGAACCAGCCGCTGCCCATCGACGTGCTCGGGTTGGACGCGGGTGTTGCCGCCGTGATGGCTGGCAGCGCGAGTGTGCACACCTGCGCGGTTTTGCTCGATGGCAGCGTCAAGTGTTGGGGGCGCGGCGGGCCCGGCGGGCTGGGCAACGGCGAGACGGACGACCAACCGCTCCCTGTGGACGTCATCGGCCTGTCCGCAAGCGCGAACGCGCTGGCGCTCGGACAGGACCAAACCTGCGCCATCTTGATGACCGGCGGCGTCGAGTGTTGGGGCGCGAACGAATACGGGCAGCTGGGAGACGGCACGAGCACCCCGCGTTCGATACCCGGTGCGGTGAGTGGTCTCGACGAAAGCGTGAGCGCCCTCGCGTCGGCGAACGCGCACAGCTGCGCGCTACTCGACGGCGAAGTTCGCTGCTGGGGCGGCAACTACCACCGCGAAGTGAACAACGGTTCGAATACGACGCAGCGGGTGCCACTGACCGTGGACGAACTGGAAGCAGTCTCGGCGCTCACCGTGGGGACGAACCACTCGTGCGCCCTGCTCGCCACTGGCGACGTGCGCTGTTGGGGCGACAATCAGTACGCCCAGCTCGGCAATCCGAACCCCGACGGGGCTTGGGCTGTCGATGTCGAGGGGTTGCCGTCGCCAGTGGTCTCGCTGTCCGCCGGCCAGTATCACACGTGCGGATGGTTGGCTTCGGGAAAACTGGTGTGTTGGGGCCACAACTCCAACGGGCAACTCGGCAACGGTGACACGGAAGATCATTTCACACCGGTCGAGGTGGTCGGCGTCCCGTGACTACCGCAGCCGGGTGTTTCCCGCCCGGCTGCTACCGCTTCGCCTGCCTTGCGTGGGCCCGCAGGAACCGCCACACGTGCTCCTCGACGAAGGCGTCGACATCGAGCGGGCGACACTTCACGCCGTTCAGGCTGTCTTGATGAATGAGCGCAACCACGAGCGGCGAAAGGAACGAGATGGCGGCGCTCCGCGAGTCGGGCACGTCGAGCAGCCCTCGTTCATCGTACGCCGTCAACAACGTCTCCAACGAGGCGAGCGTCGGTTCCAGCAGATTGTCGACGACGATCGGGCCACGCGCCGCGTTGGCGATGCCGCCCGTCAACCCTACGCTGAACAGCAGCTTGAGCCCGCCGCTCCAGCCTTTGCGCAACAGGCTGCACCAAAGTCGGAGCGCGTCGTCCGGGCTTTGCCGCCCCAACTCCAACGCTGCCGAACGGTACCCCTCGGAGTCACGGAGCGCCTGCTCGAACGCCGCGTGATACAAACCGTCGTAGTTGTCGAAGTGCTCCCTCAACACCGCGACGTCGACCCCGAGTTCAACCGCGAGCTGCTCGAACGACCGCGCCTGCCCAGAGGCATCGATGAAGGCGTTCATGGCACGCCGTGCCAGGTCCACCTTTGGTGAGACAGTTGCGGAGTCGAAGCTGAGGTTGGGCTGCGTCGTTGGGTCACCGGCCATGAGCGGCGCCGAGCTTAGCGCGGACCAGTCCGGAACTCTAACTTTTAGCGCACCCGCCGAAACGACGGCGGTTCACGTCGCTTGCCGCAGACCCGACGGACGCGGCTCAGGTTCGCGAGTTCAGCGTGAACGCCGTCAGCTCTTCGTTCCTGTCCGTGGCCAACGGCGGCGCCGGCGAGAGCGCCGCGATCTCCCGATACAACTCGGGGCTCAGCGCATAATCCGCCGCGGCCAACGACGGGATCAACTGCTCGACGTTGCGCGCCCCGATCAACGGCGCGGTGACGGCGGGGTGCGCCGCTACCCAACCCACCGCGAGCGTCGTGGGCAAGACGCCTTCGCGTCGCGCGAGCTCGCAGAAACGGGCCGCGACGTCGTGATACGCCGAGTCGCCGTAGCGCGTGGCGTACATCTTGTTCACTCGCAACCGCCCCTGCTCGGTCTGCTCCAGATAACGTCCCGTCAGCAACCCGCCCCCGAGCGGGCTGTAAGGGATCACCGCCAACTGCTCCGCCGCGGCCATCGGCAAGATCTCGCTCTCGGCCTGGCGTTTGACGAGGTTGTACATCGGCTGTACGGCGACGAGCGGCGCGAATCCGAGCCGTTCACCTACTCCGAGCGCACGCGCCACCTGCCAGGCCGCGAAGTTGCTGACGGCGGGGTAGATAACCTTGCCCGATTGCACCAGGTGTTCGACGCCGCGCAAGCTCTCCTCCAAGCTGGTCGCGTCGTCGAAGCGGTGGAGGTAAAAGACGTCGATTCGGTCGGTGCGTAGCCGCTTTAGGCTTACCTCCACCGCGCGCACGAGGTGGTAACGCGACGAGCCGCGCGCGTTCACGTCGCTGCCCATCGGAAAATAAGCCTTGGTGCACAACACGACTTCGTCACGACAACTCGCGACGAGCTCGCCCAAGATCTGCTCCGAGACGCCCTCGGCGTAGACGTTGGCGCAGTCGAACAAATTGACGCCTGCGTCTCGGCACTTGGCAAACAACGCCGCGCTCTCCGCCCGGTCCGCCTCGCGCCCGAACGTCATCGTGCCAAAGCCGAGCTTCGAAACGCGCACTCCCGTCTTGCCCAAGAATCGGTATTCCATGAAATCCTCGCGACCAACCCATACTGGTTCTCGGCGACTTTTCAAGGTCACCCGTCGATTGATCCAGACTTCAGTTCATTCGAACGGCGCGTCCGCAAAAGCAGTGGCGGCGTCGAAAGGTGTCCGAGTACAAGCGACGTCCGAATGATGGCGGCGCCTGCGTCGAGAGGTGCCCGCGCCGGTTCGCTCCGTTCACCCTCTGCAGCCCGCCGCGAGGTGCGCTCACTCGAGGCGCCAAGAGTCGAGCTCGAACGCGCCACCTTCGACGAACCGCAGACACAGGTCGTGCGCTCCCGCGGGCGCCGAGATCGGGCACTCGAGGTCCGCGAAGGTTCCGTCATCACCCGCCTTTTGGACCTCACACGTGCCGATCTTGGAGGTTGGACCACCCGTGAGACACCCGTCGATCCCCACCTCGATCGTCCCAGCACCTCGTAGCGGTGCCACGCGCAGCCTCAACTTGTCGGCGCCGCCACGGAAGTCGACCTGCGAATAGCCAACCCAATCCCCAGCATCGATGGCTGAAACCCGGACCACGCCGCCGGCACGGCCCTCCACCTCGATACCGTGTTCGCCGGCAAACCCTTCCGCCGGCACCTCCGCGAAGCCGTCCAAACACTCGAGCTGCGGAACGGTGAAGTCATCGGTGCTCATCGTGGTCGGCACGATCAGCCCGGCTGCGTCGTAGTCGAGGCGCTGCAACGCGACGCTGCGATTGTTCACCTTGTTCACTCCCAGCTTCTGCTGGAGTTTTCGAGCGTGGTAGAAGAGGTACGTGTTACCGTGGAAGTCGATGATCGATCCGTGGTTGTTGTTGCCGTTGTTGATGGGGCTGTTGGGCAAGAACTGACCGCGATACACGAACCCGGACATCGGACTGGTGCTGGTCGCGTACTCGAGGGCGCCGCTGTGGCCCTCACTGAAGTCCGATGAATACGTGAAGTAATACGTCCCTGCGCGTTTGTGCACGAACGAAGCCTCGAAGAACGCGGTCGTCGGGATCGTCGTGGCGCTCGCGTCGCGCAAGCTGATCATGTCGTCGTTGAGGCGGATCACTCGCGCGTTTTGGCCACGGTCGTCCCCGCCCCCGAAGTACAGATACGCTTGTCCGTCGTCGTCGACGAAACAGGCGGGATCGAACAACCACGGGACGTTGGCATTGGGAAAGTCCTTGGTGATGAGCGCGCGACCCAACGGATCGACGAACGGCCCGCCCGGGTCATCGGCGACGGCCACGCCGATGCTCGTACCGCCGTTCGGCATGTACAAGTAGTACTTGCCGTTTTTGGTGCACGCGCCGGGCGCGTACAAGTTCTTGGCCCAAGGCAGGGATCCGACGTCGATTACGACGCCGTGGTCTTGCCAATTGACCATGTCGCGCGAAGAAAACGCGCGATAGTCGACCATGTCGTAACCATCCTGCCCGTCCACGTCGTGAGACACGTACAGATACACGCGCTCGCCGTACACGACCGCGTTCGGGTCGGCGGTGAAGACTTGGCTGATCAACGGATTTCGCGCCCGGCCGTTGGGGACACACCGCGCCCCGTTGGCGCCGCCGGTCGACGGGGGGTTGGCGGTCGTGCCGCCTGCTGCCGCAGCAGCCGAATCGGGGCCGCGGCTCTCGCGGGTGCACGCGGCGGCCACGACGCACGTCAATAGTAGCGTCGTTGCAGCGCGCGAGACACGCTCCAGCGTCGTCGCGTGGTGGTTACGGAAGTACGAAGAGGAAGCGAAGTATCGACTCATGTTCACGTGCCTTGCAGTGCGGGCGTCGGCGCAACTCGGCCCCGAAATCGTGCCTTCACCGCGCGGTTCCTTCGGGAGGTGTGGCGTGTGCGACGGCCGCAACGACGCACAGACCGATCGCCGCTTCGATGCGTTGCCACCCAGCATCGGTGTTGATCTCGATCCCGTTGAACAACCGCACCTGGCGCGATCGGATGAGCAAGTAGTGGATGGACGCGGTGAGCACGGTCGCCAGCGCCGTCACGTCGAGACCAGGTGGCGGGTCCGGCGCGAACTTGAACAACGCCATACCAAACGCCTCGCGGCGCGCCTCGAGCACCCCCTGGAACGGCCCGCGTTCGGACAGTTCACCCGCCAGGATCGCGAGCGTCTCCGGTCGCGCGCGGAGCGCTTCGGCATAACGCCGGAAGATCAACGCCACGCGTTCGTCGAAGCGCATCGCCAAGAGCGCGTCGGCGTCGGGCGCGACGTCCTGCTCCGTTGGCCAATACATCGCGTCGCGCGCGTACGCTTCGATGAGCCCCTCGAAAGACTCGAAGTATCGATAGATGAGCGCCTTGTCCACGCCCGCCGCGCGCGCCACGTTCGAAGCGCTCAACGCGGCCGCCCCTTGCTCGGCCAGTACGCGACCCACCGCTGCGACGAGGTCGGTTTCGGTTGCGGCGCGGTGGCGCGCGCGCTGCTCGGGCGAAGACGGTTTAGATTTCAAACGCCCAACCTAGCGAAACGTTCATGAACAAGTTCAAGTTCTTGGCCTCGTGCGTGTAGTCACCGAGCGCAACCTCGTCCGACTGCAACGTCGTGTACACGTTTGGCCAGAAGCGCAACATCGGTTGCACGAATAGTCCACGCCAAGCAAAAAGTCGATAACCGAGCTCACCACCGACGCTCACCGTCGTGTACGCAGCCTCGTCGTCACCAATGGCGGCCTCGTAGCGACGGGCTTTGACGTCGACCATGACGTACAGTTCATCGAGCAACACCACCCCCACGCCGCCCCCTGTCGTCCAAGGTGATCGCAACTCGACACCCGCCGCCTTGTCGCGCGAGTTCAACCCGAGCCCGTCTTGGGCGCTATAGTTCAGACCTTGACCGTGCGAATAGGACGCGACGACAGGCCCCCAACGCAGGTCCATCGCGGCGTTGAAGCCCTCGAACAACACCGGCTGCAAAAGACCGAAATGCACCGACAACTGCGGAGTGTCGTGCCAGCGTGGCGCGAGTTGGAACTCGTGACTCGGGACCGCCGTGTAAGGCGCCGCATGAGCGTGCCCGCGCGTGGGAGGCGCCGCCTCGGACGTCGCCCCCGACGCCGCCCAAGCTTGCCCCACCGATCCAAACACCACGCAACCAACCAAAACGCCCGACGCACGATGCAAAGTCACCATGTCGTGACTTATGTCACTACACTGTGACTTACGCAATCGGTTTTGTGCTTGGGTGCCCCTCGCGGCGCCATAACGCAGCCGAATTGGGCCGTTCTTGGCGGGCCGTCGGCAGTCGACCTTGCTCGTGACCCCGCGGTTGTGGGTTGGGCCCAGCCCTTCGCGCCCGGCGCGCGGCTCGCACTGCCGCCACGCCCGTGCGATGGTCTCGAATATTCCCATGCTCCCGAGATCGTTGCCCCAAGCCGCACGAGACGCCGCCGACCGCGGTGAGTTGATCGCTGCCATCGAGTTCACTCGCCACGCCCTAGGCGTCGACCTCGCGGAGGCGCAACGCGCCGTCAATGCTTACCTGCGCGGCGCCTCGACCGCCACGCCGCCGACGTTCGGTAACCCAGTGCCGCCACAAGCCGTCGCCAGCATCGCGCGTGGGAACCTCATCGAAGCCATCAAACACACGCGGGCAGCGACCGGGTTGGGCCTCAAGGAAGCCAAAGACGCCGTCGAGAGATACATCGCCGAGAATCCTCACGTCAAAGCGCAAGCCACGACGTCGAGCGTTGGAGCTCGCTCCAACGCCAACTTCGCGCCGGTCGTCGCCACGTTCGTCGTGGGCATTGCCCTCACGGCGCTGGGTTACTGGCTCCTCGCCGCACATTGACGCGGGCGCGAGCGCGAGCGTTCACCGCGTGCAGCGACGAGCCCCAGCGTCACTCGAGCGACTTCACGGCGCGCTGTTGGACGCGCTCGCCGCCGTTCTTCCCGGGCGGTTCGACGCTGAACAGATACCATAACGCCGCGCACAGCACGGCCGCGGCAAACAACCACTGTGGCCAGATGGAAGCTTCGGCCGTGGGACGTGTGCTCGGACGCGGTCGTGGCGCGACTCGCGACGGACGCGACGTCGATGACCGGCCAGCGCCGTCGTTCACCTCTGTCCCACCGGACTTGGTCCCCGACTTACCGCTCGCCTCGCCGCTCTGCGAGGAGCCAGTCAACGTGGCAGCGCTGGGCGAGGTCTTGCGCTCCAGCGTGGGCGGCCCTGGCGGACGTGAGCTGCGCTTGGCGATCGCGAGCGAACCGACCGCGTCGAGTTCGTCCATGCCACGCGCCAGATTCGCAGTTGGGTGCTTGCGTGAAGCCGAATTGGGGGGCGCAGAACTGTCGGTCATGGTGCTCGTCCAGGCGCACGAGCATGCCAGCAGCCACACACGCGCTCAAGTAAAGGCTTCGGAATGGGCGCCGATTGCTCAAAGCGCTTGACTCCCTGGAGTGGCACGCTACTCACCGCCCAATTGTCCAGCGGAGCACGAATGTCGAGAAACACCCCTCGGGGAAATAGACGGCCCAAGAGTCTAGTGCCACGTCCCCCGGGCGCGAAACAAGGAGTAACCCGAGCCGAGCTACAGCTCGAGGTGCTACCCCAACCCGACGACACTACCTGCGGACCGACCTGCCTGCACGCGGTTTACCGTTACTTTGGCGACGACATCGAGCTGCGGCGAGTGATCGACGAAGTCCCGCCGCTCCCCGGCGGTGGAACCTTGGCGGTATGGCTCGCCAATCACGCGCTGGACCGCAACTACGACGCGACGATATTCACCTACAACCTGCAGTTATTCGATCCGAGCTGGTTCGAAGCGCCGGAGACGATCGCCGACCAACTGCGCGCCCAACTTGCCGCCAAAAACGATTTAAAGATGGCGCTCGCCACCGAGCCCTATCTCCAATTCCTCGACAAGGGCGGCAAGGTCTTCCTCGGCGACAAGGCGTCGTCCTTGATCCGACGCTTCTTGAAGAAGGGGATCCCGATCCTGACCGGCCTATCCGCGACGTACCTGTATCGTTGTGCGCGAGAGCTCGACGACAACTACGATGCCACACGTGGGCACCCATCGGGGCACTTCGTCGTCCTGTCGGGCTACGACCGCGAGAGCCGCGACGTAATGGTTGCGGACCCCCTCCACGACAATCCATTTTTCGGACAGCAGTACTACGCGGTCAACGTGGAGCGGTTAGTTGCTGCAATTTTGCTGGGGATCGTAACCTACGACGCCAACCTGCTCGTATTGCAGCCCAAGGGGCAGTCGGTGCGCCCGGAACCCAACCTGAAAGTGAGATAGTCCCGCGTGGGGACCGCCCTAGCTCCTTGCTCGCTCGATTCCAGAACCATGAGTTCACTCCTCGTCGTAGAAAACCCGAAACTGTGGCAGCCGGTACTCCCGGGAACGGAGCTCGTCTCGGCGCAAGAGTATCTCACCAACCCGCGCTTCGTGGAGCTGCGCCGCGCGCGCGTCTACAACCTGTGCAGGAGCAACGGTTACCAGACCGTCGGCTATTACGTCTCACTGCTCGCCGCCGCGCGTGGGCACCGCCCTTTGCCCACCGTTACGACACTCCAAGACCTGCGCTTGGCGTCGGTCGTCAAGGTGGCCTCCGCAGACATGCAGGAGCGGATCCAACGGCTCCTCAGCCCTCTGAGGAGTGACCGATTCGAGCTCAGCATCTACTTCGGCCGCAACATGGCCAAACGTTACGACCGCTTGAGCCAGTCGATCTTCAACCACTTCCCCGCGCCGTTCTTGCGCGCGGAGTTCGTCCACGCCGACGTGTGGCGGCTCGACAACGTGCGCGCCATCTCCTGGAGCGATATCCCGCAGAGTCATCATTGGTTCGTCAAGGAGCAGGCGGAGCGGTTCTTCGAACGCCCGCACATCACTTCGGTGAAACAGCCGCGATTCACGCTCGCCATCCTCGTCGATCCCGACGAAGCCGACAAGCCGTCGGATGAAAAAGCCCTAGCTCGCTTCGTGCGTGCGGCGGCGCGCTTCGGCATGCAGGCTACGTTCATCGAACGCGAGGACTTCGGTCGCCTGCCGGAGTTCGACGCGTTGTTCATTCGCGCCACGACAGCCGTCAATCACTATACGTATCGGTTCGCGCGCCGCGCGGCCGCCGAGGGCATGGTGGTCATCGACGATCCGGAGTCGATCGTTCGCTGCACCAACAAGGTGTATCAAGCCGAGTTGTTCCTGCGGAACGGCATCCCAATCCCTCCGACTTTGGTCGTCCACAAGGGCAACACTCAGGTCGTCGCTCAACAGCTCGGCTTTCCGTGTGTGCTCAAGCAGCCCGACAGCTCGTTCTCTGCGGGGGTGGTCAAAGCCAAGGACGCCGAAGAGCTGCAGCGCGAGCTCAAGCGGCTGCTGTCGAACTCGGAGCTCGTCGTCGCGCAGGGTTACGTCCCTTCCGACTTCGATTGGCGCGTCGGCGTCCTCGACGGCGAAGCGCTGTACGTGAGCAAGTATTACATGGCACGTGGTCACTGGCAGATCCAGCGCTCGACCCCGAACCAGAAGCGCATCTACGGCAAATCGGAGACGGTAGCCCCTGCCGAAGCGCCGCAAAACGTGGTCAACCTCGCGATCAAGGCGTGTAACTTGATCGGCAACGGTCTCTACGGCGTGGACATCAAAGAGGTCGGCAACAAACTCTACGTGATCGAAGTCAACGACAACCCGAGCATCGACGCGGGGTGCGAAGACGACATCCTAAAAGACGAGCTCTACGAGCGCATCATGCGCTCCTTCGTGCGGCGCCTGGAGGGGCGGTTGCTGGAGCCCCAACGCCACAGCAACGGCAACGGGCACGCTCACGGTGGCGGCAACGGCAACGGACACCATGGTCACGGCAGCCATGGCAACGGCCACGCCCACGAAGGCGGACGGCACGTGAGCGGCAACGGACACGAAGGTGGCCGCCACGTTCACGAAGCCCGCCATTCCGCCAAACACCACGAAAAGACGGAAGACAACCTATGAGTTACGAGTGGTTCAGCGTTTTTGGCATCGAGCTCGAGTACATGATCGTTGCCAGGGACACGCTCGACGTGCGCCCGATCGCCGACACCATCCTCGACGAGTTGTCCGGCGAGGAGCACACGATGGAGGTCGAGCGCGGCAGCGTCGCCTGGTCGAACGAGCTGGCACGCCACGTCCTCGAGACCAAGACCAACGGACCCGTCGCGAACCTGGCGGACGCCAAAGCTGGCTTCGTTGCCGCGGTGGCGGACATGAACCGCGTGTTGTCCGCACACGGCGCCAGGCTGCTCCCGGGCGGCATGCACCCGTGGATGATGCCGGACCGCGAGTTCAAGTTGTGGCCAATCGACGAAGAGGGGATCTACGGGACGTTCGATCGGATCTTCGATTGCCGTGGCCACGGTTGGTCGAACCTGCAGAGCATGCACATCAACTTGCCGTTCCGTAACGACGAGCAGCTGCACGCGTTGCACTCCGCGGTCCGCTTCCTGTTGCCGATCTTGCCGGCGCTGTCCGCGAGCAGCCCGTACTGGGAGGGCAAACGTGCCCCCAACCTCGACCAGCGCTTGAGCGTTTACCGCACGAACGCACGCAAGGTGCCGCTCGTGTCCGGCAAGGTGATCCCCGAAGCGATCGACAGCCGAGCCGACTACGAAGCCACGATCTTGGAGCCCATCTATGTAGCCCTCGCACCGTTCGACCCCGAGGGGGCGTTGCGCTACGAGTGGGTCAATGCGCGTGGCGCCATCACCCGGTTCGACCGGATGGCGATCGAGATCCGAGTCCTGGACACGCAGGAGTGTCCACGCATGGACCTCGCGATCGCTTACCTGGTGACGCGCACGCTCGAGAACATGTGCCGAGACGACCGCTTCACGCGCCAAAACAAATCCTGGTCGCCCGAACGTCTGTCTGTACCGCTCTGGCAATGCGTGGCAGAGGGTAACGCTGCGATCATCGAGGACGCAGAGTACCTCGCGCTGTGGCAGATGCCGAAGGCCAAGGCCTCGGCCGCAGAGCTGTGGAGCCACATCTTGGAGCGGACGCCAATTCGGCCGACTGACGCCGCCGAGCGTGAACTGCTGTCGGACGCGCAGTGGCTCGTCGATAAGGGCACGCTCGCGCAACGCCTGGTATCGGCGCTAGGCGGTGAACCGACGCCAAGTGGGTTCGGGCGCGTGTATTCGGCCTTGGCAGATTGCCTCGACAAGGGCGATCGATTCGTTCCCGAGCCTTGACTGTCGTAGATGTTCCCTTGTGGAGCGTGCGCAGCCCCTTGACAGCGCAGCAATCGACACAACATTGCAACTAGATCGACACGATTGCGAAAAGGCAAAACTCGCAAACGCGTCGGTCGGTAAGTGCGCGAACTCGCTGTGACCGCTGGGTGGCACGAGCTTCGCAATACGAGCAACACAGGAGAACGCGAAGTGATGGTGGGACGCTCGAGGGACTGAGCCTCTGCGGAGGATTCTCGACAGCTGACACCACGTTCTCGACTTCAAAAACTACCGCACGGTGGCGGGCTTTTGCCGCCACCCCCCCCGGGCCGGCCCCCGGCCCCCTTTGACCCCGGGGGGGGGGCCCGCCCCCCCC
>CBINDO010000198.1:0-15253 GCA_966249405.1 uncultured bacterium | reverse complement strand
TGCCGGGCGTGGCGGGCACCTGGAAGGACCTGACCGACAACGTCAACTCGATGGCCAACAACCTCACGGCGCAGGTCCGCAACATCGCGGACGTGGCGACGGCGGTGGCCAACGGCGACCTCTCGAAGAAGATCACGGTGGACGTGAAGGGCGAGATCCTCGAGCTGAAGAACACCCTCAACACGATGGTGGACCAGCTGAACGCGTTTGCCTCCGAGGTGAGCCGCGTGGCGCGCGAGGTGGGTACCGAAGGTAAACTCGGCGGGCAAGCCGTCGTGACGGGCGTGGCCGGTACGTGGAAAGACCTGACGGACAACGTGAACTCGATGGCGTCGAACCTGACGGGTCAGGTGCGCAACATCGCCGAAGTGACGATCGCCGTGGCCAACGGTGACTTGAGCCGCAAGATCACCGTGGACGTACGCGGTGAGATCCTGCAGCTCAAGGAGGCCATCAACACGATGGTGGAACAGTTGCGCTCGTTCGCCTCCGAGGTGACGCGCGTGGCGCGCGAGGTGGGTACCGAGGGGCGCCTCGGCGTGCAGGCCGTGGTGCCCGGTGTTGCCGGCACGTGGAAGGACTTGACGGACTCGGTGAACGCGATGGGCACCAACCTCACGGCTCAGGTGCGCAACATCGCAGCGGTGACTACGGCCGTAGCGCGCGGCGACTTGAGCCGCAAGATCACCGTGGACGTTCAGGGGGAAATCTTGGAGCTGAAGGACACCATCAACACCATGGTGGACCAGCTGCGTTCGTTCGCGTCCGAGGTGACGCGTGTGGCGCGCGAGGTGGGCACGGAAGGTAAACTCGGCGGCCAAGCCGACGTGCCCGGTGTCGCTGGCACTTGGAAGGACCTCACCGACTCGGTGAACTTCATGGCGGCGAACCTCACGAACCAGGTGCGCGGCATCGTGCTCGTCGTCACCGCGGTGGCCAACGGCAACTTGCGCCAGAAGTTGCGGGTGGAGGCAAAGGGTGAGGTGGCGGCGCTCGCCGAGACCATCAACAACATGACCGACACGTTGGCGATCTTCGCCGACCAAGTGACGAACGTCGCGCGTGAGGTGGGCGTGGAAGGCCGTTTGGGCGGTCAAGCCAACGTACCTGGTGCGGCCGGGACCTGGAAGGACCTGACCGGCAACGTGAAC
Organism: uncultured bacterium; assembly: GCA_966249405.1. Lineage (GTDB taxonomy): Bacteria > Myxococcota_A > Polyangia > Polyangiales > Polyangiaceae > SZUA-265. The sequence goes on along the minus strand of CBINDO010000198.1, from coordinate 14,102 downwards.
CTGTTGGCCGCCAACCTGACGAACCAGGTGCGCGCCATCGCGGAGGTGGCGACCGCCGTTACGAAGGGTGACCTGACGCGTTCGATTCAGGTGGAAGCGCGCGGCGAGGTGGCGGAGCTCAAGGACAACATCAACACGATGATTGACAACCTGCGCGGCACCACCGACCGCAACCAAGAGCAGGACTGGCTCAAGACGAACTTGGCCAAGTTTACGCGCATGCTTCAAGGCCAGCGCGACCTCGTCACGGTGGGACGCATGTTGCTCACCGAGCTCGCGCCGCTCATCGACGCGCAGCAGGGCACGGTCTATCAGATGGACCGCAACGAGTCCGGCGACGTCGGTGATGGTCTGTCTGGACGCAAGATGTTGCGCCTGCTCGCTGGCTACGCTCAGCAGCCCGACCAACCCGAGCTCATTCCCTTGGGAGTTGGTTTGGTTGGCCAAGCTGCAGCCGAGAAGCAACGCATCCTGCTCAACGACGTACCCGAGAGCTACACGCGCATCCATTCGAGTTTGGGCGCGGCCGCGCCGCGAAGTGTGGTGGTGTTGCCGGTGTTGTTCGAGGGTGAGACGATGGCGGTTATCGAGCTCGCGGCGCTCCGTCCGTTCACGAACACCCACCTCCAGTTCCTCGATCAATTGACGCAGTCGATCGGCGTGGTGCTCAACACCATCGAAGCGACGATGCGCACCGAGAACCTGCTACTCCAATCGCAACAGCTCACTGCCGAGCTCCAGACGCGGCAGATCGAGCTCCAGCAAACGAACCAAGAGCTGGCCTCGAAAGCCAAACAATTGGCGGATCAAAACGTGGAGGTGGAGCGCAAGAACAAGGAAGTGGAGCACGCGCGCCGGGAGCTCGAGGAGAAAGCCGCGGAATTGGCGCTCACCTCCAAGTACAAGTCCGAGTTCCTCGCGAACATGTCGCACGAGCTGCGAACCCCGCTCAACTCGATCCTGATCTTGGGTCAGCAGATGGCGGAGAACGCGGGCGGAAATCTGACGCCGAAGCAGATCGACTTCGCCAAGAACATTCACTCGGCGGGTACGGACCTGTTGACGCTGATCAACGACATCCTCGACTTGTCGAAGATCGAGTCGGGCACGGTGACCGTCGAGCCGGAGGACATCACGTTCACCTCGTTGCGCGAGACGATGCACCGCAACTTCCACCATGTCGCCGAGAACAAAGGACTCAAGTTCGAGGTCGACATCGACTCGAACCTGCCGCGCACGTTCGTCTCCGATCCGAAGCGCTTGCAGCAAATCTTGAAGAACCTGCTCTCGAACGCGTTCAAGTTCACGGCGCAGGGGTCGGTCGAGATGCACATCAAGCGCACGACGTCCGGTTGGTCGAGCGATCACCCGATGCTTCGCAGCGCGGAGGAAGCGGTCGCATTCGTGGTCACGGACAGCGGCATCGGCATCGCTCCCGAAAAGCAGAAGCTCATCTTCGAGGCGTTCCAACAAGCCGACGCAGGGACGAGTCGTAAGTACGGCGGGACGGGCCTTGGTCTCGCGATCAGCCGCGAGCTCGCCAACTTGCTCGGTGGCGAGATCCGCTTGTCGAGCAAGGTGGACACCGGCAGCACGTTTACCCTGTACCTACCCCTTTCGTACACCGGCGCGGCGCGGCAAGTGCCCAAGGGGGTGCCGCAGCACTCCGCCCTCGGACCGGTGCTCGTCGTGTCGAACGCCGACACGGTGATTGAAGACGACCGCGACGTGATTGAGAAGGACGACTCGGTGTTGCTCGTCGTCGAAGACGATCCGCACTACGCGCGCATCGTCATGGGCTTGGCGCGCGACCGCAACTTCAAGGTTCTGGTCGCTAACCGTGGACAACACGCGCTCGAGCTCGCGCGCGAGTATCAGCCGACCGCGATCACGCTCGACGTGTTCTTGCCGGACATGCTCGGGTGGACGGTGCTGAGCAGCCTGAAGATGGACCCGCGGACTCGCCACATCCCAGTGCAGATGTTGTCGGTGGAAGAAGAAGCACAGCACGGGCTCTCTCACGGCGCGTTCTCGTATCTGGTCAAACCGGCGACCTCGAACGAGCTCGAGACGGCGTTCGATCGGCTCAAGACGTACTTGCTGCCCCACCGCAAGCGGCTGCTCGTCATCGAAGACAACGACCGCGAACGCATGAGCATCGTCGAGTTGCTGAGCCACACGGACATCGAGGTGGTAGGTGTCGCGAGCGGTGCGGAAGCGCTCGGCGCGCTGCGAGCCGCGCCCTTCGACTGTTGTGTGGTCGACCTCAGGCTGCCGGACATCAGCGGCTTCGAGTTGCTCGAGCGGCTACGTGCCGAACCCGCGTTGTCGACGATCCCGATCGTCGTGTTTACGGGCAAAGAGCTCACCGACGCGGAGCAAGCGAGGTTGCGCGTAGTCGCCAAGAGCGTCGTGCTCAAGGACGTGCAATCGCCGGAGCGTCTGCTCGACGAGACCTCGCTGTTCCTGCACCGTGTGCTCGCCGATCTCCCGGAGGAGAAGCGACGCATGATCGACCGTTTGCACGAGTCCGGTGAGACGCTACGCGGACGCAAGGTGCTCGTCGTAGACGACGACGCTCGCAACATCTTCGCGCTCACGACGATCCTCGAGGCCCGCGAGATGGACGTGGTCTCGGCGACCAACGGCCGTCAAGCGATCGAGATAATCCAAAACACGCCCGATCTCAGCATCGTGCTCATGGACATCATGATGCCCGAGATGGACGGCTACGAGACGATGCGCGAAATTCGGAATGACCCAAGGTTCCTCAAGCTACCGATCCTCGCCCTGACCGCGAAGGCGATGAAGGGTGATCGGGAGAAGTGCCTAGACGCTGGTGCCTCCGACTACATCGCCAAACCCGTCAACACGGACCAGCTGCTCGCACTGCTCCGAGTCTGGCTCCACCGATGAGCGCCATACCTGTGACAGCTACAAGTCAAAACTCCTCCCTCGCGACGGAGCCCGTCGACATTCTGCTCGTCGACGACGAGCCGCGGAACCTCGACGCGCTAGAGGCCATTCTCGACAACGAGGGTTACCGCTTGCTGCGCGCCGAAGACGCCGATCTGGCGTTGAAGATCTTGCTCGAGCACCAAGTCGCCGCGATCGTCCTCGACATCAAGATGCCGCGCGTCGATGGCATCGAGTTGGCCCACATCATCAAGGGCACCAAGCGGTTCCGTCAGGTGCCGATCTTGTTCCTCACCGCGCATTTGGTCGACGACGCGGACATCATCACCGGGTACGGCGCTGGCGCGGTCGACTATCTCACCAAGCCGTTCAACCCTCAGATCTTGCGTCACAAGGTCGGCGTATATGCGGATCTGTTCCAAAAGAACCGAGCGTTCGCAGAGCTCAACGAACGACTGGAGCAGCGGGTGCGAGAGCGGACCGCCGAGCTCGAGAAGTCGGAGCAGGCGCTGCGCGCCGCGGCGCGCCAAAAGGACGAGTTCATCGCGACGTTGGCCCACGAGCTGCGCAACCCCTTGGTGCCGTTGCGCACCGGGCTCGACCTATTGATGCAGGCGCCGTCGGACCGACCGAGTCAGGATACGGACCCAGCCGCGGCGCGCAAGGCGGCCGTGACGCAACGCACCTTGGCGGCGATGAATCGCCAGCTCGAGCACATCGTACGCCTGATCGACGACTTGCTCGACGTCTCACGGATCAGCAGTGGCGTCTTCGAATTGAAGTTCCAGCGCGTGAACATCGTGGCGCTGATCGACAGCGTCGTCGAAACGTCGCAGGCATTTTTGCAGCGGAAGAACCTGGCTTTGACGGTGAGCGCGCCCTCCGAGCTGGAGGCCGTCGTGGATCCGACACGCTTGGCCCAGATCGTCGGCAACCTGCTGCACAATGCGTCCAAGTTCACGCCCGCCCAGGGCAAGGTGTGGCTCGAGTTGGAACGTCAAGCGGGTGATTTCGTCGTCCGAGTGATCGACTCGGGGGTCGGCATCGAAGCAGAGCACCTCGAGCACGTCTTCGAGATGTTTGCGCGCGTAGAAAACAACGGCGCCGCTTCCGACCGCGGGGCAGGGATCGGCTTGGCACTCGCCCGGCGTTTGGCGCAGATGCACGGCGGAGATCTCAAGGCGTCGAGCCTGGGTAAGGGTCACGGTGCGACATTCTCGCTCCGCATCCCGTGCGAGGCGGCGCGCGCCGACGGTACCAGCGTCCGTCCGAGGCCGGCGCTGTCGCCCAGCTCGGAAACGGCACGGCTGCGAATCCTCGTCGTCGAGGACAACGAGGACGCCGCCGAGACACTGGGATCGCTGCTCGAAGGGCTCGGGCACGACGTCACGATCGCTCGTACTGGCCGCGACGGGGTCGCCCAAGTCGAAGCGCGTCGACCAGATCTCGTGTTGTGTGACATCGGGTTACCGGACTTGAACGGCAACGACGTCTGTAAGCGCGTCCGTGAGCTGGAGTTGGGTTATCGCCCGACGCTCGTGGCGTTGACCGGGTGGGGCCAAGAGGCGGATCGTCAGCGCACGAGTCAGGCAGGTTTCGACCGCCACCTCGTCAAACCCGTGACGCTCGAGGTATTGCGCGAAGTGTTGGCTCAGAACGGACCGAGACCAGCGTGACCGCGCGTGGTCGCCAACCTGTGGCACCAATTCCGAATCAATCGGGCCGAGCCTCGAGAGAAGCGCGCACTCTGTCCCGTGCTTCGAATACGAAGTGCAGCTCCAGGTGATCGCCGGGAAGTCCGCGGACACACAACAGCGAGCGCGCTTCACTGCTGCAGCGGTACGTCTCGCTCAACATGTGTTGCGTCGCGGCAGCAAACGACGCCCAATCCACGACGTCGCCGAGCTGCCACTGCTGGCTCAGCCGCAAGGGTTGCCGGTTGACGGGGCTCAGTTCGAGTACCTGCGCATGGGCAGGTGTGGTGAGTTCGCGGACGCGGCTGGACTCGAGCTCGAAGACGGCGTCCGAGGGCGCAGCGTTCTTGCAGCTCGCAGCACCGACGAGGAGCGCCATCGCGGTCGGAGGTAGGCGACTGGTGAACACGCGTAGATCCTTGGTCAAGCGGTGACATCCGGAGGTATCGCTTCGATGTCGCCCGACACCTCGCAGGCGGCACCGAGAGTGTTCGTGATCGTTCCGAACAGCTTGATGTTCTTGTGCAACATCGCCAGGCGATTGGCGGGCTCGTCCGTGACCACGCGCAGACGATAGTGCATGCGCACGATCCGTGGCGGCGGCTCTTGCCGTTCGGCGGTTACCTCCACGGAGGCTGATTCGTACCGGAAGGGCAAGATGTGCGAGAAGCGTTCGACGTTCTTGAGGATGCAAGCAGCCAAAGCCGTGCACAACAAGTCGGCGGGCCCAGGCAAGACGTCTCCGGACTTGGCCGTTCCGTCGAACGCGATCTCGCTGGTGCGAGCGCGAGCAACTGCTGCGCCACCGGCGCGAGTCACCGCGGTCGCCGTATACGTCGTGGTCACCGCTTGCTTCGTCACGGCGTCGGCCCCGGTGCTACGGCGCTTGCCGTCGAGAGTAAGTCGAGGCGCGCCTGGGAAGTTGCCGGCGTCGCCCACGGCACCACGGCGACACGAGGCGCCAGCGCGCAAACCTCGGCGTGGAAACGAACCTCGTTTGCGCGCCGGCGCACGAGCACCGGGTCGGTCACCGTCAGCGGCAGCAAGCTCTGGTTGATGACCCAAGCGAACGGTCGAATTTCGGCGCGCTCGAGATCGCGCTGGAGGGCTGCGGCTTCGTGAACGGGTGTGGCCTCGGGTAGCGTCACGAGCACGATCTTGGTGAACGCCGGGTCACGTAGGCGCGGGAGCAAACGACGCACCTCTTCGGGCGCGGACCCTTTGGTGCGCAACACCTCTCGGTGATAAGACTCTGCAGCATCGAGTAACAGGAGCGTGTGCCCGGTGGGCGCCGTGTCGATCACGACGAACCCGTGTTCGCCTTCGTCGACTAGCCGGGCAAACGCCCTGAAGACGGCGATTTCCTCGGTGCACGGGCTCCGCAGGTCCTCCTCCAGCAGCGCTCGGCCAGCGGCGTCGAGGTTCGCGCCGGCCGTCTGCAGTACCTCTTCGGAGTACAGACGTGTTTCTTGCGCGGGATCGATGCGGCTCACGCGAATTCCGTCTACCGCGCCACCCAACGCATCTTGGACGTGAGCGGCCGGATCTGTCGTCGTCAGGTGAACGGAGTGGCCGCGCCGGGCCAGCTCGATTGCGATGTTCACCGCAACTGACGTCTTGCCGACGCCGCCTTTGCCCATCGTCATGATGACGCCACGACCTCCGGTATCGAGCGCACCAGCGAGGTCAGCGAGGCGGATCGTATCCTGGCGCGTGGTGACCGGCGGCGACGGTGGAATCTCGGCGACCGTCGTTTCGAGGCTTCGCAGGGCCGACTGATCGGGGTTGTGGCCGAAAAGTGAACGTAGCGCCGAGATGCCGACCAAACCAAACGGCAACAGTGGAAGCTCTGTGCGCCCTAGTTTTCCGAGGTCGTGGGACATTGCGGTGAGTGCCGTCGCGGCGTGCCTCGCCATCGCCACGGCGATGGCGTCGCGCTCGTCCGTCGCCGTGAAAACGCCGTTGATGACGAGCTCCTGACGCCCTATTCCGAGCTCGGCTAGCTCGCGACGCGTCCGCTCCGCCTCTCGGAGGGCGGCTGGGTCGGGACGGGAGACGAGCACGATCGCCGTCTTGGCGCCGTCGACCAAGCAACTGCGCGAACTCTCGTAGAGCGCACGTTGCGCTTTTAGCCCCGCGAGCGGGCCGAGGCACGACGTGCCACCGACGTTTGCCTCCAAAAAACCAGCCCAAGCTGCCGGCAACTCCAGGAGCCTCAGCGTATGTCCCGTGGGCGCCGTGTCGAACACCACGTGCTCGAACGTCGCCGTTGCGCGCTCGTCTCCCAACAACTTCGAGAACTCGTCGAAGGCGGCGATCTCGACCGTACACGCGCCCGACAGCTGTTCTTCGATGCTGCGTATCGCCGCGTCCGGGAGCACGCCGCGATATGGACCAACCATGCGCTCGCGGTAGGCGTGGGCCGCTGCTTCTGGATCGATGTTGAGCGCGAAGAGCCCCGAGACCCCGGCGATCGCGCGAGGCTCGCTACCGAGCGGAGTCTCGAGGACTTCGTCCAAGTTCGATGCCGGGTCCGTGCTCACCAACAGCACACGTCGACCGCGCTCGGCGAGTGTCACGGCGGTAGCGCAAGCGACACTCGTCTTGCCGACGCCTCCCTTGCCAGTGAAGAAGAGATTGCGTGGAGCGCGTTCGAGGAAGTCCATATCGCCCTTCAGCAGCAGCCGGTCTTCGACTTGGCATCGGCGCTCGGCGCGCAACAGCCCGACGAAGCTGCGGGTGCAGTCTCTAGCTTCTTGACGATCACGCCCGCCAATGCGGCCAATGTCTCACGCGATGGGTACGCACCCTCGACCGCGACGCGGTCGCCGACCAGGACCAGCGGAAGCACGTCGGTACCGCGCCCCAGCGCCTCCTTTACGGCAGGCGTTTCAGCGAACGCGGCGGGTTGCTGCGATAGGTTGAAGCGCTCCACGGTGACGCCCTGCTTCTGCAGCCAGTCCAGGTCGGCGGCGAAACGCGAAAGGTCGGGATCGACGCTGGGACCGCAGATGCCGGTCGAGCAACACATGGCGGGGTCGAACACACGGATGGTAACGGACATGTTTTCGTCTTCCTTCTTGATCTCGGGATCGATACACGATGAACGTGCGGCAGGTTTACAGCGCGCCCACGAGGGCGCGCAAACGGCGAAGCCCCCGCGGCTCGATACAATAACAGACTCGTGCGCCTTCGACCTCGCCCCGTATCAATCCCGCTTCCTTGAGCACCTTCAGGTGCTGCGAGACCGTCGATTGGGCGAGCGGCAGTTCCAGGACGATGTCGCCGCACACGCACGTGCTACGTCGCATCAACAGGCGCAGGATTTTCACGCGCGCAGGGTGTCCGACGGCCTTTGCCAACGTGGCCAACTCTTCGTCCGCTTCCTCGCCCTCCACCGGGCGATGGTCTGGCCCCTCGCGTGGCGGGGGACAGCAGTTGGTGTTGGCGGACTCCATCGTAGATTTACGATATGGCACGCCGGCTAGCGATGCGCAAGCCGACAATCCGGAGACACAAAGTCGCACCGGCATCGGCGCGGCTTTATGGGCGCATCGAGAAATGACGATGGAGTGCCTGACCTCGGGCGGCTGGGCGCGGCGTCAGACCGGCGTCGGGGATTTGCTCCCATCTCTCGAGCGCTCGAGCGCGTCGAGTACGAGGTCGAGCCCGAAGTGGAACTCGTCGCCGTACGAGGCCACCAGCCCATGAGTCCCCACCTTCGCCATCACGACGTTCATGACCGCCGCGAAGTGCGGGAATCGTTCCGGTGAGACATCGGGCGGTGGTGGTGCGTCGGCACCCGAGCTCGGGTGGGGCCAACCCAGCTCCTGCATCACGAAACCGTAGACGTAACTGTCGAGCGTCAGGAATGCTCGATACGCGAGCGAAGCATCGAAGCCGCCGGCGACGAGCAGCCCCAAGATGCCGTCGGCGTACGCCAGACGGGCGGGGGTCATGGTCGCGCACGACTCCACCAATAGCGCCGAGTGCGGATGTCGCAAGAACACTTCCCGCGCGGAATCGGCCCTTCGCCGCATCGCAACTCGCCAGGGCGTCCCCTGCGGCGGCACTTCGATCTCTGCGACCACCAGGTCAGCGACACCGAGTAGCAAGTCCTGCTTGTCGGCGACGTGGCGGTAGAGGGACATCGCCTCGACGCCGAGTTTTGCGGCCACGGTCCGCATCGAGAGCGCATCCGCGCCGGCCTCGTCGACCAACGCGAGCGCCGTCCGGAGCACTCGTTCACGACTGAGGGGGGTGCGGGTCCGGGATGGTTCACGTTTCGGCACGGCGAGTCTTGGTCGACAGTAGCGAGTGCTGACGCCGCCGTCCGCCAATTTCGCCCTTGACTTGTTTACGATGTAAGCTTACGCTGTAAACATGATCGCGCCGACCCCCAAAATTGCCAAAATCAGCTACGTCCCCCACTACGGAGCGCCCGAGGTCGTGGAATTGCGCGAGACGGTCCGTCCCGAGCCTGGCCCGGGCCAAGTGCGGATTCGAGTGCTGGCCGCGGCCGTCACCGCCGGCGATTGGCGCGTCCGGAGCGGCATTTTACCCCGGGGTTTCGGCGCGCTGCGGGGCCTTGCGCTTGGGTTCGGGGGTCCGCGACAGCCAGTGCTCGGCACCGACGCCGCGGGAGTCGTGGACGCGGTGGGCGCGGGCGTGACGGAGTTTGCGGTCGGAGACGAAGTGATTGCATTTCCGGGTGTCAAACAAGGCGCCCACGCCGAGTTCCTAATCATGCCCGCGAAGGGCAAGGTCGCGCGCAAACCCGCCAACCTCAGCTTCGAACAGGCCGCGGCGATCCCCTTCGGCGCGATGACCGCGCTCGACTTCTTCCATCGCGGCAACGTCCGTTCGGGCGAGAGCGTGCTCGTCAACGGTGCGTCGGGCAACGTCGGTTCCGCGGCCGTCCAGATCGCCAAACACCTCGGCGCGCGTGTCACCGCGGTGTGCAGTCGACGGAACGCCGCGCTGGTGCGGTCGTTGGGCGCCGACGAGGTTATCGACTACGCAGAAAGCGACTTCGCAGCCGGCGCTGCGCGTTTCGACGTGGTCGTCGACACGGTGGGCAACGCGCCGTACGAACGGGTGAAACCGGTGCTCTTGCCGGGTGGTCGTTTGCTCGTCGTGCTCGGGGATTTGCCGGCGCTGTTTGGTTCGATGTTTGCCGGGCGCACGCGCGGTCACCGCGTCATCGCCGGTCCCGTGATGGAACGGTTGTCCGATCTGCTCGAAGTCGTTGAACTTGCCAGCCGAGGCGCGCTCGTGCCGGTCATCGATCGGGTGTTCCCGTTCGAGCGCATTCACGACGCGTACCGGGTCGTCGATTCGGGGCACAAAGCCGGCAGCGTGATCTTGACGTTCGATGCACGCAGCAAGTAAACGATGGGACCGCGCCTCGGTGCGCGGCCCCGCTTATTGCAAGTGTAGCAGTCCCACCGGCTGAGACTCTGCCCTGCAAGTAGCGATTCGAACGCCCTCACACGGGGGGTGGCTCGAATCGCGGTAAGGTCGACGCAGCCGAACCGTGGGTTCAGAAGCGGGTCTGCCAAACTCGAGACCCGCAACCAATGTGTTGGCTTCTTCGCCGCGGTCAGCTGCGACGCTGACGACGCCGTCGCATCGCTGCGAAGGCCAAGCCAGCAAAGGCCAATCCGCTCATCTTGGACGCGCCCGGTTGTGAACTGCCGGCCACACGGCAGTCGCAGCCATCGTCGCTGCTGCCGCCGGCAATCGCACCAGCGTCTGCGCCCGCGTCTCGGGACCCGCCGGCCGAGTCTGTGGCTTCGGTGGCGTTGGGTTCCGCTGTATCGTTGGGCTCTTCCGTGGGCTCGTTGCCATCGGTCGTGGGCGAATCGACGTCGACGGTCGTCTCACCCGCGGGTGGCGCCGACGTCCCTTCCGCCACCGTACCGACCGGCACAGCGGTGGGCTCGGAACCAGTTGCGCCCGCGTCGGCGACGTCCGGGATGATGGTCTCGTCGGTCACGACGACCTCGGCGCTGGTGTCGACCACGACGTCACTCGACGGCCCGGCAGAGCCGGCCGGGCTCGAAACCACGACGTCACTCGACGGCCCGGCAGAGCCGGCGGGGCTCGAAACCACGACGTCCGACGTGTCGGGGGACTCGACGACGCCCGCGTCCACGATCGACGGCACACTCGCGTCGAACCACACTTCCGGCTCACCGCCGGTCGCGACCCCTGCGTCCATCGGGAAAAACACCGGTCCGCCGTCGAACCCAGGTGGGTACTCGTAGGGCGGATAGTTAGACGGGTCCGGTAGCGGGTACCCGCCATCGCCCGGGAACGGCGCGGCGCCCGCGTCGAACGGAGACGATGGGATGGCGTGCGCATCTACGCCCGAAAAACCAACCGCTGAAATCAAACCCAGAACTACGATACTTCTCATGTGAAGGCCTCCTCGATTTACGACTCGTGGCACCCCGCCCGTAAACGGGGGGCGTGCACCCCTTACGGCCATCCGCTACTGCGAAAGAATGCCACGCGGCAACAAAACGGCGCGGTTCGGGTTAGCAAGCTCGCCAAGCGGCCGGACCCGCCCTCCGATGACGCACTTTTCGTCGCCTAGCCTGGCCGATGTCGTCGGGCTAAACCGGGGTCATGAACCTGAAGTTGATGATCGACGGCATCGTGCGGCAAACCACCGTGCTGATCGCTCAGATTTCCACCGCTTCGGGCAGCCGCTCCCCCCTGGCACACGTCACCGACGAGGTGTTCCTGAGCCTTGCCCGAGAGCTCGAGGCGCAGGGGGTGCGCAAGCAGGTGGTCGCCGACATGTTCGGGTTGGCGATGCGTTCGTACCAAAAGCGGATGCAGAAACTTACCGAGAGCGCGTCACAGCGCGACAAGACGTTGTGGGAGGCCGTACTCGAGTTCATCGGCGCTGAACATCCGACACGGCAACGCGTCCTGGAGCGTTTCGCCTACGACGGCGAACGCGACGTGATCGCCGTCCTGAACGACCTCGTGCGAAGTGGACTCGCCTACTCGACGGGGCCCGAGGAGAGCGCCGTGTTCGGTCTGACCTCCGAGGACGTGCGCCGAGCCGTGCAGCGCGCCGGTGACGACGAGAGTCTCGAGAGCTGGGCGTGGTATCTCGTCTTCCGCAAGGAGGCGTCCACACGTGACGAACTTCGTGCTGCGTTGCGCGCCGACGATGATCGGCTCGACATCGTCATGAAAGAGCTGCTCGCGAGTGGACGTTTGACCGAACACGAGGGCCGGCTGGTCGCCAGCAACCTCGTATTACCCCTCGACGCCGAGGCGGGGTGGGAGACGGCGGTGATGGATCACTACCGCGCGGTTGCCGTCGCGATCGCGAAGAAGGTGCGGGCAGGCATCGAACGACGCCGCGACGAGACGACGGGGGGCTCGACGTTCACGTTCACGCTTTCGCCCGGTCACCCTTTCGAGGAGAGGGTGCTCTCGCTGCTGGGTCGAGTCCGGACGGACGTGCAGAAGTTGTGGCTCGAAGTTACCGAATACAATGAAACGCAACCCGAGGACCCGGAGCAGAGCAAGCGGGTCACCTTCTATTGTGGACAGTCGGTCGATACCGAAGAGGGAGTGTAACGTGGTGAGAGTCGAGAAGACGTTGAGCAGAATCCATCGAGGCGGAATCATCGCGGCGTTCACGTTGGAACTTGCGGCTTGTGGTTCGCGCGTGCGTGGCACGGACAGCAGCACCCATTGGCTGAGCCGCTGCGATGAGGATAGCGACTGCGGCGACGGCTTCAGTTGCGAATGCGGTAGCTGCACCAAGCCATGTGATTCGGCGCTGTCTTGCGAAGATTTGGCGGGTGCAACGTGCGCCGAAGCTCAATGCGGCACGGGGGCCGTCGTCGCGTGCGCCAAGAGCTGTCGTCGCGACGCGGAATGCGGCGCCGGCGAATGCACGGACGGCGTCTGCACGTTTGCACTGCAATGCCCGGAAAGCGGGTGCGCAAGCATGGAGGACGCCAGCATCGACGCTTCCGGTGGCACGTCGGGCTCCGACGTGACGTCCGCTTCCGGCGACGCGACGTCCGGCGACGCGACGTCCGGCGACGCGACGTCCGCCCCACCGGCAGGGTCCGACGCAACGACGCCCGCCACCCCATGTCCCGCGATGGACGTCGCCGCGGGTCCGAAGAGGTGCGCCGGTGTCGAGACGACCTTTTGGAACGGCAATGCCTGCGTGACGGAAGGGTGGTGTGGTTGCGAGGGCCAAGACTGCGCCGACTTGTTCACGTACGGCGAGGATTGTCGCACGCACTACGCGGCGTGCATCGACGAGGTGCCAGCTTGTGAGGGCGATCTCGCACTAGTCGACGAAGAAGAACGCGGTTGGCTCACACCATCGCAGCGCGCGTTTGCCTTCTCGGTCGAAGTTGACGAGCCCGAGCGACCCGCTGAGGGTCCAGATGCTGGGCCGCCGGCGGAGTTCACCTTGGCCGAATGGCTCGGGACGACGACCGACGACGCTGGAGCGCCCACCCGAACGCTCCGTTTCTCGGTCGATGGCGCGCTCCTCGTATTCTCGCTCGATTTCGCGAATCTCGACTGGCCGCTACCCACGAAGATCGCGAACTTGGAAAGCGGCGCGCTCGTCGAACTGAGTGTAGTAATGGTCGAGGGTGAACCTGTCGAGCTTCGCGTTCGAGACACGAACGGCACGCCGCTGCTCTGGTTCGTCCAACGCGACACCTTCGAGACGATGACCGAGTGGTCGTTCGGCGAGCTTCGCGCCCGCGTCGGGTCGCCGAGCTGCAAACGGGTGGAGGATGTGTGCAACTGGCTGTTCACCATCAACGAGCTCGTCGTGAGTTACGGTGACGACGAAGTCGTGGTCGAGCCGTGGCAGTCGCGATATGTCGGGGCTGCAGATTCCGAACAGGTGCCGAGCTACGCGATCCTCAACTCGTACAACTACCTCGGCGGCGGGTCGGCATTTGCCGGCGACACGTGTGCCGTCTCCCCGCAACAACGCACGGGTTTCGTCCTCTGGCGCGACGACGAACGCGACGACCAGTAACGCGCGGCGCGGCCCAGGTTGAAGCTATCCGGGTCGCTGAGCATCGGCCCGAAGAGCCGGCCTGCGTCGCGATCATTACCGCCGGCGTTCGCCAGGAGGCGCCGGCTATCACCGGTTCGACGGCCGCGCGACTGCGCTTTCCTTGCTAACACCTCCGCGTTATGCTCCGGGACGATGTTCAGGAGTGGGTTTGGGTTCAACCGTGGGCTGCACGATGGGCGCAGCTTCTTCGTGCTCCTGCACTCCACGGCCGCCCCCGGGGTGCAGCGTTGGAACGAATACCTGGCGGCGTTGGAGTCGTGTTTGTCGGTCTCGCCCACCGCCATTCACATCTTTGCGGTGACGGATGGCGGCGGCCCGGACGCTTCGCAGCGTATGGCTTTGGCGACGATCACGGCGCAACGCAACGCCACCACACACGTCTTTACGGGTGACCGGCTGGTGAG
>CBINDO010000197.1:0-15256 GCA_966249405.1 uncultured bacterium | reverse complement strand
ATTTCCCCAGTCATGATCGGCTTGGGTTTCCTCCTGTTGATCGGACGTCAAGGCGTCTTCGGGCCGCTGCTTGATGAGTTCGGCATCAAGATGACGTTCGCTTTCCCCGGATTGCTGATCGGGACGCTGTTCGTCACGTTACCGTATACGGTACGCGAAGTTGGTTACGTGCTGGAGGAGATTGGAACCTCCGAGGAGGAAGCAGCAGCGACTCTCGGCGCGTCGCCGCTGCGCACCTTCTGGAAGGTGACCTTGCCCAACATCAGGATCGGGCTATCTTATGGGCTGCTCATGACCGTCGCGAGGACGGTTGGTGAGTTCGGAGCCGTCCTCGTGTTGGGTGGCAGCATCAGTGGTCGAACGCAAACAGCGTCCACCTTCATCCACGACGCGATCGAGGAGCGTCAACCAGCGGAAGCTTACGGGATGGCCCTACTGCTATCGCTGGTGAGCATAATACTGCTGTTACTGCTCGAGCAGAGCAAGAAACGAAGAGGGTCGAATGGACATCGCCGTTGAGAACATCAACAAGCGTTTCGGTGACTTCGTCGCCGTAAACAACGTGAGTTTCGAGATCCCGCGAGGCTCACTCGTGGCCTTGCTCGGGCCGTCCGGGGGCGGCAAGAGCACGCTGCTCCGGATCTTGGCTGGTCTCGAGCAGCCCGACTCCGGCAAGGTGTGGCTGAACGGCAAAGACGTAACCCATGTCGACGTTCGTCAGCGCGGAATCGGATTCGTGTTCCAACATTACGCCCTGTTCCGGCACCTCACGGTGGAGGACAACGTCGGGTTCGGACTCTCGGTGCGTGGTGAATCGCGAGACAAGACACGTAACCGCGTTCACGAATTGCTCGGCATCGTCGGCTTGAAGGGCTTCGCCAAGCGTTTTCCGTGGCAACTGTCGGGCGGCCAGAGGCAGCGCGTTGCGCTGGCGCGCGCTTTGGCACCTCACCCTCAGATCCTCCTGCTCGACGAACCGTTCGGCGCCATCGACGCGAAGGTACGCGAGGAGTTGCGCACCTGGTTGCGCAAGTTGCACGACGAGATGCCCGTGACCACGGTGTTCGTCACCCACGACCAGGAAGAGGCGTTCTCGGTGGCGGACAAAGTCTTCATCGTCAAGGACGGCCGCTTGGAGCAACAGGGTACGCCCAGCGAGATCCAAGACAACCCCGCGACGGAGTTCGTCGCCAGATTCGTTGGACAGGTCAACGTTCTACCCGCGATGATCGAGGGCGGGCTCGCAAAAGCCGGAGAACTGCAGGTGGAGTTGGGGACTCGTGAGTCCATAGGACCGGCGAACTTGGTCGTGCGCACCTACGACTTGGCGCTGTCGGCGGACGCGAAAGGTATCGCGACCGTAGAACGCGTGGTTGCGTTGGGCGATCGCATTCGGATCCACGCGGCCCTCGATGGGGTGGGCTCGGTGATAGTCGAGACGATGCGCAACGGCGAACAGCCGCTCACGCCTGGGCAACGCATTCAGCTGCGAGCCAAAAACGCGCTCGCTTACCCCATCGATCCAGCGTTGATACCGGACGCCTCCGAATCGGAGTGGGAACGGCAACTCTGAAGACCCGCTGCAAGAGTGTTTTATGCAAGCCGACCTCGAAGCTCGCCTTTGGCACATCGTCTCAGAACACGCCGACCTAGCGGAGTGTTTACCTCGCCTCCACGCCGAGTTCGAGAGGGCCTTCGCGTGCAAATTCGTGATCGTCCGCCGGGTGGAGGCAAACCCACCACGGCTAGTCACGACAGCGGCCTCGGGCGCGAACGCGGCGCTCGAGCTCTCGTCTCAGGTCGGGCACAAGTCCGAGCTGGGTGAAGGCACCGACGCCGTCGTCTCACAACTGTTGACCCGCCGGCGCATGGAGAACGTCTCACGCGTGGTGGCGCACCACGTACCGTTGCTGCTCGGTTTTGCCACGACGAACCAAGTGTGGGCAGTACCGCTGTCGGGTGAAGGGAACCATGCAGCGATTGCGCTCTTGTCCTTGGCAGCGCCGGACAATCCCCTCCAACACGAGCTCTTGTCCGGTATCCAGAACGTCCTCGAGGTCGCGTACAAGAACGACTGCACTCATCAAGACTCGGTGCGCACCAGGGAGGCGCTGCGCGCCGACAAGGAGGCGTTGCTCACGCGCCTCGGCCGTCACGACATCAACGAGGTCATAGTTGGTGAGACAGGAGGCCTTCGCGATATCATGTACATGGTGTCGCAAGTAGCCAACACGGACGCACCGGTGCTGATCCTCGGCGAGACGGGCTCTGGGAAGGAGGTGGTTGCACGCGCGATCCACGAACGTTCGTCGCGACGCAATGGTCCGGTAGTGCGTGTCAACTGCGGGGCGATCCCTTCGGAGCTCGTCGACTCTGAGCTCTTCGGCCACGAAAAGGGCTCATTTACCGGTGCCGTGGCGGCGCGCAAAGGCTGGTTCGAGCGAGCCGACGGTGGAACACTCTTCCTGGACGAGGTCGGCGAGTTACCGCCCGCCGCGCAGGTGCGACTCTTGCGCGTGCTGCAAGATGGCTCACTCGAGCGAGTCGGCGGACATCAGACGATTCACGTCGACGTACGGATCGTGGCAGCAACCCACCGCGACCTCGGGGCGATGGTGGCGGCGGGCGGTTTCCGTCAAGATCTCTGGTACCGGCTGAGCGTGTTTCCGATGCGCCTCCCTCCCCTTCGCGAGCGGCTCGAAGATCTGCCGGCGCTCGCGCACTACTTCGCCGAACGTTCGGGGCGCCGCCTGGGTGTACACAACTTGGTGCCCACCGCGTACGACATCGAGCGTTTGCGCGAGTATGCGTGGCCGGGTAACGTGCGTGAACTCGCTTCCGTGATCGAACGCGCCGCGATCTTGGGCGGCGGTAAGGGTCTGGAGGTGTCTCTGGCCTTGGGCCGCGGCACTACGGCGACCCAACCTCCGGCTCCGCCACGTCCGCCGAGCAGCGTCACTCCGATCAATCGTCACAGCGTGGCGACCCTGGACGAAGTCGTGCGCACGCACATCCGTCATGTGCTCGAGCTGTGCCACGGGCGCATCGAGGGTCCCCATGGAGCCGCCCAAATCCTCGGCATCAACCCACACACTTTGCGCGCTCGAATGCGCAAACTGGGCATCACGTGGTCTGCGTTCAGGCCCACGGCTTCGTAGTCAGCGGGCGAAGGACGCATCCAGCGAGGCGCTTTGAGGCGCAGTGCCCGGCCGCCGCCCCGTTCTCCCTTGAACAGTCGGACCAACGAGGTCTACAGTCGGCTCCGGCCGGAGTCCGCGTTTCCACGGTTTGCACCATCCGCGGTCGCGGGTCCCCGCCGCTTACTACTGGCTTGGACTCGTCCCTTGAAGCTCATCATCCAAATCCCCTGCTACAACGAAGAACAAACCCTCGGCATCACGCTGAAGGAGTTGCCCCGAGAGCTTCCTGGTTTCGACAAAGTCGAGTGGCTGATCATCGACGACGGCAGCCAAGACAAGACGGTCGAGGTAGCGCTCGCGCACGGCGTCGACCACGTCGTTCGGCACACGCGTAACCAGGGGCTGGCGGTAGCGTTCACCAATGGCTTAGAGGCGTGTCTGGCGGCGGGCGCCGACGTGATCGTGAACACGGACGCGGACAACCAATACAACGCGGGAGACATTCCAGCCCTCGTAGCGCCGATATTGGAGGGCAAGGCGGACCTCGTGATCGGCGCCCGCCCGATCAGCACCATCAAGCACTTCTCCCCCGTGAAACGTGCCCTGCAGAAGCTGGGGAGCTGGGTGGTCCGCGTAGCCAGCCAGACCGACGTCCCCGACGCACCGAGCGGCTTTCGCGCCATGAGCAAGAAGGCGGCCCTCGAGCTCAACGTCTTCTCCGAGTACACCTACACGCTCGAGACGATCATTCAGGCGGGCCAGAAACGCATGGCCATCGCCTCGGTGCCAATCCGCGTAAACGGCGACTTGCGGCCGTCGCGGCTCGTCAAGAGCATCAGCTCGTACGTACGCCGATCGATCTTGGTGATTGGGCGAATCTTCGTCACTTACAAACCGTTCAGCGCCTTCGCTTTCTTCGGCGGCCTGACGTTTTTGCCGGGTCTCGCGCTCGGAGTACGCTTCTTGGTCTCGTTCGTGCAAGGCAATGGCGAAGGCCACGTGCAGTCGTTGATCCTAGCCGCGCTGCTCATGGGCGTGGGGTTCTTCCTGTACGTGTTCGGCATCATCGCCGATCTCATCTCCGTCAACCGCAAGTTACTGGAGAAGATTAACGTCCGGTTGCAGCTGCTCGAAATCCGAGCCAACCAGGGCGAGGCGGCCCCGGCATCACTTCACGCCGGGGCGCGTTGGGAACGCGGGCGCGCCAACACCACCGTCCAAGGCAGCGGCGAGCGCACCTCCGAAACGTCGGCGTGACGCGAAATCATCTCCAAGAAGCTGGTCTTGGAGAAGTGCTGGATGTGACCTGGGGTGTTGCCCAGATCCCCCCAGTATTTGCCGCGCGCCATGTTGAGAGCGCGCCAAATGGGTTCACGCGGAACGCTGAGCACGAGGTACTTGCGCGCCAACCGCACGATGTTGGCCAGCGCGAACTCGGGGTTCTCCAGGTGTTCGAGCACCTCACAGCACACGACGAGGTCCGTCTGCTGCTCGATGGTGGGCTCGCGGCTCAGGTCGAGTACCTCGAAGCCGATGTCGACGCCCGCCTCGGCCGCGTTGCGGCGCGCTTGGGCCAAGATCTGCTGGGAAAAGTCCGTACCGCGGATCGAAAGCCCGAGTTGCTGGTGAAGGTGGATCGCCAAACGGCCTTCACCGCAGCCGACTTCTAGAGCCTCTTTGCAGCCACTCTTGGACACCAACTCCCGGACACTGCCCAGGAAGTTATCCATGAGATACCTGGCAATTGGGTTCGGGCTTCGGTACTTGTCTTCGAAGTTCCCCGCGATTACGCCGCCGTCAACTACTGGTCCGTTCATTTCGGGATCTTTCAAGCAGGTCTTTATTGGGTATGAGCCGCGCTGTTCACTATTTTCGACGCTACTCGGTGCTCATCGGCATCGTGATTCTGGCTGTAATCGTGGCGCGGGTGAACTTCGACGAAGCTGCCACCATGGTGCGCAGATTGCCGGCGTCTGCCGTTGGCATCGCAGGCCTCGCCTACGGTGTCAACGTCCTAATCAAGGCTTTTCGGTGGCACCGGATGGTGCGTCAGCTGCAGATCCCAGTGGCGATGGGCGTCTCGGTGAGCGCGTTTTTGAGCGGCGCGCTCTACGGCATGTTGACGGTGGGCCGCCTGGGTGAGCTGCTCCGGGTCGAAGCCCTGCTCGACAAATGTCCGTCCCGAGCGCGGGCCCTGGCTACTTGTATCGTCGACCGCCTGCTCGACGTGTTGTTCCTGGGCGCGGTTGCTTGGGTGGGGTCGGTGGCGACACTCGGTGTGCCGGCGACAATGGCCGGGCTGGTGGCGGCAGCGGTTGGTCTGTGGGGGTTACGACGCGTGACCGACGTCTTGCGGGCACGGCGCTCGCTCAAAGCCGCTAGTGTCGCCGCCGGTGCCGAACATGAACCCAAGCCAAAGTGGCTCGCGAACAAGTGGGTCAATCGCATCGTTTCCGGCAGCACCGAGCTGATGTTCGTCACGTCCGACATGGTGACGACGGTGCACGGCTTCGAAAACCTGTTCTGGACGGCACTGAGTTGGTCGGGCTACTTCGGCGCCGTCATCGCCCTCACGGCGGGCCTCGGGTGTGACGTGCCCTGGCTTGCGACCGTCACCGTGTCGTCCGTCGCAGCGATCTCTGCGGCGCTGCCGATCAGCTTCCAGGGCGTAGGGACCCGCGAGGCGGCTTTTGCACTGGCGTTCGCGCCTTACGGTATGACGGTAACCCAGGCGGTCACCCTCTCGTTCTCTTTGCTTGCGTTGTTCTACGTCGTCACCGTGCCGATGGGCATCGTGGGCGTAATTTGGCGCCGCGGTCAGCAGAAGGCCGAGGCCGCGGCAGCCAAACTCCACCCCGACGCACTACGCCCCGGCGAATTGGTAGACCCCCGAGGCTAACTGCCCAGCGCTGTCACACGCTGTTCACACGGCGACTGCACGCGTGTCCATGTTATTTCGAGACCTGGCGTCCTCGAAAAGCGAGTTTTCACCGTAAGCTCGCGACTTTTCTACTATAGACGTGCACACTGTAGGGACCGCAGACTGAACGCGCACGATCACGGAGCGTGCCGCGCAAGCAAGCTCAGGATGTCTCATGGTACCCAGCTCTCGAGTGGCCAAAAGCGGCATGGTCTTCGCGGACCGCTACCGCCTGCTGGAGCCGCTGGGCGCTGGTGGGATGGGCGCGGTTTGGCGTGCAGAGCACCTGAGCTTACGTTCACCCGTAGCCGTTAAGTTACTCAACCCGGCCATCGCCGACGACCCGGAGATGTTGGATAGGTTTCTCCGCGAGGCCCAATCGGCGGCTGCCTTGCGCGGCAATTACGTCGTGCAAGTGTTCGATTACGGCGTGCACGAGGGGCTGCCCTTCATCGCGATGGAGCTCCTTTCGGGGATCACGCTCGGGATGCGCCTCGCGGCGGCCCGGCGCCTCGACACCAACGATCTGAGCTGGATCTTCGCGCACGTGAGCCGCGCCGTGGCCAAGGCGCACGAGCTAGGCATCGTGCACCGCGACCTCAAGCCCGACAACATCTTCATCGTGCGTGACGGTGACGAGGAGATCGCCAAAGTTCTCGACTTCGGCATCGCGAAGGTGTTGCCCTCGAGCACTCCCCTGGAGACGGACGCCAACAACACGACGCGCACCGGCACGGTGCTCGGTACGCCGTTCTACATGAGCCCGGAACAAGCGCGAGGCAATCGCACCGTCGATTTTCGCGCCGACTTGTGGTCGATGGGTGTGATTGCCTTCGAGTGCCTCACCGGACGGCTGCCATTCGCTAGTTCTGCGCTCGGCGATCTGGTCGTCAAGATCTGCACGCAGCCTACACCGCGGCCATCAGCGCTGGCCGACGTGCCGAGCGGCTTCGACGAGTGGTTCGCGCGGGCTTGTGAGAAGCAACCCGAGGCGCGCTTCCAGTCGATGCGCGAGCAGAACGAGGCGCTTCAATCACTGCTCGGCACCCTGCTGCCTCCCGTTTCACCCAATCGCTCCACGCCGCCTGCACGTCACGTCACGCCCGAGCATTCCCCGCTGAGCGCCGATCTCAGCATCGATTTCGGCGACTTCCAGACCTTGGAGAGCATCGCTCCGCCGGCCATCGTTGGCCTGACGACGCCACAACCCCGCGGCGAAAGCGGCCTTTTGGAGCGAGAAACGGCAGACAACGCTTCGGGCAAACGTTTATCCAGCGCGGCGCCCGTCGAAGTTCGAAAGCCTCCGCCCAAAGCCAGACCACGCTGGTTACCAGCGTTGACGTTGGCGGGCGCTACCTTGGGTTTGACGCTGTTGATCGTGAAGTCTCGAGTGCAGCGCCCAAAGTCGGTTCCCCCGTCGAGCGCCTTCGTTGGCGCGGGCCTGACCTCGCCGCAACCGTCGGCGTCGTCCGAGGCGCGCACCCACGCCGTGCAACCCGCAGCCGATGCTGATACCGAGGGGTCTGCAGCTGCCACGCGCCTCACCGAGCCCGTGCTCACGAACACCGCTCCTATGGACAGCCCTCCCGCGCCTGTTAAGCTGCGAAGGAAAGCGGCGGGGTCCACCGGCCCAGGCGGAGCCACGAGCGACACGGCTCCTTCTCGAACGTCGATCGAAAGTGCACCTGCTGCCAGCCCGACCGGGGCTGGCGCTGGAGCGCCCGAGCCTGCGTCCACGACGCCTTCGATCTCGAGTACCGCGAAATCGGTACCCAACGAGATCTCGAGAGGCAGGGAGTTGTTCGATGACCGCGAGTAGAACCTTTGCAAGGGCAGCGATCGTGACGTGCGCGTTGTGGGTCCGATTCGAACCCACGGCGCGCGCAGAGCTGAGGCCGGCGACCTCCGCTGAAGATCGCGAACGCAAGGCCGCCGCCGAGGTGCTGTTCGAAGAAGGCAAGGCCCTGGTGAGCCGCGGTTCGGTAGCCGAAGGGTGCGCGAAGTTCGAGGAGAGCCAGCAGCTCGACGCCGGCATCGGAACCCAGTTTCACCTGGGTGATTGCTACGAACGATTGGGCAGGCTGGCGAGCGCTTACGCGATGTTCATGGAGGTCGCTGCAGCGACGCATCAACGCGGTCAAACCGAACGCGAGGCGGTCGCACGCGCGCGCGCAGCCGAGCTCAAACCACGACTGAGTCGGTTGGTCATCGTCGTCGACCGCAACAAGGCGCCGCCGGGACTATCCGTCGCGCGCAACGGTACACCCGTGGGCGCCGCGCAGTGGGGCGTCGCAATCCCGGTGGATCCCGGCGAGGTCCGCGTGACCGTCAGTGCACCGGACAAACGCGCCTGGGAGATCTCGGTGGTCGTGCGCGAAGAGGGCAAGTTCGAGCGCATCGAGGTCCCCGGCCTCCAACCTCTGCAACCTGCCCCATCACCAGGGACCGCCGCGTTCGACCAAGCAACGTCGGAGCCGCCGAGCCCTGCGTTCTGGGATCAACCGAAGAACTGGGCAGGCACCGGGCTTCTCGGCTTGGGCGTCGTGGGCCTCGGGGTGTTCTCCTATTTCGGCTTGGAGTCGGCTGCCAAGTACCGCGACACGGACGCCCAGTGCGACGCCAACGATCAATGTTCTCCCGAAGCACTCAGCGACCGCAAAGACGCCTATCACGCAGGCCAGATCGCCAACGTCGGTCTTGGCGCAGGCGCAGCTTGTCTGGCGGCGGGAGCGGTGCTGGTGTGGCTCGTCCCTGCGCCGAGCGAACACGTCCGTACCGCGCCGTGGTTGGGCAGCGACGCGCTGGGCGCGACCGTTCAAGGAGTGTTTTGAAGTGGCGCTTTTTGGGTTGGACCCAGCACTCGCGAGCCGCGTGACGGCTCCCTCCCACCGCGTCCGCTCGCGTCGCATTGGTGAGACAACGACCCTCGTGGGCACGTTGTTGGTCGCAGGTTGCAATCTGGGACACTCCTCGCCCACGCTGCGAGAAGAAGTCGATCGGGAACCAGGGTCTGAACCGACGGTGGTGCCCGGCTCCGGGGATGGCGGCCCTGGCGTCGATGCCGTGCGCGACGGGGGCCAAGTGGGGTGCAGTGAAGGCGCCTACCGCTGCGTTCGAAGCGGCGCGACCGAACGACAGAAGTGTGAAGCGGGCCGTTGGATCGCCGCGTCGTCGTGCGGGAGGGATCGCGTCTGCGAAGTGGCGAACGCCACCACCACGAGCTGCGTGCCGGCGCCGTCGGACTGCGACGGCGGAAACTGTGAGACGTGTAACCTCGACGCAATCGCCTGCGAATACCTGGAAGGAGCAGAGGACGTTGCGGTGTCGTGCTCGGACGGTAATCCACGACGCACCAACTGTCGCGACGAATCGCCTCACTGCGTCACGGGGCTCGGTTGCAAAGCGTGCAGCCAAACGTCCCACTGCACGGCGCAACCTCCCGACTGCTACGAATACACCTGCAACGATGACTTCACCTGCGAGCTCGTCGCTCGCTCCGAGGGCAGCCCCTGTGCTGGCGGAGTCTGCGACGCCGCCCACGCCTGCGTCGAGTGCGTCGACGCGGCGGACTGCGGTGATCCAGCCACTTGCCGCACGCTGACGTGCGAAAGCGGCCAATGCGTGGAGTCGCTGGCCAACCCGCGCAGCTCGTGCGCCCAAACGGATGGCGGGCTCTGCGACCAGGCGGGAGGTTGTGTCGCCTGCCTCGATGCCGACGACTGCTCCGAGACTGAAGTTCCGGTGTGTCACCGCTCGAGTTGTTCGGAAGCAGGGCAATGCGAGCCGCAACCACTCGACGTCGGCAGCCCGTGCGGGGACGACGCTTCGTACGTGTGCGACGGCGCCGGAGCCTGCGTGCAATGCGTCGACCAGACACATTGCGACGAGGCGACGGTGTGTCACGACGCCCAGTGCGTCTCGGCGTACATCGACGTCGGTTGGTTCGACGGCTCGACGGATGCCGAGGCCACGGCTTTCGCGGGGTTCGTTTACTTGCGGCGTCTCGAGCCGTTGAGTCACCCGGCGACGATTCGCAGTTTTGGTGCGATCGCGAGCGCTACGACCACCACGGCGATCGACATCGGGGTCTACGCAGACAACGGCGTCGGCACGTGGCCGGAGGGCGAAGCGCTCACCGTGCAGCGACTCGAGGGCGTGCTGGACACTTACCGAAGCGTCCCGGCATCGTCTCACCCCGAACTCTTAGCTGGCACACACTATTGGCTTGGCTTTCGCGTAAGCAGCGACGTCGCGTTGCGGCTCTCTGCGGAACCGCCGCTCACCTATACCACCGGACGTCGAACTCAAACCGGCGACTTCGGCACGCCCTTTTACGTAGCTACCGAAGCCGACGCCACCGGCGGCGACAGCGTCGAAACGTTCACGGTGTTCGCGGTCGTCCAATACACCCAATGACGAGAAAGGTCCTGCCAATGACCATAGTCGGAACGTTCACCGGACACAGTGCCTTCAAACCCTCGCTCTCGAGGTTCGCGCGCGGTGTGCTCGCGCTGCTCTCGACGGCCGCCGCACTCACCTCAGCAGGTGCCCGCGCCGACCAGTGCCTGAAAGGCCCGGCTAGGATCACCGGCCTGCCCGGAGCGCCCGAATGGCAGGACTTCGACGGGGATAACTTCTGGCGGCCGGAACTGCACGACCCGCGCTGGGCGAGCGTCTCACCGCAGATGTTGACGTTCACGCCGAGCGCTACTGGCCCGCTGCTCGAGTCCGCAGCGTCGGTGCGTGCACTGGTGCTCAACGACGTGTTGTACCTCGCGGCATACGTCGAGGATGATCCGAATGGTCCCACCCAAGCCGACACCCTGCACGTCGGCTTTACAGAGGGCGGCACGGACACCGGACACGTGTTCAAGATCGAGCTCGCCTGCGGCTCGCTCACGCCCATTGGTGCACCTAGCTTACCCACGGGTAGCAGTTTTCCAGAAGCGCCGGCGGATCCCGACGCGCCGCGAATCCTGAACGCGAGCGTAGTCCAACACTGGCACAGCAACAATGCGAGAGAGCCGGCACCAGAGTGGATCCACGAGGCCGCCAGCTCGAGCCCAGAATGGTCCTCGTTGTTGCAAGGCGCGTGTTGGGATCGAGCGACCACTTCGAGCCCGCGATGGGCCGTTACCTTGCGCATCGCGCTCCCGGTCGGAAGTGGTCAGGACACCGACGTGTTCGTCGGGGTTTCGACGAGCAGTGGAACGTCGCCGAACACCGTTACGAGGCTGGCCAACGTCCCACCAGCCAGCGGCGCCGAAGCCGTGGGGTCCACGCTCGCGCCGAAATCTGCCCGGAGTTGGGAGCACTATACCACCGACACGACCTCGGCCGAGTCACCGTGCCGGAATGGGCTCGTGGTCAGCAAGAACGACCTCGGCGTTTGGCTGGGCGAACCCGGCAATGCGACCGGTGGGACACTCGTCGACGAAGTCTGCGCAGGTGGCGCCTGCGGGTCGGGCGACAACATCGTTCGGATCACGGCGCGTCAAGCCAATCGTGAGTTCTTGCCGTGGGAGGTGCGCGCTCGGTTCCGCATCAGCGATTGGGGCAGCTCGGCCGACAACCGCGAGTTCGGCACGTGGCAGGACGTCTGGGCACTGAACGACGGCACACGACCCAATCCCCTGACCGTCGACAGCTCGGTGTTGCGCGCAGACTCCCGGTGGCACTTCTTCGCAACGCCAACCAGCGTGCTCATCGACTTCGAGTGTCAACGCGGAAGCGACGAATACTGTCCCAAACTGCAGTCGGGTGACCACAACAAGCAGTCGTTCCTGGTCGAGATCGCGCGCTCGACGAGCGCAGGACAGCGGGTGCGAGTGGCCTGCGCGTTGCGCAACATGCGGTACCGCAACCTGTCCGTCGCCGACGAACAGGCGTCGATATCGGTCGCGGGCCTGGAAGAGGTGCTCGGGAACAAAGACCCTCGCGAGGTGTATCTCCAGGTGGTGGCTCGCAACATGCAAGCACACGATTCCAAGCCGCAGTGGCTCGAACACCAAGCCATGGAGTTTTCGAAGCGGATCTCCGAAACGCCGGTGGTGATCGACAGCTACCAACCGAAAGTTGGCTCGCTTCCCCCACCACGAAAACCGGGCACCGTCGACGGACCGCAGCGACTCAAAGGCGAGCCAAAAGACAAGAGGCGTGGTGGAAAGGACGACTACGGCGGTTTGGCGCACGCCGAAACACAGGTGGCCAAGGCTCATGCCAAGACGGTCGCGGCTTTGGCGCTGGACAATACGCAGTTGGTGCGCGGCGTGGAAAAACACGAAGCGCTAGCCATGACGGAGGACCAATTGCTGGACGCGGTGTGGCCCACGTATCGAGTTCGAGCCTTTTACGTCCGAGGACGGGAGTTGGGTCCGGACGGCATCGAACGGACATTACTCGTGCCGATGCCCTCGTTCGGGTTGCGATTGAACCATCAGGGTCCGCTTTATGGGTTCGGATACACGCTAAAAGACGAGAACAACCAAGTCATCGCGCCCATCAACGGCACCTCTAACTGGTTCAAGCTAACGATCCCCAACGAAGGTAGGCGCAACGTCAGGTTGGGTGTGGTCGCGGAAGAGGCGCCCAAAGTGCTCCCCGAGCCAACACCACTGCCGGTCGTGGCTCAGCCGCCACCCCTCGCGCCACGCGGTTGCGGTCGCTGCAACGTTGGCTCGAACGCGGCTTCGGCTTGGGCTGCTCTAGGTGTGCTCGTGGCGCTAACCGCGGCGTTCGTGGGTCGGCGCCGGCACACGGCGTAGAACGCGACGGTGCCGTTGCCGCTCGAGGCTTGGGGTCCTTACGCTTCGAGCGCCCAGCCGTCACATTGGGTCGCGGGTCTCAGGTTCGAGACCCGCTCCAAGTTCCGTCCCTGCGTTTCAGTCGCGCGACGGGAAAACACCTTCCAGAGCGATGATGTAGTTGAGAACGAGAGCAGGCGTGATCGTGCTGATTGGCGCCTGATTACCAGCAACCGGCGTGATGGTCGCCGAGTTGATGGCGACCGATGGCGCCGTCGCACTGAAGAACTGCCCTGCAGCCAACGACAGCCCAGCGGGGACATCGTCGTTGGGCGCGTCGGCCGCCACCAAGAGCTGATGCGTGTGTCCAGGGATGTTGTTCGATGTGAGGGTCACGCTTTCGGCGCCGACGACCTCTCCCAAGTCGCGCTGGGATAACCCCACCCCCTGTCCGGCGTGCATCGGTACGCGACTGCGCAGGTCGGGCAACGCGAAGGTTTGGATGCCGTTGCCACCGTACGTGGTCCCGAGGAGCGAGAACAGCGCCGTGTAGTTCGCGATCGACATCAGTTGCCCGTTACAGAAGGCCCAGCCTCGAGGCGCGAAGTTGCCTGCAAACAGAATGATCGTTCCAATGATTGGATCCATGTAATTTCCCTGACTCCCTCTCGATTGTGGTTCTGGCGTTCATCGCTGGCGACGTCGGCGGATCCGAACGATCCCCAAGGCGATGAGCGCAAGCCCAAACAAGTGCGCATTGCCTCCACGCGGCGCTGCGCCCACGCGGCAATCACAGCCGTCACCGCCACCGCCCACGTTGAATCCGCCATCGCCAGCGTCGAAACCAGCATCCAGATCTACTCCTGGTAGGCCGGGCCCCCCGTTCGTCGACTGCTCACCACCAGTGGTTTCGCCGCCGCCAACGGAGTCGTGTCCCACCGTCGAATCGGCGCCTGGATCATCGGTCGTCATCGCCTCTTCGGTGTCGACGACGTCGCTGGTTGCCCCCGCGTCTGTCCCAGCGTCGCCGTTCGAGTTGCCGCCGCCCCAGCTCACGACGTCGACCGTGGTGTTGCCGGCCGTGGGCAACGCCTCGGAGGTGAACACGTTTTCGGAAGTGAACGCGCCGCTGATGGCGCCGCTCGTAACGGTGGGTTCCGAGGTCACGACCTCGGAAGTATCGACCCCGGGGATGGTCGCTACGTCGCTAGAGACGTCACCTGCCGGAACCGAGTCCGAACCCGAGCCGGTATACCCCTGCCCGGTCGAACCACCGCCATCAGGGACGGCGACGAGCGTAGAAGCGACGTCGACGGCAGCGTCGGTGAGATCGAGGGTCGTAGCCGTCGTTTCCTCCGAAGTCGTCGCGCTGGAGACTCCCGTTTGGTTGCCCACCGGTCCGCCGTCGATGCCCCCGCCGTCAGCGCCAGCGTCGTCGGCGGGTACGGCGAGTACACAAGCGGAAGTATCGTACGCGCCGCAGTCGAGCGCGCAGCCAAGGGTGCCCGATTCGAAGCCGAGCGACCCGCAGTCTTCTCCAACCAGGTCCACGCCGTCACACGCTTCTCCGGTATCCACGACACCGTCCCCACAGGCAGCCAAGCTGCAATCGGTGCGACACGCGTCAGGAGCACCATCGGAGTTGTTGATGCCGTCGTCACACTGCTCGGAGCCAAACACGACTCCGTCGCCGCAGCTGTTGGTGGAACAACCGCTCGTGTCGAAGCTCAAGCAATCGTTTGCGCAGGCGAGCGTGCCGTAGTCGAATGATAGGCTCGAGCAACTTTCACCGACCAGGTTGGCGCTTTCGCACACCTCGTTGCCGTTGACGGCACCATCGCCACACGCCGATCC
The DNA here is from genome assembly GCA_966249405.1 of uncultured bacterium. Taxonomy (GTDB): domain Bacteria; phylum Myxococcota_A; class Polyangia; order Polyangiales; family Polyangiaceae; genus SZUA-265. The sequence continues at coordinate 599 of CBINDO010000197.1, read as the reverse complement.
ACAGTCGTCGGCGCAGTTCGACGTGCTCTCCGCGCCGTTACACGCTGTGTCACCGCACGACGAGCCGCAGTCGTCGGCGCAGTTCGACGTGCTCTCCGCGCCGTTACACACGGTGTCACCGCACGACGAGCCGCAGTCGTCCACGCAGTTCACCGAACTCTCCGCGCCGTTGCACACGGTGTCGCCGCACGACGAGCCGCAGTCGCTCGCGCAATTGGCCGTGCTCTCTGCGCCGTTACAGGCGCTGTCGCCGCAGGACGTGCCACAGTCATTGGGGCAAGTCACGGTCGTCTCGGTCGGATTGCAAACCGTATCCCCGCAGAGGTCATCGTCGTCGATGGTCGCCGTCACAGCACCGATCGCAAAGCCGTCGTAGTTTGCGTCCCCCGACGTCGCGGTGTGGGTGATGGTGTCGCCGTGCGGGTCGGCCTCGACGTCGAGGTCGTCGACCGCAGAAACGGTGACCGTCTGCGGGCTAGACCAGTTGACGGAAGTGAACGTCAAGTTGATCGAGCTAGACGCTTGTCCACCGCCAGACGCGAGCAAGACCTGGTCCGACGTGGATTCTAGGCCGATCACCACGTTTGCGGTGGGCTGAC
>CBINDO010000196.1:0-15314 GCA_966249405.1 uncultured bacterium | reverse complement strand
TATATAAGAGTCGCGCCCGAGTTTCCCGACGCCACTCTGATCGGCGAAAACATCGCTCACGCCGCGGACCTCCGAGCAGCACACCGGGCGTTGTGGGCGAGCCCGGCCCATCGTCAAAACCTGCTGCGTCGAGAGTACGGGTCGATCGGGGTCGGGGTCGCGGTCGATGCGACGGGTCACGTGTGGGTGTGTCAACTATTTGCCGCGCAAAACACCCCATCGGCAACTTACTAAGGTTGGCTATCCCGCCGACTTGGCCTTCCCATGGCCCGGCAAGCGCGGTACGGTCGGGTCGTGAACCGCAAAGACGACGAGAAGGGAGCTCCGCGCTTGTCAAAGGTGTGGAAACGACTTGGACTGGCTTTGGTTGCTTTGGGGAGTTTACTTATCGCCCCCACCGAAGCGCGCGCTCAAAACGCCGGGTTTTATTTGGATCGCGCCCAGCTATCGGGCGCTCCAGAAGATCCGTTTATGACGTGGCGTCCGTTCTTCCACGACAAGCCACGGTTCTACGGCTCGGCGAGCCTCGGCTACGCGCTCAATCCGTTGCGCATCGAGACGGTGTCGGCCAATCAACGGATACGCGACGTCTACGGCAACCCGTACTCCAATCAGGTGTTCATCTACCTCAACGGCGGCTTGCAGCTCAATCGCCGACTCGCGTTCGACATCCAGGTGCCGTTTGCCCCCCTGAGCATCGGTGGGACGGACCCGACCGCAGCCGGAATCGGTACCGGGTTCGACCGCGGCGCCGCCATCTACGACGCACGTTTGGCGCTTCGCGCTCTGGCGATCGAGAGTGACGACCGCAAGTTCAGATGGGGCGCCGGCGGCGCCTTGTTCATCCCCACCGGCACGGACTCTCGGTTCGCGAGTGATACCGAGACCACCGTCTGGCTCTTCACCAACATGGAGTACCACGCGGATGGCTTCATGTGGGTAGGTATGGTTGGCCCACACTTCCGCCCTCTGCGTGAGGTCCGCCCGAGTTCGCTGCAAGTCGGCAACGAGCTCCGCGTCTCGACGGGTCTGTTCTTCCCGTTGGAAGATCGCTTTCAGATCGGTGCGGAAATCTGGGGACAGTTTGGTCTGCACGACGTGCAGAGTAGCGAGCAAGGCTTCACCACCTCCGAATCCGGCTCGGCCTTCCTGCGCGGGCGCAACACTCCTTTCGAATGGTTGGCTCAAGCGCGTTGGGCGATGGGCGCGGAGAAGTCGTGGTACGTGATGGCTGGCGCCGGCACCAGGTTTACACCGGGCTACGGCGCTGCAGACGTACGCGTTTTGGGACAAATCGGGTCTCACTTGTTGATCTCCGACATTGGCCCAGAAGACAAGCCCAAGAAGCGTCGCGCCGCTGAGCACGTCGATTTGGGTCCCGATCCGGACATGGATGGCGATGGATTCCCAGACGCGATCGATCAGTGTCCGACGATCAAGGAAGACGGAAAGCCGCCCTTCCCCGACGACGGTTGCCCGGATCTAGACAAGGATGACGACGGGATCCTCGACAAGGTCGACAAGTGTCCCGTGGTGCCCGAAGACAAGGACGGCATCCAAGACGAAGACGGCTGCCCCGAAGAGGATGCAGACAAGGACGGAATCCTCGACAAGGAGGACGCGTGTCCCGAGGTCGCGGGCGTCAAGAACGAGGACCCGGCAAAGAACGGCTGCCCCGAAGAAAAGAAGAAGCGCATCGTGGTCACGCGCAGCGAGATCCAGCTGCTCGAGCCGATTCAGTTCAAGTACAACGACTCGGCCATCTTGCCGGTGTCGTTCCCGCTCTTGGATGAAGTGGTGCAGCTCATGGTGGAGCGCCCGCAAGTCAAACTCGGCATCTACGGTCACACCGACAACAAGGGCGGCGCGGACTACAACAAGCGGCTCAGCGACCGGCGCGCCGCCGCCGTCGTGAAGTACATCGTGGACAAGGGCATCAGCAGTGACCGGCTCGAGTCCGCCGGTTTCGGCATGGAGCAGCCGTTGGTCGACAACAACAGCGAGGAAAATCGGGCCAAGAACCGGCGGGTGGAGTTCAAGATCCTCTACCAGTGAGGCTCGACCTGGGGATGGGAGAGATGGGCTGGACCGCGGTGGTGACGACACCACCGCGGTTTCCACCCGGGAGCGCGCGATGGTACCTCGACACCCAAGGAGGAGGTCACCGCGGCGCCGCCCTCCTCGGCACGCAACCTCGCGAAACAAAAACGCTTTGTCGGCGCGGGTCTGGCGCGGGCAGGTGCGAGCAGCCAATCGTCGGATCCCCTGCGGCGTCCCCTAGGAAAAGCACCAGTTGGCTGCCGAGACGACAAAACTGGCTTGCACGGTTAGCTGAACGGTGGTACCAGCTCGCCCGCTATGCGCGACAATATCCGGCTGGTTTCTAGCGAAGGAACCGGATTCACCTACTACACCACCAAGAACAAGAAGAAGCAGCAAGGCAAGCTGGAGCTCAAGAAGTACGACCCAGTGCTGCGTCGTCACGTGGTGTTCAAAGAAGCCAAGATGCCGCCTCACAGCAAGTGAGCGGCCGAGCCGTCGTCGGCTCCTTGGCCCCAAGGCACCCAGTTTGGTCTTGGTCCTGTCTCACAGCACCAGACTCGAGCCAGGTGCCTTTTGCTTCTTCTCTCTACCGCCAAACACCGCACCATTGTCGGTATTAGGCAAACAGCAACCCCATCGCCACGTCGAGTGGCTCGTTACTAGTCCCCTGAGGGTCCCATGAAACGCACCTATCAGCCTCATAATCTCAGCCGCGCCCGCACCCATGGTTACCGCAAGCGCAAGTCTACCAAGGGTGGTCTCGCCGTTCTGAAGAACCGTCGTCGTCGTGGTCGCTGGCGTCTCGCCGTAACCACCAGCAACAAGAAGTAATCTGTCCGTGGGGGTTCCCGCGGAGGCAACACCCCGGGGCCGGTGGCCCAAGAGTCACCGCGTCCGCACCCGACTCCAGTATCAGGGGGTGCAAACAGGGGGCACGCGGGTTGTTTCGCCGCACTTTGTGTTCCTGCTCAACGCCCAGGCGGTGCGCCTTCCGCACAGTCGCATGGGCGTTACCGCTTCGCGCAAGGTTGGTGGCGCGGTGGTGCGCAATCGAGCCAAACGTCTGGTGAGAGAAGCGTTCCGTGCCACCCGCGAGCTTTGGCCTGCGGGAATAGACGTCGTAGTGGTGGTGCGCAGCTTCCAACTTCATTCGAAGTTGCAGGACGTCGTCGACGAGTGGCGTTCGGTGCGTAGCAAAGTCGAGCGTCAGGCGCTTGCGCTCCAGGGCAAAGTTCTCCAAGCCCAGACTCCAAACGTATGATGACTTCGGCCCTCATCCGAATCGTGGGCTTCTACCAACGCTGGCTGTCGCCGCTCACACCGGGCGTCTGCCGTTTCGAGCCCTGCTGTTCCCGATACGCCGTGCTTTGCCTGAAGTACCATGGCAGCTGGCGCGGCTCGTGGATGGCCCTAGGGCGGATCTGCCGTTGTAACCCGCTTTTTGGTGGTGGTCTGGACTTTCCAAGTCTGCCAGATTCCGCTCCTCGAGCGGATCGAGAGCCCGATTGGGATCGCCTGGTGAACCTCTTGAATTCAAGTCCCCCTTCCCATCGAGATTTAGGTCGACCATGACAAGCGTCAGTTTAGGAGCGTGCCCCCGTGGATAACGCCGCTTCGTTCTTCAAGATCGCGCTCATCGCCATCGCTGGCGTGTTGTTGTTCAATTACTTCACCAAGGAACCGAGCACCGCTGGGTCCAGCGGCATCGAGTACCCCGCGGTGGTGTTGCCGGAGAACCGCGCCCCCTACGAGTACTGCCGGATTCAGACCGACGACTTCAACGCGCAGTTCACCACGCGCGGCGCGACGTTGAAGCGCTTCGAGTTGTTGCGGGAAAAGTACGCCAAGGGCGGGCAACGTCGGGACCTCTCCACGACCCCGCAACCCGGTACGACTCCCGGTACTCCCGAAGAGGAAGATCCCAAAGCCGCTTCCGCCGGTGATCAAGGCAGCGTCCACGAGTTTCGGCAGCAGCTGTTCACGCAGTTCCGCAATCCGACGTCGCCCGGCGTCGTAGAAGGCGCAAACTGGAACGTTGCCTACGATTCGGTGGACTGGAAGCTCGTCCCCGGTGAGGCGAACCAGTGCAAGTTCACTTACCGCGACAATGACGTAGCCCTGGAGAAGCTGATCATGCCCGCGGGGCGGCCGTACGAGCTGACCGTCTCGACCAAGATCACCAACCTCGCGGCGACGCCGAAGCAACACGCGGTGAGCATCGACACCGTCGACTGGTGGCTCGACGAGGACGTGCAAGGCGGCATGTTCCGAGTCAGCCCCTACGTGACCACCGTGGTATGCGCAGAGCACAACGGCGAGGCACACCGCCTGCTTCCCGACGCCTTCGAGCCCGACAACTACACGGACCCGGAGTTCGCAGCGACGGGCAAGTATCGCTGGTACCAAGCCAGCGGGACGCCCGAGTTCGCAGCGGTATCGAATGCTTACTTCTCCCACGCCATCGTGCCGGTGAAGGCGCCGAATGCTCCAGTCTGTCAGCTGCAGGTGGAGAAGCGGGCCCAGAACACCGCTACGCCGGGAGCCTTCTACCGCGCTCGACTGGCCTATCCAGCCGTTACGCTGGAACCGCAACAAAGCGCCACCTACGAGATCCTGACGTTCGTTGGTCCGAAGGAACGCGACGTCTTGGCCTCCGCGGGTGGCAGCGAGCACGACCTCACGGAGATCATCGACCTGGGATTCTTCGCGAGCATCGCCAAAATCCTGGTTTCGTTCTTGCTGAAAGTTTACAGCTTCATTCCGAATTGGGGTGTGGCCATCATCGTCCTCACGCTGACGGCACGCATCCTGCTGTTCCCGCTCGCTCTGCCCGGCATCCGCACGATGATCAAGATGCGCGAGTTGAAGCCGGAAATGGACATCCTGAACGAGAAGTACAAGGATGACGTTCGGGCCAAAGGCCTCGCCCAGATGGAGCTGTGGCGCAAACACGGGATGAGCCCGTTCGACCAAGTCAAGGGGTGTTTACCCCAACTAGCCACGATGCCCGTCTGGTTCGCCCTCTACACGACTTTGCAGACGGCCGTGGAGTTGTACAATATCCCGTTCCTGTGGTTCCCAGACCTCTCGGAGCCGGACCCTTACTTCATCCTCCCGCTCATCATCGGCGCGACCTACTTCGTCCAGCAAAAGATCATGCCCTTCCAAGGTGATCCCGCTCAGCGCAAGATGATGATGTACATGATGCCCGGCATGTTCACGGTGTTCATGTTGTTCTTGCCCGCGGGCCTCGGCGTCTACATGTTCACCAACAGCGTGCTGGCGATCGTGCAACAACAGGCCGTCGAACACCACGCCAAGAAGAGCCTCGACCGAGGCCAAGTGGAAGTGAGTGTTCGACCGTCCACCAGCGAAGACAAGCCCAAATCAAGAAGCTCAACCCCCGGACTCAAAGCAGGCACGAAAACCAAAGGCAACTCCGCTTGAGTTCGGGCCTGCGTGACGGAGACGGCCAAAACCCACCGTTTACCCGGGCCGGCAGCCCCGTCACCCGTGCCAAAGAAAGCGCGACATCATGAGTGAAACCTCAGACAACTCTCAACAGCCCGAGTCGGCTCCCGGCCGTGACGGTAAATCCCCTCCGCGCGGCGACCGCAATCGGAACCGTCGTCCCGAAGTCGTCCCCCAAGACCCCCAGTCCGCTCGCGCCCTCGAGTTCCTCGGGGAAGTCGTCGCTCAAATGGAGATGAGCTGCCGAGTCAAACTGCGCGCTCCCAAGGAGGGTGACGAGCAAGAAATTCGACTCGAGATCACCGGCGAAGACGCCGGACGCATCATCGGCAAGAAGGGCCAAGTGCTAGGCGCGCTCCAGTTCTTGACCAATCGAGTGCTCAATCGCCCTGGCGAGGACCGTCGCTACGTCAACGTCGACGCCGAGGGGTATCGAAGTCGCCGGGACGACTCGCTCGCCGCCATGGCCAAGCGCTTGGGCAAGCAAGCGATGACGGATGGGAAGATCATCACGTTCGAACCCATGCCTCCCCGGGACCGCAGGGTCGTACACTTGGCTCTCGCCAAGCTCGAGGGAGTCGTCACCCGCAGCGAGGGTGAAGGCGACAGCCGTCGCGTCCAGATCATCCCCGTTCGGCGGTGACGATCGCGGGTACTCGCGGCGGAGCGACGCCCGGGGGAATCCCATGCACCGTTGCTCCGTATGACTATGTCGGGTGCAGTCGCTTCCGAGTTGGTTGCGCCCGAAGGTGGACTTAGACTCCAAAACAGCGAATATTCGCCACAGGGGTCTCCCGGCCCCTACGTCACAACTTTAGGTCAAGGAACAACATGAAGGCATCGATCTCTTGGGTTTTCGCAGCAGCGTTGTTGGGTAGTGCGTCCGCTTGTGGAGGGCCGACTGCCGTACGCGGAAGCGATGTCGCAGGTTTGGATGACGCTGCCATGAGCACCGGCCTGGACCGCCGCGACTTGCAGCAAATGCTGAGAACGAACCTCGATTCGTTGCAGGCCTCCGCCGTCGTGCGTCGCTGGGAGGGCGAGGACCGTCCCACGGTCGCTGTTTTGCCAATCCGCAACGAGACGAGCGAACACGTGGAAGGCGCGCTCGATGCGCTGATCTCGGACATCGAGACGGAGTTGGTCAACGCCGGGCACGTGCGGGTGATCAGCGTCGCAGACCAGCCGGACCTCGTCGAGCAGGTGCGCAGTCAACAAACCGACGCCTACGACCCGACGAAGGTCGCCAGCTGGGGTCAACAGGTCGGCGCCAAGTACTTCGTGACGGGCAAGGTGTACACTGTCGACGAACGCCAATCGGGCGAACGTCGCGTCCAGTATTTCTTGTTCATGCGCGTGCTCGACGCCGCCACGAGTGACCTGCTGTGGCAAAACAAGGCCAACGTCACCAAGGCGCTGGTCAAGTAACGACTCGTCCCCCGGGGGACACTCGCGCTTCGGTTGAGTTCGTCGTTGCCCTACTATGTTCCACCCAATCCGGCTGAGAACCGCACTCACACATACCGCGTTGGCGCTGCTCTTGGCGGCGTGTGGTCACGCGGCACGCACGAAAGAGGCGCGCACCGCCCTCGACGCGGGCGATCCGGAGCGTGCCCTCGAGCTGTACAACGAAGAGTTGGAGGTAGATTCCGCGCGGGACTTGCCGGCCGAGCCCGGCGGTGACGACACGCTGTTGGTGCTCGATCGGTCGATGATCTTGCAACAGCTCGCGGACCACAAGCTCAGCGCGCGGGACCTCGAGTACGCGGACAAGCAGATCGAACTGCTCGACTTCACGCGCTCGACGACCGACGACATCAGCCGCTACGTCTTCAGCGACGATTCGGGGCCCTACAAAGCCCCGCCGTACGAGAAGCTGATGATCAACACCATGAACATGGTCAACTACTTGGCCATGGGCGACCTCAACGGAGCGCGCGTCGAGGCGCGGCGTTTCACGGTGATGCAGGAGTATCTGCATCAAACGGAGAGCAGCCAAGCGTCGATGCTGGGTGCGGGAAGTTACCTCGCTGGTTTCGTGTTCGAGCACAGCGGCCAACCGGATTCGGCGCTGCGCTACTACGACGAGGCGCTGCAATACGGCGACTTCCCGACGCTCGCCGCGCCGGTGGCGCGCCTCGCGTCGCGTTCGAGTTACCGCACGAAACGTCTCACCGCCTTGCTCGATGGCGCACCGCCCGCTTCCAAGGAAGACGACACCGCCGAAGTGCTGGTGGTGTTCGGCTCCGGTCGCGTACCGGCGAAGGTCGCGCTTCGGCTCCCCATCGGCCTCGCGTTGACTCGCGCCGCCGATTCCATGCGCTACGAGGATGCTCAGCGCGCCAACGCGCTGGCTGCACAAGGGCTCGTGACGTGGATCAACTTCCCTACCCTGCCAAAGCCCAAGGGGCGCTACAAGACCGCCGGGGTCAGCGTCGACAAGGAAACACAGCAGCTCGAAGTAGTGAACATCGACGACCACGCGGTGGCGGCATGGCGCTCGGGTGAAGGCGCGGTCATCGCTTCGGCGATAACACGCATGATAACGCGCGTGGTGGCTGGACAGGTCGCGCAGAAGGTAGGGGGCGACGATGGTGTGGGTTTGCTCTTGAGCTTGGTGACCCAGGCGTCACTCACCGCCGCCGACACCCCTGACACACGCAGCTGGGCCACGTTGCCGGCGCGTCTCAGCTTGGCCCGGTTTCGGGTGCCTGCAGGTAAACACGTGATCCGCATGACGCTGGGTGACAAGACCGTCGAAAAGCAGCTCGACCTCGCGCCCGGAGGGTGGGCCGCCGTGAATTTGACGTTGCTCCAGTGAGCCCTTGTGGCTCGATTGCCGACCGCTCCGATGGAGCGGCGAGATGTTTTGGCCTGATCCAACCCGCACCGGTGTTTGGATACCCGCCCCCTTTTCCAGTACCGACGCACCACGCAAGGTTCCGATGTCCCTTTTTTCGAAGCGTCCCGGGCACGCTGCCGTTTCTGATTGATAACCCGAACGGCGGCGCTAAGAGCCCCAGTTTGTTTCGGTCCGAGCCCGGCAGCCCGCCGGCGAGGACTCCATCACGTGCAAGTGCAAGCTGAGTCCGGTGTGGTCACACACCGACGATGATCTGGTTGGTGAGCGACAAACGAGAGAAGTGTAATGGCTATCAAAACCGTAGGAATCGTGGGTTGGCGCGGCATGGTTGGCTCTGTCTTGATGGAGCGCATGCGTGCCGAGGGTGACTTCAACCATGTCGAACCCGTCTTCTTTTCCACGTCCCAAGTGGGCGGCAATGGTCCCGACGTGGGCAAGGGGTCCGTTCCCCTGCGCGATGCGAACGACGTGAAGGCGTTCCGTGACATCGACGTCGTGATCACGTGCCAGGGTGGCGATTACACCAAGCAGATCCATCCACAACTGCGTCAAGCGGGCTTCAACGGTTACTGGATCGACGCGGCCTCGGCGCTGCGCATGGCCGACAACAGCGTCATCATCCTCGACCCCGTCAACCGTGCTCAAATCGACGCGGCGCTGGAGCGCGGCATCCGCGACTACGTGGGCGGCAACTGCACGGTGAGCCTAATGCTCATGGCCATCGGCGGCTTGTTCGCCAAGGGTTGGGTCGAGTGGGTGAGCTCGTCGACCTATCAAGCGGCTTCAGGAGCTGGCGCCAAGAACATGCGCGAGCTGATCGAGCAAATGAAGGTGCTCGGCGACGCTTGCGCCGATCAGTTGAAAGATCCGGCCACGAACATCCTCGACCTCGATCGCAAGACGAAGTCGGTGCTCGGAAGCTCGGACTTCCCCAAGGCGGAGTTCGGTGCACCTCTGGCAGCAAGCTTGATCCCGTGGATCGACAGCGCCGTAGAAGGTGGACAAACGCGCGAGGAGTGGAAGGGTTACGCCGAGACCAACAAGATCTTGCAGACGGCGACCCCCATTCCCGTGGACGGAACTTGCGTGCGCGTCGGCGCCATGCGTTGTCACTCTCAAGCGCTCACCATCAAGCTGAACAAGGACGTGCCGCTCGACGAGCTCACCGACGTGATCGCGAAGTCCAACAGCTGGGTGCGCGTGGTCCCGAACGAAAGGCCTGCCACCCTGGCGCAGCTCTCACCCGCGACCGTTTCGGGCACGCTCGAGGTTCCAATCGGACGTCTGCGCAAGATGAAGATGGGTCCCGAGTTCGTCTCGGCGTTCACCGTCGGCGACCAGCTGCTATGGGGCGCGGCCGAGCCACTCCGCCGCATGCTCCGCATCTTGGTGGAACGAGGCTGAGGCTCGTGCGGGAGCACGGCCCAATCACGTTCTCCCGCAACATCGCGCTGTTCGGTACGGCCTCCGACGTCGGCAAGAGCGTGCTCACCGCCGCTTTCTGCCGGCTGCTCGCCGACCGAGGCTTCCGAGTCGCACCGTTCAAAGCGCAAAACATGTCCAACAACGCTGCCGTCGCCCACGACGGCGGCGAAATCGGGCGGGCTCAATACTTGCAAGCGCTCGCGGCCCGTGTCTCACCATCGGTTCACCACAACCCCGTGTTGCTCAAGCCGATGTCTCAGCGTTCGAGCCAGGTGGTGGTGCGCGGCGAGGTAGTCGGTCAGGCGCTGGCTCGTGACTACTTCGAACGCAGCCAGAAACTCGGCCACATCGCCTTCGAGAGTCTGCGAGCGCTGCAGCACGGCCACGACGTGCTGTTGCTCGAAGGCGCGGGCTCGTGCGCCGAGGTCAACCTGCGCGACCGTGAGTTCGTCAACTTCCCCGCCGCGCACGAGGTGCAGGCGCGCGTCGTGCTGGTCGCGGACATCGAACGGGGTGGTGTGTTCGCGCAGGTGGTCGGCAGCCTCGAGTTGCTGCGCCCCGCCGACCGAGCCAGAGTCTGCGGCGTGATCGTCAACAAGTTCCGCGGCGATCCCACACTCTTCGACGACGGGGTCCGGTTTCTAGAGCAACGAACCGGCGTCCCCGTACTGGGCGTGCTCCCGTACCTGTCCGACCCGGGTATCGACGGCGAGGACTCCTTGGATGCGCCGACCGGGTTCTGCCCCGCGACCCCCCACGGCCGCATCGCGGTGCTCTGCTACCCGCACCTCGCGAACTTCACCGACTTCGATGCGTTGGCGCTCGAGGACGTCGAAGTTCACTTCGTGCGGCGGCACTCGTCGCTCCTAGACTACGACGCCGTCATCCTACCGGGTTCGAAATCGGTAGTGTCGGACCTCGATTGGCTACGGCAATCGGGCCTGGCCGCAGAGCTCGAGCGCCACATCGCTTCGGGAGGAAAAGTCCTCGGGATTTGCGGCGGGATGCAGATGCTCGGGCAAACGCTCGAAGACCCCGATGGCGTGGAGTCGACTGCAACGCGTTGCCCGGGTCTCGGTCACGTCGCGCTGCGCACTCGGTTCGCGCCAAGCAAGACGGTGCGTCGCTGCCGCGGCGTGGTGTCGTCAGCGGCCGCGCCGACTCCCGTGGACGGCTACGAAATCCACCACGGTGTGTCGCACCATTCTTATCCTCCTCTGTTCGAACTCGCAGCCTTAGGGTCCTTGGAGAAGCCCTTCGTCGACGGATTGCGCAGCGACCGGATCTGGGCGACGTATCTGCACGGGTTGTTCGACGCCCCCGGCTTCCGACACGAATTTTTGCGTTGGGTACTTGGGCCGCGCTGGCAACCGAAGTCCCACGAACACCGGTCCGACGTTTTGGACCGCGCCATCGATCGATTCGCGGTGCACGTCGAACGAAACCTCCGTTGGCCGCTGGTCTTGGAGTGGGCGCATGGTTGAAGGCTCGTCAACTTGCCACGCGGCGCGGCGCACTGGCTCAAAGTGTCTCACATGAAGGTCACCGCCGTGCAGGGTTCGGTGCGACACTTCGCGGACGCCGTCGCGGAGCTGCGCGAGGAGGGCTTGGATTGGCTGGCGTACGCACGCTCGGACGCGGGCCCAGACGAGGTTTCGGTGCTGCCCCACCAAGGCGTGCTGTTGTTCCTGGCTCGAGGCGCCACGTTCGGCGCGCGTACTCCCTACCAATTCGGGGCCGTAAACCCGTTCGACGAACGAGCCTCGAGCCTGGTCGTGCCGTTCGTGGAGCGCCACCTGCGAGCTCATGACCACGCCGCGAAGTTGCTGTATCCCGCGGGAACCCGCGTTAATCTGCTGGCATGGCTCGCCGCAGCGCGGGCTCAATATCCGTCGCGGTTGGGGATCGGAATCCGTCCCGACTGCGGCACCTGGTTCGCGGTGCGCGCGGCCGTTGCGGTGGCGCTGCCAACGACTTTCGAAGCCTGGCTGGAGGGGCAGTATCCGGCGCTCGATCAGACGTCCGGCTCGCCGTGCGCGACGTGCGCGGACCAGCCGTGTCGGAGCGCGTGCCCCGGCGCGGCCGTGGGTGAGACGTTTGACCTCATGGCATGCGTGGAACAGCGCCTGGCCTACGAGTCCCCGTGCGAGTCGCGTTGCGCGGCTCGAACGGCATGCCCGATAGGTGCTGGTTTCCAGTACCCCGTGGCGCAACTCGCCTATCACTACTCCGTCTCGCTGGCGATGTTACGGCGTTGGAAAGACGACAACCGCTGATCTCGTTAGACGCGAGTGCACGCCGCGAGTTTACTCGTCCACGACCGTTCACGAGCGTGGTGCCGGCTGGCCGACGGTCGCGCCGGCAACGGCCCCGCGCCGAGCCCACAGCCAGCGCACGACGACCAGGTGGCCAAACAGCGCGGTCGAAACGCACATCGGAAGGATCCAAGTATACGGCGCATGAAAGGGCAGCAACACTGGCGGGTCGCCGAGATAGCTTCGCCACTGCCAAGGCAGCGAGCGCAAGGCGATCGACATCACGCGCAACAACAAAGCCATCCCCACGGCGGTAAACCCGGCGGCCAACCACCACTGTCGACGCGGCGCCACCTTCGGCGACGCGGTGGCGACCGCGAGCGCGAGGACTCCGGTCACGATATCCCAGTTGTCGCCTTCGTACGTCATCTGGACCGGCAATGTCCCCTGCTCGTACCAACTGTGGAGCACCAGCTCCAGCGGTAAGCGGAAGCCTTGAAATGCGATGAGCGCAGTCACCGGAACCGAATCCGCGAACCGCTTGCCTACCCCGGACGCCGCGAGCGCGATCGCCGTCAGATTGCTGGCCGCAAAATACACGAGGACGCGCGGGCTGCCGATCGTCGCGGTGAAGGCGCCCGCGGTGGCGAGAGTTGCGGTCGACCCGATCACGATGGCGAGTCCGCTCATCGTCGATGCGGCAGCCATTGCTCCTGCTCCGGGCCAAGCGCGACGAGCAGCCCACACCCAGGCCCAAGCAACGAACAGCACGATGGCCAGGAACGCCACGGTGGAGGCGGTCGAGGGCACCACGAAAGTCGGTACGTCGTTCATGGCTTCGGTTTAGCTTGGACCTTCAGTCGAGTTTACTACATTTTTTGATAGCGGCCGTTCCGAGGGGCACTATACCTTTCGAAAGCGCCCATGGCCTATCCCAAGAGCTACAAGCAGTTCTGCGGCGTCGCCAAAGCCCTGGATGTCGTCGGTGAACGGTGGACGTTGCTCATCGTCCGTGACCTGTTGCTGGGGCCGCTACGCTACTCGGACTTTCAGCGTAACCTGGTCGGCATCACTCCGAACCTGTTGTCCAAGCGGCTCCGAGACCTTACCGACGCCGGGGTGATCGCCAAAGGTGCCGCTTCAGACCGGCTCTACGAGCTCACCGAGCTCGGGCGCGGTCTCGAGCCGGTGATCTTGGGTCTGGGCGCTTTCGGCGCGCAGTTCATGACGGCTCCCGAACGCGATGACCGTATCGATCCGCGCGCCGCAGCGCTGTCACTCAAACGGCGTTACCAGGGCGGGAGCGCTCGAGGCACGGCGCTGTTTCGGTTTGGTCCGGACGCCTTTTACGTCGAGTTCTCGGGCGTGAGCTTCGCGGTCCGCGCCCTCTCGCACCAAGAACACGAACCGCGCGCGGCGGTGGATTTCGAACTCTCCGGCGAGTTTCCGGCGTGGTTTCCGTTACTTTCTGGCCGCAAGTCGTTGCGCGAACTCCACTCCACCGGCGCACTTTCACGGCGCGGCTCGGCTCAGCTGGCGAGCCGTCTCATCAAGGAGCTCGGCCTCAAGCCGTGAGCCGCCATGCGCACCCCTGATATCGTCTCGGCCCAACGGCGCTTCTTCGAAACCGGCGCCACTAAGCCGCTCGCCTTCCGCAAAAAACAACTGCGCAAACTCCGCGACGCCATAACGAGGCGCGAGGCCGACCTGTGCCAAGCGCTGTTCGACGATTTCGGCAAGTCCGCCTTCGACACCCGCACGACCGAGCTGATGCTCGTGCTGTACGACATCGATGAAGCGATACGAGCGTTGCCTCGCTGGTCCAAACGTCGACGCGTTCGCACCAACCTCCTGAACCTGCCGGGCCGCAGCTACGTAGTGCCCGAACCATTGGGTGTCTCACTGGTCGTGGGGGCGTGGAACTACCCCTACCTGCTCACCTTTTGCCCGCTGGTGGCGGCCCTCGCTGCTGGCAACACGGTGGTGCTCAAACCGAGCGAGTTGCCCGCTGCTTCGAGCCGCGTTCTAGCCGAACTGTTTGCCGACACCTTCGACCAACAATACTGCGCGGTCGTCGAAGGCGGGGTCGAAGAAACGCGCGAGCTGTTGACCGAGCGCTTCGACAAGATTTTCTTCACGGGCAGCTCGAAGGTCGGCAGCGTGGTGTACCAGGCCGCGGCCGCTCACCTGACACCGGTAACGCTCGAACTCGGCGGCAAGAGCCCTGCCTTCGTGACGGCCGACTGCGACGTCAAACTGGCAGCTCGACGCATAGTTTGGGGTAAATTCTTGAACGCGGGTCAGACCTGCGTTGCACCCGACTACGTGTTGGTGGACGCCAGCATCGAAGCCGCGTTTCTGTCGGCTTGCCGGGAGGAAATCGTGCGGTCGAACTACGCGGTCGAGAATGGCAACTACACCCGCATCATCAACGAACACCACTTCCAACGCTTGCTCTCCTTGATCCCCAAAGACAAGTGTTACTGGGGCGGCAAAGGTGACCCCGCGACGCGTACCATCGAACCCACCTTGCTCGCTGGCGCATCCTTCGACGACGCCGTGATGCAGGAAGAGATCTTCGGCCCGATCCTTCCAGTGGTACGCTACACGAACCTCGATGAGGTCCTAGCCCAGGTACGACGTCTACCGAGTCCGCTGTCGTGTTACGTTTTTGCCAGAGACGAGCGCGTTCAGCAGCAGGTTCTCGGCGCGCTGCGTTTTGGTGGCGCGACCATCAACGACACGGTGCTGCACATCGCCAACCCTCATCTGCCCTTCGGCGGGGTGGGTCCAAGCGGCATGGGCCGCTATCACGGCGAGGCGGGGTTTCGTACGTTCTCCAACGAAAAGTCGGTGCTCCACAAGGCGAGCTGGCCCGATCTCGCGCTGCGATATTCACCCATCTCGAGCACCAAGCTGACTTGGCTCGAGCGGTTGGTGTTCTGGTCGTCTCGGTTGCCCTAGGGCGGCTTCGGGGAGCACCAGCTTGGCAAGGTACGCCTCCGCGTCGAGCAGCGGCTTGCCGAGCCGCTCACGGCGCGCTTGCAGGCGATTCCACGCGCCGACCAACCGCACGTACGCCGCGATTTCGCTCCGCTCCCACCGCTTCTGTTCCGCGAGCACGCGAGGTGAGACATTCCCGTCGTAGGTCGCTTCGCACGGCTCGTATTCGACGAGTAACCGCAATCGCTTCACGCCGCCGCGCCGACCGAGCGTAATGTCCCACGGATAGAGCTGACAAGAACGTGGGCGCGATG
>CBINDO010000195.1:0-15565 GCA_966249405.1 uncultured bacterium | reverse complement strand
TCGCGGCCGAGTAGTCGCTCGGGATCTGCGGTCGCAGCTGCCGGTGCGTCCGCTCCGCACGCGTCAACCACGCAGGTTCGGTCACTCTGCCGTCGCGCGCCGTCACGTCGATGATCCGAACCGAGGACATCAGGAGGCCGATCGTATCACCGCCGTTCCGGATGGGTCAAACCGAAGCTCGGCCGCTCACCGTACATCGGCCTCCGGACCCTGCTCGGCACGGCCGCGGATGGCGCCGGGGTGCATGTGGTATGTCGACGAACCACATTGGGAGTTTCCTTCTGGGCGCTCGTTCACATCGAGCCGAAGCGCCCACTCAGACGCTTGCGACGTAGACGCAAGTATGGTCATCTGCCGCCACATGTCGAACAACACGAGCTTGGTTGAGAAGGTAGCGGTCGTTGGCCTCGGATACGTCGGACTCCCCGTCGCAGTGTCGATGGCCAAGAAATTCGATACCCTAGGGTTTGATATCAAGTCCAAGCGCATCAGCGCGCTGCAGTCGGGGCACGACGAGACCGGCGAGGTCTCGAGTGACGAACTGCGTGAATGTCGCGCCAAGTTCTCGAGCGACCCAGCCTCTTTGGCGGACCGCACCTTCATCATCGTCGCCGTGCCGACGCCCATCGACGCGGAGAACCGTCCCGACTTGACCCCCTTGGTCAAGGCGTCCGAGTCGATTGGTCCGCACGTGAAGAAGGGCTGCGTCGTGGTCTACGAATCGACCGTGTACCCCGGCGTGACGGAAGACGTGTGTGGCCCGATCTTGGAGCGACTCAGCGGGTTACGCTCGGGCGTCGACTTCTTCCTCGGCTATTCACCCGAACGCATCAACCCCGGCGACAAGGAGCACACCTTCGAACGCATCCGTAAGGTGGTCTCGGGTCAAGATGCTGCCACCCTGGAGCGCGTCGCCACGGTCTACGGAACGGTCGTCACGGCGGGTGTTTACAAGGCACAGAGTATCAAAGTCGCGGAAGCCGCGAAGGTGATCGAGAACACCCAACGCGATTTGAACATCGCACTGATGAACGAGCTCGCCTTGATCTTCGATTTGATGGGGATTCGCACCGCCGACGTGCTGGCCGCGGCGGGCACCAAGTGGAACTTCCTGCCGTTCGCGCCAGGTTTGGTGGGTGGGCACTGCATCGGCGTCGACCCGTATTACCTCACCACCAAGGCCGAAGCGCTCGGCTACCAGCCGGAAGTGATCCTCGCCGGACGCAGAATCAACAACGGCGTCGGCGCATACATTGCGCAGAAGGCGATCAAACTCCTGGCCAAGCGTGGTTTGGCGCTGACCAGCGCGAAGGTTGGCGTGTTGGGCCTGACTTTCAAGGAGAACGTCCCGGACCTGCGCAACAGCAAGGTACCCGACATCCTCAAGGAGCTCCGCGAGTACGGCGTGCCTTCGCTGATTCACGACCCACTCGCCGATCACCATGACGCTCACGAAGAGTACGGCCTGCACTTGTGCAAGTGGGAGGAGATGCAGAACCTCGACGTGTTGATCTACGCCGTCAGCCATTCGTTCTATCAGGACAAGGACCTGACCTCGCTGATCAAACCCGGTGGTACCTTGATCGACGTCAAGAGCAAGCTCACGCCGGGCGTCGTCACGGGGCGCGGCATCGGGTACTGGAGCCTCTGATCGATGGCCCGATACCTGGTCACCGGGGGAGCTGGTTTCATCGGCTCGAACCTCGTCGAGGAGTTGCTGCGCCGCGGCCAGCAGGTTCGAGTACTCGACAACTTCGCCACTGGCCGCGAAGTAAACCTGCTCGAGTTCCAGAAAGACATCGAACTGGTCCGTGGCGACATCCGTGACGCGGCGACGACCGACACCGCGATGCAGGGAGTCGACTACGTGCTGCACCAGGCGGCTCTCGCTTCGGTACCTCGGTCGATCGCAAACCCTACCGCGAGCAACGAAGTCAACGTTCAGGGCACGCTCAACCTGCTGCAAGCCGCGCACAAGCACGGCGTGAGACGCTTCGTGGCGGCGTCATCGTCGTCGGTTTATGGCGATAGCGCACAGCTGCCGAAGGTCGAGACGATGCCGACCAACCCCAAGTCTCCGTACGCGGTGACGAAGTTGGCGCTCGAGCTGTACTTGCGTGTATTCGCCGAGATCCACGGTATGACCACGGTGGCGCTGCGCTACTTCAACGTGTTCGGGCCGCGTCAAGATCCGAACTCGCAGTACAGCGCCGTAATCCCGCTCTTCGTAAAGCACTTGCTCCACGGTGAGCCGCCCACGATCAACGGTGATGGTGAACAGTCGCGAGACTTCACGTACATCACCAACGTCATTCAGGCGAACTTGAAGGCGTGTGAAGCCGACATTCGGGGCTTCCAAGTCTTCAACGTAGCGTGTGGCGGTCGTTTTACGCTCAACCAACTTTACGACACTCTGGCGGACAACTTGGGCGTCAAGCTACGGCCCAACTACGGCCCCGCTCGAGTCGGCGACGTAAAACACTCGATGGCAGACATCGCCGCCATCACCAAAGCGCTGGGCTACGCGGCCACGGTCGACTTCGACGAGGGCATCCAAAAGACGGTCGCCTGGTACAAGAACGCGGGCGCTGCAGCGCTCGGCTGAGTTCGCGCACCCCAACGCAGCTGCCAGCGTATGCGCGTTCTCGCCATCACCTCACTGTTTCCCAATGCGGCGCGGCCCAACGCTGCTCCGTTCAACCGCCAACAGCTAGTGGCACTGGGCCGACAGTGTGAACTCGACGTCTTGGCGCCGATCTTGACCCTGCCCGGCTCGCACTTGCTCGGCAATCGTCTTTCGGTGGTGGACGCGAGGCAAGTACCGCGTGAAGCCAACTTCGACGGCCTCAGCGTCCGACACCCACGTGTCCTGTACGCCCCGGGGATGCAAGGCGTCTTGGGCGTGCCACTGTTTGCAGCGTCGCTGCTGTCTCACGTCTTGCCATATCGCGGAAAAATAGACGTGGTCTTCGGCGCCTGGGCGCATCCCGACGGCTGCGCGGCTCACCTCATCAGCCGCGCGCTGGGCGTGCCTTGTGTGGTGAAGGTGCAGGGCTCGGACATCGACCTTTTCGCCCACCTGACGCCGCACAAATATTGGCTACGCGCCGTCTTGCCGAAGCTGGACGGCGTCGTTGCCGTGTCCCGGGCGCTGGCGCGCGACGTCGAGAAGCTGGGGGTGCCAGCGTCGCGCATCGACCTCGTCTACAACGGAGTAGATCCGCGTTTGTTTCACGTCCGAGAGCGACAGGCGGCTCGAACGGAGCTCGGCATTCCGCAAGAGTGCCGCTTGATCTTGTTCGTAGGGAATCTGCTGAAGGACAAGGGCGTCGAAGAACTGTGTGAGGCGTTTGTCCGACTCCGGGTGAAACACCCGACCGCTCGGTTGGCCATCATCGGGAAAGGCCCCCTGGCTCCCCGCTGCGAGCAACTCGGCGAGCGTGTTCACTTCCTGGGGCAGCGCCCGCTCCAAGAGATTCCGGTGTGGATGGCGGCCTCCGACGTCGTAACGCTCCCAAGTTATCACGAGGGAACGCCAAACGTCGTACTCGAGGCGCTCACTTGCGGTCGCCGGGTCGTGGCGACCACGGTCGGCGGCATTCCGGACCTGATCCCCAACGCGCAGCTCGGCGAGCTCATCCCACCAAAAGACTCCGACGCGCTGGAGCAAGCGCTGCTGCGTGCGGTGGATGTGCGCTACGAGGGAGCAGAGGTCGCCAAGCTCGGTGGACGCGGCGACTGGAACGAGAGCGCGAGCCAACTGCTCGCGGTCTTGCGCAAAGCCGTCGGACGGTCGAAGTAGTGCGCGTGACTATGGTCCAAAGGCGAGTTGGGTGGTAACATTGGGTTCACTTTTCGCTCCACGGACTCATGGTTACTACACTGCTCAAGAGTAACGCCCGCAGACTCCTCGTCCGTTCAGGGGCGGTCGACGCGATGTGGCGCGGATTGGGGACTGGCCTCTACATCTTCAACTATCACCGCGTGGGTGACGCTGAACGAACGGAGTTCGACCCAAACGTGTTCTCTTGTGACGCAGCGCACTTCAGAGCCCAGATCGAACTGCTCAAGTCGCGCTTTCGTGTCGTCACGATCAAAGAGACGCTGGAGACGTTGTCGAGGGGCAAACCCCGAGAACACCTCGCGTTGATCACTTTCGACGACGGCTATCGCGACAACTTCACGACCGCCTACCCGATCCTGCGCGATCTCGGCGTACCAGCCACGTTCTTTCTCCCAACCGACTTCATCGGCACGAGCAAGATCCAGTGGTGGGACGAAATCGCCTGGCTGGTGCGACACACCCAGGTCGACGAGCTGAAGGTGAGCTTCACACCGCAGCCGATCCCGGTGAGTCATGCCCGCATCGGAAACACCATCCGGCGTGTGCTCACGGCATTCAAACGCGCCGCCAGCGACGGGGAGCAGAAGCTCGCGGACCTGCGGAAGGCGCTCGGGGTGACCATGCCGAGCAGTGCTAGTGAACAGCTGTTCATGAGTTGGGACGAAGCCCGTGAAATGCGCGCAGGCGGCATGGACATCGGTTCCCATTCGCACTCGCACCGGATCCTGTCGCACCTGAGCTTGGCCGAGCAGGAGACCGAGTTACGAACCTCGAAGGCAATCCTGGAGCGCGAGCTGGGCGAGAAGGTGCCATCCATCGCCTACCCGGTTGGGGCACGCGACTCGTTTACACAGGACACCGAGCGATTGACGCAGGCGGCCGGCTACGAGGTGGGCTTCAGCTTCATCGCTGGCATCAATCGCGAGGCTGCTCCGCGCTTCGCACTGCGACGTATCGCGGTGGAGGAGAATGCGTCTCCTGAGTCGCTCAAAATCACGACGCTGCGCGCCACGGAAGCGGCGCAGCGCGTGACCTCGTTCGCACAATCGCTGCGACGGCGACGCGGCTAGCTGACGACTGAGGTCGCACAGATGTCAGTCTGGACTCGTCCCTAGTTCGCGCTGCCTGGAAAGTCCGGCCCTGATACTCACTTGCTGAAGGGTGGTCTCCGAGGTCGCGTGGGTGTTTCGCTACGCGCCGCCCCTAGCGAACTCGACACAGCCACGCCGTCACGCCCGTCAGGTACGGTCGGAGACTTGCGGGTAGCGTGTCTGCAGCCGCAAGCAACCGGTCACGGTCTTGCTTGTCGAGGACGCACAGCAAGCGCAGACCCAGCGCGAAAACGGAAACGCCCAATGGGGGACCGGCGATCAGAGCTACCAACGGATTAAGCTGAACGGCAGACAGCATCACCACGGCGCCCATTGCAGCCGAAACGAGAACGACCTTAGCCCCGAACCACAGCGGCAGTTTGAGTCCAACCAAACGTCGGGCAATAATCCAAGTGCCCGCAGCAAACGCTACCTGGCCGGCACCGTTAGCCCAAGCCCCACCCATGGAGCAGAACTCGCTAACCAACAACCAGTCCAACGTCAAGACTATCACGCTAGCACACCCTGTCCACCACAGTAGCGGCCGCTGGAGGTCCGAAGCCGTGAGGATGTCGATAGCAGGGCGGACCAGCGGCCCGGCTACCCCCAGCAGAACTGCCACGAAGAAAACTGGTATGGATGGAAGGTACTGGTCCCCATAGAACACCTGCACTAGCGGAGAACTCAATGCGGCTAAACCAGCGGCAACTGGTGAGACAATCAGAAATTGGTATCTCGATACCAGTTGAGCCACCATCAGTCCTCGCTCTAGGCTCTTGCCCCTCTCGGCGAACAAACTCGCGACCGCTGCGCGAGCAAACGGCTGAGCAATGCTCCCCGGCAACGCTGAAAAGCTGAATGCGACCGAAAAGTATGCGACTTCGCGGGGATGACACAAGCGCTCGAGAAAAATGATCTCCGACCGATTCCAAACTGCAAGGTTCAGGAGCATCAGCCCCGTCGCTTGGAAGCAGAAAGCAACCAAGGATCGACGCATGCCGTCGGGGATTGTCCCAAACGGAGTGTGCGCTCCGCCTCCGTGCTCACGCGCGTACGCCGCGAACAGTTGTGACGCAAACGTCAGCCGGATGATACAATCAACCCACCTGCCGATGCACAAAGAGGCGGATAGGCCCAACATTCCCCAGCCCATCGCCAACGTGAGCAGCGTGAGAACGTTCTGAACGAGCATTCCAACGATTGACGACTTTACGTTGGGCGCCAGGTTTTCGAGGCTCGCGTTGACTGCGGACGCCACCGACATGAGCGCCATCGGGAACACCGACGAAACGGCTATCGCGGCGTACGTTCGCTGCTCGGGCCGCAACGAATAGACCCACACCATTGCGCCGCCAACAACCACGGTGCCAACGATTGCCTGCATGCGCAGCGCCAGGCGAACCACCGACTTTCCCGTCGCAAAATCGTTCTTTGCGATGCACTCACCCAGGTACTTCTGAACTGCTGAGCCCGCACCGAAGACACCGAACATCACCGCCAGCGAGGCGATCCACATAACGTAGCTGAATGCGCCCAGGTTGTCCGGACCCAGAGTGCGAGCCACAATTGCCGCAACGATCGGTGGAATGACCGTGTCGAGGATGGTATCCACGACGTTCCAAAGCGTGTTACGAATAAGTTTCCTGCCAAGCGACACTCGGTACCTCAGATGCAACCAGAGGGTTATCTGTTTACCTGACGCGAGGCCTCAGCAGAAAGCCCCCGTGCTTGCGCCAATAGTAGACCAGTCCGGCGGCATGGCTGGCGCCCATGCGCGTGAACGGCCGCTTGCTCGTGAGTCGCTGACAATCGTGGACCACGGTAACGTTGGGCGAGTACCAAACTTCGGCTCCGCTCTTCCATACACGAGCGCAAAAGTCCACGTCCTCCGGTGCGTAGAAGATCTTCTCGTCTAGATATCCCACTCGTTCGAGCAGACTACGGCGGAAGAACCAAGCCGCAGAGATACCGTAGTCCACTGGCGTTGCTCTTCCAGCGAACACCGCGGGGATGCTTTCTTCCCACTTTCGAACACTGTCCCATCTGAGCAGCCGAAAGGCCTTGGTGGCCAGCGTGGGAAAGCGGCGAGCAGATTCTTGGAACTCCCCGTCCGGATACGTCAACTTGGGGCACAGCAGTCCAACGTTGGTATGCTTCTCGAGTGCAGCGAACGCCGCCAGCAGCCCCTCGAGCGTGCCAGGAAGGATGCGCGTATCGCTGTCGACCACGAAGACGAACTCACCCCGCGTTTGCTTTAGCGCGATGTTTCGCGACACCGTTGTGCCGCGGTTGATTGGCTGCCTGAAAAGATGGACGCCAGGGTGCTTCTCCCACTCCGCCAATTGCGTCAGGGTTCCGTCCTTCGAACCATTGTCGACGATGAGCACCTCAATGGAGACGCCACTGGAGCGCGCGTCGGTAAACAGTGACGAAAGGTAGGTCGGAACGAATCGTTCGCTGTTCCAGGTTAAGCTTACTACGGAGATCCTCGGCGAATTCAAAGCGCGCCGCTTATAACAAGGATCCTGTGAAGGCTCCAGTGGCAATTGGGCTGTTTAAAACCTCCACCGCTAGCGAATCCACTGCAAAACGCGGGAGCATCGATGCAGCGTGCGAAAATGCGGCAAACTGGCATGAAATGCTGGCGTGAGCGCCCAGACACTGGCACGTTCTCCGCGACAGTACATATGGCCCCAATGTGTTCCCTTGACGTCGCGCGCATGCTCCAGCGCGGGTTTATCGCTTTGCTCGGATGGGCGCTGCTGTCGTGCGCTAGGCCGGGGGCGACGTCACGGCGGCCCACTGAATATTACTCTCCAACGTCAGGGATTCAAACGCAATCGGTCCCGCTGAACAAGCCGAACGAACCCGCGAGCTCCCCAGAGCCGCGTTCCGGCGAGCCGCTCTCAAGTTCATCATGCGAGTTCGCTCCAGGCCAACTGTTCCCATCCAGCGCGCCCTGGAACAGGAACGTGTCCAAAGCTCGGGCGGCAAGTGACTCCGGCGCGATTATCGGCTTTCTCGAGACCAACCACACCTCGCCGCACCGCTTTCGAACCGATTTTTCCTTTGTCTTACAGAAGGCGTCCGGCGCGACACCCAAGCGGTCATTCAAGCCGTCGGAGGACCACTTCACACCCGACTGCGATACGGTCAGCATCCCCATACCTGCAGGTGGACGCTTGGAGGGTGAGGAAGGATACGCTTGCACCAGCGGTGGCGACTGTCACCTCCTCGTCCAGGTACCTGAAACATGCGAACTTTATGAGATGTGGCGCATGAACGCTACGCCGAATGCCCTTCTTGGTGGATGCCTCGCAGTGTGGGACATGCGAATGACGTTCGGAGTGGACGGGCGTGGACAGGGCTGCTCAAGCGCGGATGCCGCGGGACTTCCCATCACTCCGTTGTTGTTCTCCTCGACCGATCTCGTCAAAGGTTCGGTGAATCACGCGATTCGCCTGATTCTGCCCAACCAGCTGATCCGCAGGCGAGTGTACGTGTCACCGGCAACGCACTCTACCCCGGCCACGTCGGGACCGGAGAGTGCCCCTCCCTACGGTGCCAGGTTCCGTCTGAAAGCGGACGTGAACGTCGCCGGTCTGTCACGCGGCGCACAGGTTGTAGCGCAGGCCCTCAAGACCTACGGCATGATCTTGGTAGACGGCGGGGTTGTCTCCTTCACAGCACTAACCGACCGGGATGAACAGGTCAAATGGGCCGACACAAACTTCGGCGCTCGCTCTCTGGAAAGCCTACGGTGGAACGATTTCGAAGTGGTAGAGCCCGAAGGCCAGCTCAACACCTGGCAAGGGGAATGCACGCGCACTCCGTTGACGGACTAAGCGGCTTCGCTACACGCCGTGTCGGGTTGGCTGAAAGGCCGCAACGAACCTGAAGTAACTCCACTGCCGTTCCTCTGCCGCTACCCGATTCGTTCTGATTCGGTCTAGCCCTGCGTTGGTTTCAGACTTTCCACCGCGCGGTCGCAGTCGTGTTGCCAACTGCGTGGGACGCATGCATAGTCGCAGACGCCCAACGCGCTGCGATCTGACATTGGAAAGTGCAACGTGACCACCGACGTGTCCCGAATCTCCGTCATCGTGCCCACCTATAAAGAGGTGGAGAACATCCCACTCCTCATTGACCGCCTCGATGTGCTCAGGAAGCAAAGTCCGCGACTCGACTTCGAGCTGCTGTTCATGGACGACGACAGCAAAGACGGTAGTGCCGAGCTCGTTCGAGATAAACAGCTGCCGTGGGTACAACTCATCACTCGTACTACTGACCGAGGCTTGAGCCCAGCAGTGCTCGACGGCTTGCGACGCGCCAAAAACGACATACTTGTGGTCATGGACGCCGACCTGTCTCATCCCCCCGAGGTGTTGCCGCGGATGCTCGCGGAGCTGGAGCTCGGCGCGGACTTCGTACTTGGGTCACGCTTCACGGAAGGCGGCACCACCGACGATGACTGGGGAGTTCTTCGTTGGTTGAACTCTAAGGTCGCTACCTTGCTCGCTCTTCCGCTCGCACCAGTGCGGGACCCAATGAGCGGCTACTTCATGCTCCGCAAATCGACGTTCGAGGCTGGACGAAACTACAACCCCATTGGCTACAAGATCGGACTCGAGCTACTGGTCAAGTGCGGGTGCAAGCGACCAGTGGAGGTCGCAATCCACTTTCAGGACCGCCAGTTCGGTAAAAGCAAGCTCACACTCAAGGAACAGCTACGCTACCTCCAGCATGTTCGCCGGCTCTATATCTACAAGTTCGCGTTCATCTCGCAACTGATCCAGTTTCTGGCTGTCGGAGGAGTTGGTGTCCTTGTGAACCTCTTGGCACTTACGATGGCGCTTCAGCTAGGCCTGTCGACATCAGCGAGTGTCGTGGCCGCCATCGCCGTTTCGATGCTCAGCAACTTCGCTCTCAATCGCCGCTTCAGTTTCTCGTATGCGCGCTCGGAATCGGCTCTTCAACAGTTCCTCGGCTTTGTCTCAGCCTGTTCATTCGGAGCGATCGTCAACTACTTCGTGACAATCGCGCTCAGCCGTTGGATTTCGGTCGTACAACTGGCGGCACTGTTCGGCGTAATAGCTGGAACGGGTTTCAACTTCTTGGCTAGTCGCTACTGGGTCTTCCGGATCCGCCACGTCGCACCGACCAAGAGTCAGTCAACGGACGTCAGTGGAGGTGAACGCAAGCTCCGCGAGCACGAACGCTCCCTCGAAAGTGAGGCCGCGGACGGCAACCGGTGAGGCCCGCGACGCTGGGGGACCATGAGCAAAAGACTCTCAATCGCGCACGTCATAGGTTCATTTGAGGTCGGCGGAGCCGAACAGGTTACTCTGGATCTGGCCAGCCACCAGGTCGAAGACGGATGTCTAGTTCATGTGCTCTCCCTGGCAATGGGTGAACATGGCCCAAACGCCAGACGTTTCGCGAACGCGGGCGTTCGCGTCCACCGGATCCCCAAAATGGGACCTAGCGTCGACTTAAGTTTGCCCTTTCGCCTGGGCTTGTTCTTCCGAAACCACAGGATTGATGTCGTGCACAGTCACAATCCGCTTCCCGAGGTTTACTGCGCAGCAGCCCGCGCCCTTGGCGGCCCACCGTTGGTTCACACCAAACACGGAGCAAATCACACCGCAGGTAGTCAACGTTTGCGACAGATCGCCAGGCACGCGGTCTCAGCGTTCGTTGCCGTTTCCGAGGAAACGGCGCGCGATGCTTACGCTCAAGGGGAGGTCCCCGGGGGGGGTATCCAGGTCATCGAGAACGGAATCGATCTTTCGGTCTACGGAGCAAATGCTGAAACGCGGCGACAGATTCGCGCAGAACTAGGTATCCGTGAAGACGAGCTGGTCGTCGGCACGGTAGGCCGCCTGTCACCAGTGAAGAATCAAACTCTTCTGCTCAAAGCGTTCACTCCGCTGCTCTCGCGAGCTCGGCTAGTAATAGTCGGCGATGGTCCAAGCCGACAGCAAGTTTACGGCGAGATCGCAAAAATTGAGCACGAGGGTCGCATCCATGCACTGGGTCAACGCATGGATGTTCCGCGATTGCTGACAGCCTTCGACGTTTTCGCCCTCAGCTCCAACAGCGAGGGTTTGCCACTCGTCATTCCACAAGCAATGGTGACTGGCCTTCCGGTCGTTTCTACCGCCGTCGGCGGAATTCCGGCCGTTGTGTCCGAGGGTGAGACGGGTCTCTTGGTACCCGCAGGCGATGTTGACGCGATGACGCGAGCCATTGGTTGGATGCTCGATAATGCAGGCGCGAGCGCAGAGATGGGACGCCGAGGTCGCGAGGCGGCCTCGGCTCGATACTCGTCGCGCGTGATGCATCAACGTTACTTGGAGGTGTACGAACGGGTGACCAGCATGCCTTGACTGTGCCGATGTCGGCGCGTCAGGAGAAGCGTTGCTTCAAACGCACGAAGTGCTTCTCGAAGAGATGCCAGCTCGCGTACGCAGCGGCGCAGGATATACTCAAACTTATCGCGTAGAAAATGAACAAGGCAACCAACCGCGAACCGGTCGCGTCACGGAATGATTCTATGGGCACCAAACGACAAAACGTCGGGACCGCAAGCCCGTGCCACACATAAAGCCCGTAGCTGTACCGCCCAAAGAAGCGGAGCACCGGGGTTCCGAGCACTCGCGACACGCCTGAGCCCATTGGGGCGGATAGAACCATCGCCAAAGCGCCCGCCCAAAAGAAAGCGTATGCTGAATGAGTGACCGCGGGCGTCCACCATAGACGCCCCGTGATGTATTGAAGTCCGAGCAGCAGCAAGACCGGGAAGGAACATGCGGTCAGGAGAAAACCCCAGCGACGTAAGTGCACTGGAGCATCGAAGCGAGTGCTCCAGATCGCCAAAACTGCACCCATGGTGAGGCCGTCTGCACGGCACAAGGTGAACATGTACGCTCCACCTTCCAGGTCGAAGTAGAGAAATGCGACCTTCAACAACACGGCCAATGCCGCAACGAACGCGCACACTCGCAAGATTTGACGGTCCGATAGCCACGTGACTACTGCGGGCCAAACGAGATAAAAGTGCTCCTCGACCGCAAGCGACCAGAAGTGGGAAAAGTCTAGCCATTCGGCCCGCCACTTGAACCAGCCAAAAGACGGTGGGACGTTACTGGAGTATGCCCACAACCACGCTTGATGTTCGACCAACGGCTGGTGACTCGGGTGAGCTGGTAGCACGAACGGTGCTAACACAAAAAGTGCGAGCGCGATTGACAGGTAATACAAGGGAAAAATGCGAAGAGTGCGCCGAGCGTAGAAGTTGGAGAAGTAGTTCGGCTTGCCTCGCTCTTTCAGCAGGATCTTCGTAATGAGATAGCCAGACAGGACAAAGAATAAGCCCACGCCAGACGTCCCGTGAGTCGAAAGTATTGAATAAACGCGAGCAACGACTCCATCTGTTCCCAAATCTGGGTCTACCTCTGAACTGCCCAGATGAACGACCGTAACGAGCAAGATGGCGATTCCACGAATGCCATCCAGTTCTGGAAGGTGAGGCTGAGCCAATATGGGCTGTGCTGGGGTTAAGGCGCCGTTCGTAGTCATTAGGCTCGGATGTTCTGTCGCCAGAGTGGTGCTTCTGATTCGTGCTGTCGTGTGCTACATTTCGCGATAGCAAAGCGCGAATCGGAGTACTCTGACTGGCTCAAGTTCCGAATCGCGACTTGTCGCGGTCCGCTAGTTGAAAGACATAGGTATGCACTCGTCCGCTGAGTTCGGATCTGGACGACGTAAACTCGAATACAGGAGGCTTGCAGAACCTACCGGACATCTTCTTCGAATCCTCGCCTGACTGTCGACGGTGGGGCTGCGTCACAATCCAACAATGGTCACGCGTTTCGAGCGGAACCGGCACGGATACGATTATGTAGTCCACGGCGTAGGATTCGAGCACATTGATAAGGTCCCGCTCGGCCTTGATGTTATCGACCATGCGTTGGTCTGCGGCTAACCCCTCCAATTGGATCACCGGTCGATTCAACATGAACGCCGTCAAGCCTGCACGGTCGCCCATTGCGTACACACCAGCATGCTCCTTTCCGAACTTAGCCAGCTCGATCGCATGCACGTAGATCGAGTTGGCATCGGAGCGCCACTCGTACGTTCGCTTCCAGGACGTCCCCGCAGCAACCACGACGACAACACACCCCATGAAAGCGGTGCTCAATCTTGTCGCTGGCCCCCGGAGCAGCCGACGCCCAACTGGGCCCTGCGCCAGGTGCTCACTAACGACCAGCAGGCCCAAGAACGTCGCGGGCACCAGAGGATAGAAGTACCACTGGAACAGGATCCAGCTACTTCGCAGTGCGAAGGTTGCATAAAAAAGTAGCGGAAAACTCAAGCCGCCAAGGACCACAACGCTCTGCATGTCGAGTTTCCGAATCCTCCACACACGCGACCCCGTCCAAAACAGCGCGACCGGTACGACCAGACAGGCTAGCATGCCCGACGGGTAGGCAACGATCTCCAGAAGCGCCTCCAAGTTCACGTTGAAGCTACTGTTGATCTGCTTGGATTGCGCCGAAACGGTGAGTGGACTACCGAACAAGACAACGTTGGTGACCAAGTATGCAGCCAAAGGTAACAACCCAGCGGTAAGGCCTGCCACCGCGTGGATGCGTGCCCGCCACCCTGGGCAACGGAGTAGCTGCATGGCGATGAGCAACCCGGCCAGCATGATGGTGTCGAGTCGAGCAAGCACCATCAGAGCCGACAACAGACCAAGAACGGCCCCGTTTCGAAAGTTCACCAGCTCAGCACCGCAGGCGACCACGCAAACGAGCAGGATGAGCACCAGCGCAGGAGTAACTTCCATCCCCCAGCACGCCATTCGCTCCACCTCCAACGTTACCAGCAGCGCCACCGCCGGAACGAGCTCACTCGCGGGAAGAAGACGCCTTCCCAGGACTAGTAGCAACTCGAACGTTCCGACGACTAGGCCGACGCTGGTGACCGCGAGGAGCAACCAGAAGTGGCTCGTCAACCCGTTGGAGATAAACGTCAGCGCCGTCAGGATCCCCATGTGCAATGGGTGAAACCCGTTTGTGGTAGTGATTCCGTCGAAAGAAAGGCGCCCTGTATCGACGAACCTCGCCGCGGTCAACGCGTAGTAGTAGAAGTCGTCCGTGACCAGAGTCAGATGACCATTGGAGCCCCGCAGCGGATGCCAGGCCATTGGCAGCAGGAAGAGCGTCGCGGAAACGTAGGCAGCCAGCCTGGCGATCTGGAGTGTCTTCAAGCTCGCTCGTTCCATTTGGCTTCGTCCCTTTGGCATAGTCATCGAGCTTCGAGAACGCGCTGGGTGAACAAGGGTCAGAAGCATGTGCACCTTCCTCCGCGATGTCCAGGGGAACTACGCCCAACGCCCCTTGCGAGCTACGCGCTCGTAGATCTCTGGATAACGCGACACCAGGGTGGACCACTGTCGTTCACTCGTCACTTGGGCGCGCGCCGCCACTCCGAGCCTGCTTCTCGTGTCGGGCTCTCTCAGCAAGCGTATCAAAACATCGGCGAGCGAACGCCGGCTGCCTGGGGTGAAGGCGAGCCCTGTCTCACCGACGCGGACCAGCTCACGCATGGCCCGCAGATCACTCACCACGACGGCCTTACCCATTGCCATGCCTTCAAGGGGTTTGAGCGGAGTCGTGAGACTCGTGGTCCGAGTGTGAATTCGGGGATACACGAGAACGTCAGCTAGCTGATAAAAGGTGCCGACTTCGTGATGGGGCACGCGACCGGTGAACGTTACGCTTCCTGGCAAACTCACGCGCTCAGAGAGCTGCCTGAGCTGCTGTTCGACCCCGCCACTGCCAGTGATAACTAGCGTGGCGTTGGGCACCTCCTTCACCACGAGAGGGAATGCTTCGATCAGTGTTTCTATACCTTCGTAAGGCTGAAATGCGCCGATGTACGCCACTGTCGGAGGTCTAGTTTCCAGCCGCTCACCTGTATCAGGAACGAACGCTTCGATATCAACGCCATTGGCGACCACGGTGACGGGCTTGCCACTTCGCGGTTCGATCTCAGCGCGAAGACTTTCGCAGATGGTGACCACCGCGTCGGCCCCCTTGAGCACGATCGAGTCGAGCGACTGCGCAACCTTATACGGGACTGAATCGGCCGCAAACTTCCCACGGTCAACGCTCGCGTTCTCCCAAAGGTCGCGAACTTCGTAAACCAGGGGAATGCCAGCCTTGCGACATACTCCGAGAGCAGGCAACCCTACCAGGACCGGCGAGTGGGCGTGAACGACGTCGGGCTTCCACTCCTTGACGACCTGGTCCAAGCGCCGCGCCAAGGCGACCATCGCTTGCACCTCGTTAAAAGGCGCTCGCAAGGGATGCTCGATCCGTGGCGTCCTCCAGTGGGGCACGCCTTCGACATCTTCGAAGTCCTTGACCGGCTCCGGTTGCCTCACTGAAGTGAGCGCTGCGAGCTCGACCCCTTGCCGTTTCAAATTCTCGAAGATGTAGTTCGTGCGAATAGTGTAACCCGCAAGAGCAGGCGCTGACATGTGCAATACGTGCAGGACACGCATTACACAAAGACTCCGGCAAGGTGTTCGGCAACGCGTTCGGCAGCCTGACCGTCCCAG
>CBINDO010000194.1:0-15606 GCA_966249405.1 uncultured bacterium | reverse complement strand
CCCCATTCCCTTAACTGAACAACCCCACGGTCACGTTCACGCTGAGCCAGAACAGTGCGATATAGCTCGCAGAATTGGCTGTACTGGTACGGCTTCGTACCATCGTTGCGACTGGCAGCGCTCTCTTGGTACTCCGTCCACAGCAGCTGCAGCGTTACCCCAACGCGGTGCAGCTCCTGGTGCACATAAGCGAAGTTGACCGGACTTCTCTGGCTCGGCTGCGTGCCGCCCTTCGCAAACAAAAGCTCATTGAGCTCCTCGTCGGTGAACTGCTGGGCGTCGTCCCAAGTAACTCCCGCGGCTCTCGCTCGCTGTAGTTGATTCCACACTGTCCCCACCGACGCTCGGACCGCGATCGCGATCTCGCGTTGGCTTCGACCACCGTGTGCTAGGCGCAATACTTCACGGATCTTTCTCATGCTCAGGCGTTCCGACATCCCCCTGCCGTCGCACGCCACGTCCGTGGCCCGCGCTCGCTGGGGTGCCCTTCGCCCAAACTCTCGTCCGTCCTGCGCCACCGGTTCCGCCGGTGTTCAAGTGCTCCGGAATCACTGTTCAAGTGTCCGGAACTGGCGTTCAAGTGGCTCGGAACAGCCGCTCAAGTCCGTTCGGAATCCGTGTTCAAGTGCTCCGGAATCGGTGTTCAAGTGCGTCCGGAAAACGCAGGTTCACAGCAAGTCCTCGCCCGAGCACCTGCCGCCGAGGACGGCAGGTTAGCGTTATCCGTCCACGACATCGAGATGCTCAAGTGAGCGGGATCGCGTGACGCGGAAGCAGTGAGCCGCGCCTTCGAAGGCTGCGTGGAGAGCGCAACGCGAGTAGTGAGCGGGTCGACGCAGTTGGGACGAGCGCTCTCGACGATAGAAGAGCGCAGCGACCTCCGTGCCGCGTTCACTCCGTGAGCCTAGGTGATTCTTTCGACCCAACACGACGCCACGGAGACTGCGTTCGGCGCGGTTGTTGTCGAGCTCGACGTTAGGGTCGTCAGGAAGACTTGCAGCCCTTGCAACAACGAGTGCCTTACGCAGCACGCTCTGCGGAAGCGATCCGAGATTACCCCGCTTTGGTGGACACCCCAAAAGGAGCTATTCTCGTCGGAGTTCCACCAATGCAACAAAGAAGGTTCAGACCAGAGTCATTCAAGAGAGACGCGGTTCGCCGCCTGATGGCGCGCGGCACAGAGACCGTTGCCGAAACTGCGAAGGCGCTTGGGCGTGAGCCCGAGCATGCTTCATCGCCGGCGCGAACGCTTGGAGCCCGAGCTAGCGGGCAGTACGCCGACAAGTCAAGGTGAGCGCGAAGAGGTCGAACGTCTACGCCGCGAATTGCGCGATCTGTAAGCGGAGAACACGCTGCTAAGAAAAGCCGCAACCCTCTTCGCGATGGATGTGATGTAGCCATTTTGGCCCGAGTGCGCGCGGATTTGACCACCCGTTGTCAACGATGTTTCCCCCCCCCTGTGGGGGGATGTTGACCACCCGTTGGCGGGTGGTCAACTTCGGCTCGGAGGTGGGCGGCACGCCCCTCTCGAATCGAGCCGTGGCAATGGTGCCAGTCATGGCCCGAGGCCGGAAGTCGCAAACATGCAGAAGCAAATCCAAGTACTGTTAAGCCAAGGCCTCTCGATAAGAAGTGGCCCACGCGCTCGGTGTATCGCGACAGACCGTTCGCAAGTTTGGGGCCGAAGCCCCTAACGCTGATGTGGCGCAGCCGCCTGTGCACGCGGAGCCGACCTGGGATACCGCAGTCAACTGGCAGGCGATAGGCGACGAGGTCGCGCGTGGCACGACCAATCAAAGAACTACATCAAGAGAATGACCCAGAGGTCAGCTACACGCCCTTCCGGCGTCGCTTGCTCGACAAGGTCCCAACGCAAGTCAGTGCTACGATTCGGCTCGAGCACAAGCCGGCGGAGCAGGCCGATTACTGCGACGGCGTTTCGATCGTCGACCCAGCAACGGGTGTGACCATCAAGACGCACCTGTTTGCGGCGTCCTGCCGTTCAGCTCTTACGCGTTCGGCGAGTTCGTGTGTCGCCCTCCGGGTACTACGCATCCTGCAAACGTGGCCCATCCAGGCGGGCGTTGAGCAACCAGCGCATCACGACGAAGGTGCGAGCGCTGCCCCCGTGACCATCAACTAACACGAATCCGCGCCAGCCGAGCGATGTCGAACGGGTATGCGCTTTCAACTTCTATCAACTCTTTCGCTTATGCGAGCCGCCATTGCGCCGCTTGGCAGTCCTGGCGCTGGCTTCAGAAGGGCAGAGCCAGCCGCCCGAGCGGACGTCGAGCCGGCTGGCCTACTCCGGGCGGAAGTCAGGAACCGCCACGGGAATCAACGCTCACCAAGTGATCTCGACACCACGAGAGTTCGTATTGTTGGCCGGGGACCATTGCGGACCACCACCCCATGCCTTGTGTCTCAAGTTGTCGTCAGTGCCTCGGACAAACACGTCGATTCGGTTTGGACCCCAGGACACCACCTCTGGCGCTCCAACAAGGTGACTTGACTCGGATAGCGCTGTTGAGTTGAACCATCCGTTGTCGTACACCTTCGTTCGCAACTCACCGTTGCTTGCCTGCCAGAACAAGTCAATTCGGCTACTACCCCAGGACTCCACCACTGGGTGACCGATGACGCTACCGCCCATTGACTCCCAGCTACCGTCTTGATTTGCAGGCAGCCAGTTTGGTCCGCCGTTCCAGTACTTGTGGTAGAGTCCGTTGTCCAAGCCTTTGGCAAAGATGTCGATTCGGTTGGGTCCCCAAGATACTACCGCTGGTTTTCCAACAATGTATCCGCCCAGGCGCTCCCAAGTACCGTCTGCCTCTCCAAACCAGGATCCATCTCTGAACCACTTATGATACAACGCGCCGTCCAGACCTACCGTGAACACGTCCAGGCGACCAGATTGCCAGGATACAGCCTCGATTGGTCCTTTCGAATAGCCGCCAAGATTCACCCACGCGCTGTATGAAGTCCCGTTCCAAGTCTTGACCCGCACACTTCCATCATCGTGTTTGGCGAAGATCGCGACGTGGTTTTGTCCCCACGACACAGCAGTTGGGTCGCTCGCCAAGGTCTCATTTCCGAGGTGAACCCATGACGTGTCCCAGCCGCTGTTGTCGAACTCCTTCACCCGTAGCTTCCGATTGGTATCTCTCACGAACACATGGAGCCGGTTCGGAGCGTGTGAGACTGCTTCTGGCGCACCCAAGATCACACCCCCAAGATTGCCCGCAACCCACGCCCCACCCCAAGCTTGATGGCCAACAGAACCATTGGTGGCGCGGTAGAACACGTCCAAGCGATTAGCGCCCCAAGAAACGGCGGAAGCCGTCGACTGGTACTGACTGCCGTACATGATCTGGATTCCACGCACATCGTAGTCAGAAAGTTCCTTGTTAACGGGTATGACGGTGTTGTTAGCAAGGTTGGTTAGGCCCTGATACTGCATCACCGACTTTACGTCGTAGTCACCGAACATTTCGACGGTCGAAGGGGCGTACGGGTCGTTGTTTGCTTTGTAGGCCGGGTCCGTGCTGTTTGGGTCGTAGTTGGGGTCAAGGACGTAGCTGTCACGGTCCGGTCTCTGGTGCTCGTGGCCCAGGCCGAGGGCGTGTCCAAGTTCATGCAGAACCTGCACGTATGCCTCGGCGTCGCAGTCACAATCACAGAGGGCGTCCTCGGCGGCATCGCCTCCTGGTATTAGGCCGTCAATACATTGAACTGCAGCGCACCCGTGTAGTTCAACTTGGTGAATCAAAACGCCGTTTATCGTCTGCTGGTAGTACGCGCAGAGTGTAGAGTCCGGAGTATTAAGGAAGGAGACTACACTCTCAGTTGGAATGAAGTTCGTGCTCTCTTCGAAGAGAAGGGAAGTACGCCGTTGAAACCGGGGCATGACATCGTTTCTGATGACATTCCGGGTATTCTCGCTAACCGTGGAACCGAATATGTACTTGATCTTGTTTCCCCAAGTTCGCTCGGCAACATCGAAACGACTGCTGCGATCAAACCCACCGACAGCCGCAAGGTCCTTACCCAGCGCGCCATCGACGGCCGTACCAAAGCTATGATTTGTTAACTGTGCTTTGACCTCATCGATCGTCCCAATCACGATATCGCCTTCGAATACAACTAGCCCTTCGTGCTCTTTGTACCTAGGGTCCTGAAGCAGTTCCTCGTATGACTGAACTGAACGGAACTCTTTCTGAGGCGACTCCGACATATCATCGTCGCTTGACGCGCTTGTTCCGCACGCAGCGACGATGAAGGCAATCAACGAAATCGCGCTGCTCCTTGCTTTCGCGGATATGGTTGGTTTCGAATCGTCCTGACGGGTCGCAGGGAAGTGAGGGGACGGCAAGTTGTATAGCTGTTGCTTCATTGTGTGCTGGCCTTTGGTTGGTATCGACAGCACCCGCATGCCACCACATCAAGGCTCGAAAGGCCGGATGATGCTGCTTTCCGACTACCATCGCTCGGCGAGGTGGGGCGCTTGGGGATGCCTGGCTATTGAATCATCTCTCCATGCCTTCGGTTCGCCCGAAGCGCGCTTGGCCGAATGCACGATTCAAGCCAGGCCGCAGTCGAGCTTGCGCGCCGTGCTCTGAGGCTTGCACTGCACTGAGTGGAGCAGCTTCCTTGCTACCCCTTAGCCGATGCTCATATTCGGCCAACTGTCCGAGCAGTTCGGCTCGCAGGTCGCTCTCACCCTGACTAAAGAGGTACGAAAGGCAAGCACCGCCGTCAGAGGAAACACCGACGACCCTGCGTAAGGTCGCTCTTCAATCCTTCGGAGGCTCACCAGTGTACGGATTAGCGGTTACCATCTGAGGAAACTGGTAAATGGCCCTTTCGATCGGTGCCGTCCTGATGGGCTCGGGCGGTGGACTGCTCGTTGCCAAAGATGGGAGCTGGCGTCGAGGCGTCGAGCGGGGGTCGCCGGCATGGGCTCCCGCTCGCTCCTTGAGCAACGGGGGTGCCCCGCTATTCACGAGCCGCATCGATTCCGTGTGCAGTTGGGGACCGTCTAACGCCCCATTGCCAACGGTCGTAGGCGTCAATGGCTCGACCGTGACGGAGATCGGAGCCGAGCTGCCCATGAAAGGTTCAGACGTGGGAATGAGCAGCGACGTAAGTCCCAGAAGGGATACCGATCTCGAAACAGCGTGCCCTCGCTTCCTTGAATCTACGTGAATCAGCGGGAAGTTGGTGGGATCCGTTCGTTGTTCATCAAGCACGCATTGCGTGATGGGTGCGACCCGGGCGTGGTCCTGGGCGCGGTCAGCAACGAACGTCCGCGAAGCGAGGATGTTACGAAGTGCCGACGCCGTTGGTGGGCGCAGGCTCGGGTTCTTCGACAAACACTTCATCACGACTCCTTCGAGCCAGGAAGGCAGACCTCCTCCTCGGGACACGAGAGGACTCGGTTCTTGGTGAAGCACCTCAAACAGGAGACGGTACGGTTCTCGCGCGTCAAAGGCCGGTGTTCCAGTGAGACACTCGTACAAGATCGCTCCAACCGCGTAAACGTCTGACCGCGGGTCAATCGTGTCAGCGCGAATCTGCTCGGGCGCCATGTAGCGCAACGTTCCGACTGGTAAGCCCGAACTCAAGTTAGAGCTGGTCTCGCTCGCCGCGAACTTGGCAACACCGAAGTCGAGTAGTTTGGTTGAGTTCTCGGTGATGAACACATTCTCGGGCTTCAAGTCGCGGTGAATAATCCCGAAGCCGTGAGCGACGTCGAGGCCACTGCAGACGTCGATTCCGATCTGGACGGCCTTTTCAACCGTCAGATAATGCTCGCGGCGCAGTAAAGCCCGAAGCGTCTCACCGCATAAACGCTCCATCACGATGTATGGCCGCGGGTCCAATCCCCAATCTATGATATCCACGACGTTGGGGCTGCGTGCGTTGCGCAGTGCTTCGACTTCCTTCTTGAAGCGGCGGTATGGATCCCACTCCTGCTCGTTCGGGCGCTTGATGACCTTTATTGCGACACGGCGTCCTGTTTCAAGGTGAAGGCCATCGAATACCTCACCCATCCCCCCTTCCCCAATCTTGTGGTCCACCGCATACGCACCGAACAGTTGACCCGGTAACACGACTTGCGTCACCCAACTTCCTCCGACTCCAAGCTACTGATCAGCTCGGCGGGCGGACGGCCTCGAAGGAGCCGGTAGGCGCGTTGCCGCGAGAACCCTAACTCGGCGGCTGCATCGTTCACCTTGCCTCCGTTCTTGGCCAACAGGCGCCCGAGGCGCTTTCGATCAACTTCGGGATTGGCCCTGGGCGATGGTGTCTCACGCTCTTTCGGTTCCAGGTCTTGCTGAAGGCGCGGTGGTAGGTCACTTAGCTGGAGGGTCGCGGCACCGAACGCGACGAGTCGGCGGACGAGGTGATCCAGCTCCCTGACATTACCAGGCCACGTGTGAACGCACAGTCGCTCAGCAACCTGAACATCGAATTGAAACGCTTTGCCCCCGCCGTGCTTGGCCAACAGCCGATACGCGAGAGGGAGGATCTCCTCGCGTCGCTCTTTGAGGGGCAACAGAGTAACCTCCACTGCGCCCAGTCGCTCCCGTAAGTCGGACCTCAACTGCCCACTCTCCACCAACTCGTCGATCGGTTGCTGGGCGGCCGCAAGAATTCTGACGTTGAGGCCGATCCCACGGCTCGCGCCAACCGGCCACACTGTGCCGTCCTCCAAGACGCGCAGTAGCTTCGCCTGCACATGCTTTGGAAGCTCCGCCAATTCGTCCAGAAACAGCGTCCCCTCGTTGGCTGCCTGAAACTTCCCAATACTCACCGCATGGGCTCCGGTGAAGGCGCCTTTTTGATGACCGAACAGCTCCGACTCCACCAACGCTTCGGAGAGCGCGGCACAATTGACCGGAATGAACGCGCCCGGGCGGCCGCTTTGCCGGTGAATGGCCTGGGCGATCCTATCTTTGCCAGTCCCGGTTGGTCCAGAGATGTAGACCG
The DNA here is from genome assembly GCA_966249405.1 of uncultured bacterium. Classification (GTDB taxonomy): domain Bacteria; phylum Myxococcota_A; class Polyangia; order Polyangiales; family Polyangiaceae; genus SZUA-265. The sequence goes on along the minus strand of CBINDO010000194.1, from coordinate 8,613 downwards.
GCAGGTTCGTCGGTGCAGCCTGAGCAGCTAGCGCCCACGCGTCACGCGCGCTTGGCCCAATCCAAAGGCTGGGACCAACTTCGTCCACAACACCGCCGTCTGCCCCCGCAGTCAGTATGGCCAAGTGATCACCAACCCTCACGACCTGGCCGGGGCTAACAACGGCATGAGAAACCGCAACGCCATCTACGCGAACCCGATTGGTTGTACTCAAGTTCCGAATGCTGATTACTGGCCCTTCTCGCAAGATCTCCGCGTGTCGCCGTGAAACGATGTTGGAGGACAGAACCAAGTCACAGCTCGGGTCCCGCCCGAGAGTAGTGCTTCCCGCCCTCAGGACCTGCGCGAAAGGTGAGTCCACTTCCGGAAAGATCCATCGCAGCCAAACGTCACTCCGCCTCCGCAATGTGGCGTTTGCCACATCACCTGTCCGTTGCGTGACTACGTCGTCCTCCCTCAACCGCATTGATGACTCCCTCAAAAATGAACCCGTGTTGCTCCGAACTCTCCCAACTCCAACGTAAGTGGAGAGTCTCCTGTTTCGATAGACATTGCCTTAACAGCAAGAAAAATCCCAACCGTCAAACAAGTCCCTGCCATGACTCCCGCACCAAGCGCGAGCGCATCGAGTCTGGCCACGTTGGAGCCAGTCTCCCATAGGTCGCGACGTAACATGGCGCCTTGATCCGGGTTGCCGCCCTCATCCTCGACGCGCTCTAGCTCTGCCCGTTGTCGCTTGCCGTCGGCATACGCGGCATCACTGGCAAGGGCGAGACCGATCGCCGCACCTCCCAACACGACGGCGCCCGCTCCCGCGACGATGCTCCAAGTTGCGGTATCGCTCCGTCGACTTTCCATGTCTCGAAGCTGGCGGGCCGTTGGTTTGAGCCGAACCTGCAGTTCTTGGGCCGGGCCCGGATTAACTATTACGAGTCTTTTCCACCCAATGTAACCCTCTGCGCCGACTTCGATCAAATGGCGCCCGAGAGTCAGGCCTTCACCGCGATAGGGTTGGCCATCTAGCTCTACGCTAGCCCCCCTGGGGACGCCGCTCACTTTTAGCACACCTCTGGAGCTTGGCGTCCCCAACGGGTCGAGGTTCAGCTGACAATCAACATTGTGCACGACACCTGACGAGACCGACACAGAGTCTGACCTGCGTAGATACCCCTCACGGAACGAACGAACTTCGTGCCTCCCGGGCGGCAGGAAGATCGGGACACCCTTCTCTTGCCGGATGCCGTCAATCGTGACTTCGACATCGGGCAGAGCGCAATCAACCTGCAAGACGCCCTTCTCGCGACTTGGTACACGTGGCAGTTCAACGACCCGGCGTTCGCCGCCTTGCACCTCTACGCCGGCCTGAGCCTCACCCTCCGCATACCGAGCAACAACTGCGTGCCAACCGCTCGCCACCGCAACCACCGTCGAGTCGCCCGACGCCGCCACACAACGCCCGTCCACGCAAACTTCTGCGGCCCGATCTGCAACAACAGTAATCCAGGCGATTCGCCTCCTCTGGACCTGCAGTATCGCCTGTGCTCGTTCCTCTAAGTCTTTCGCGGCATCGCCGCGGGACTCATGTTCGAGATACCGCAGCAGCCTATCCGACGCTTCCACTGGGCGCCCCAGCGCAGCATAGGCTTCGCCCAGGTTCAGCAAAACCGTCGGGTGGTCTTGAATAGTCAGGCTCGCTTCGAACTCGCGGACGGCCAAATCGAGGTCTCCAATTCGAGCCGCCTCCAGCCCTCGATCGAAGTGCTCCTTTGCGTTCCGGCGAGCTTCTTCTTCGAGGCCGCTTTCTGCGAGCGCCGGTGACCGTCCCGTACACAACACGCTGACAAGAAACGCTAGTCCCAAGTAGCCAACGGTTCGGTGACTCACCTCGAAGACTATTGCACACCTCTACACAAGGATGCTAGGCCTTGCATGGGTGCAGTCCAGAAGAGTGTCAAAGCTTACTCGGATGGTCGCTCGACCAAGATTGCTTGCCGCGTGGATGCTCTTCGGCTGCCACGATGTAACAACGCTGCTGGTGGATCCACCCACGGTCAACGCCAACAACTCTCGCAGCTCCGCAAGCATCGTCACGGACTGTACCAACTGCGCGTCGGATCTCGGCTCCCGCGAACCTAAGCGCGGTGAAGACGCTGGTTCTGCTGTCGGAGAAGGGTTTGGTAATTCCTTTGGACAGTCCGCAAGCACGGTGGCCGACGCAGCAGACACCTCCTCGGTGAGCAAGCGTTTCCGCGATGCCAGTGTGGTTGACCCGGACGTCCTCGAAACGAGCCCTCGCGCCACCAGCGAGTCGCTCTCCAGCTCAGAGCCAACGCCGGCCGTCACGCTCTGCCAACCGCCCAAAGGGGAGACTTGTAACGTCGCGATCTGGCCCAACGGCATTATCCCTTACGCATTTGAAGGCGGATGGCCGGAAGAGGCCCGCTCACGCGTGGAGGCAGCGATCGAAACCTGGAACAGCGTGCTCAAGCCCGAGATTCGCTTCGAAGCCGCGAACGCTGCAGAGAATGCAGAGTATATTGCCGCTTTGATCCATGACGGGTGTCAGGCCCAACGAGGAATGATTGGCCCCAGGACCACTGTCAATCTGGGTGCGTGTTCAGCCCGGCAGGCCCTCGCTGTGCTGGGGCGTTTGGCGGGCCTCGCTGCGCACCACCTCCGGAGCGATCGCGACGAACACGTCAATATGAGGGATGAAGCCTGCACACCGTCCTGGCTCGATCCAAATCCAGTGCGCTGTGTAAACGGTGAGACGACGGACCTGGGCGAGTATGACCTGCATTCCATTATGCACCCTTCCTCAGAGGAACTCGAACCCGGTTGTACGAAGCGTAACGACTGCAACTTGCGAGACCTGAATGGCGACCCGATCGACGGAGTACAGACCATTACGACGGGTGACATTTCGGCCGCCCTCGAGCTGTATGCGAGTGCAGCTGGTTGGCGGAACTTCACACGACTCCAGACATCTCCCGCACAAGCACTCGCTACCCAAGACGCTGAAGCCCAGGTCTCGCGCGTCCATGCGATAGTCCCAGGACCTGAAACGGTCGAAGTCCTCTCGAGTTCGGCCAGTAGCATTGTCTCACGACAGGTTGTCACGCCCGATGGCCTCACGGTCGAGTCATCGAGCTCAACGCCCCTGCCGGGTATGCAATTGGCAGCCCTCGGCGCCACTGCGACTCGAGTCGACCTGGTTGGTGAACTTGCCAGCGGCGGACTCGCTCACTGTACACGCGCAGTCGGCGAGTGGCACTGTACAGAGATCGACGTACCGCTCTTGGGCTCCGCCAACAGCGAATACACGATCGCGATAGAGCAATCCGGCCGGGTCAACCTTTTTAATGTCTCCGACGGGCGGCTCTTTTGGAGAAGATTCCTAACAGAGTGGACGGCCTGGGAGGAGATCGGTGGCTGCTGTGTGGGACCGACGCTCGCCGCTGCGTCATGGCTCACGGACCGCGTAGACCTGGTGTCGCAGTTCCCAGGTAATCCGCACCAAGTAGTTGCAACCACCTTCACGGGCGGAACGACCTGGTTCGGCGGATGGGCGATGATTGGTGGCGGCTCGACGGTCGGCAGCAATCTCGCCATGGCTAGTCCACGCCCCCTCGACTATGACGTGTTCGTGCAGTCGGAGCGGGGTGGCTTGATGATGTCCACATACCGGGGTAGCAAGTTCCTCAACTGGAAGTCCTGGAGCCGGCTGACGGCGACGGACCCACGATTTCTTACCGCTGCTGGCTATGGTGAGACAACTTACGTCTTGGTGGAATACCCGAACTCCGGGTTGTGGCTTGGCGCCTTAACCGATCCCCCATAGCGCTCCTGTTTCACTGAACGCCCCCTCACCACCGCATCCCCTCCTTGAGTCGCAGGCGGCCGTGGACGACGCGCCGCCCATCGTTCGTCGCCACGCCGGTAACGCTCGCGATCAACGAAGACTTACCGGTCACGGTGAGCGACTCGTCGGTGCCGGCGATCTCGACGCCGGCCAGGTCGATGTTGGCGGCGTTGATACCGAGCGCCGTCTCACCCAGTAACAAACTCCCCGTCGCGCGCAAGTTGCCCTCGGAGACGAACGTCCCCTGCTCGACCGTCACGTGACGCAGCTCGACGTTCGAGTTGAAGACGTGGAGCGACTCGACCACCGCGTTCTGGATCAGAACCTGACGGCAGCCGCTGATCTCCAGACGCGCCCAGCGGCCTTCGAAGGTCCGAACCGGCTGTCCATCGCAGCCCCCGTGCTGCAACGGTGCGACGCCTGGTCGCTTGTTCTCGAGCTGCCCGAGTTCGTGAGTGTCGAAGAACGGAATGACTCGAGACAACAATCGCTCCGGCGCTTGCGCCATCGGATTGTGTCCCACCCCTTCCAACATCGCCGATTCCCATACCGGCAAGCGCTCCCGGAGGACGTGATAGGTTCGGAGCGGAGCCGTCGTGTCCTGTTTACCCCACACGAGCAAAGTTGGCGCGGTGACGGCGCGTAAATCGGCGTCGAAATTGTGTTCGAGCAGCGCCAGCGCCGAAATCTGCATGGGGTCACCCTCGAGCACCTTACCCCGCAACAACTCGCTCTCGAGCACGACGTCCGGGTCGAGAGAGAACGGCGAGGCCACCGATAGCGCCGCATTCCACAGGTCGCGGCCCACCAACCTGAGCAAGTTGGCCTCGGGTTCATCTGAGAACTCGTTTTTCATCTCGTAGACGAGTGTCTCACGAAACAGCACTCCGGCGGCGTCGACGAGGGCCAACCTCCGCACCTTGTGCGGGAACGAGCCGGCAAACGCGATGCTGATCGCTCCACCCATGGAGTGGCCGAGCACATCGACGCGACCTGCGGCCTGGGTATCTGCGACGTGAGCCAGGAACCTCGCGAACCCCTCCGGCCGGTACTCTCGGTTGCTCCGCGAAGATTGACCGAAGCCGGGCAGATCTACCGCCAACACTCGTCGATCCTGCGCCAGCCCCTCGAGGATTGGATAGTAGTCGGCCATTCCAAACTGGCCCAAGCCGTGCACCAAGAGCAAGGGCGGCACGGGCTCGTGGTCGACGAGCTCGGTCGGCTGGGGCTGGAGTGGCCCGACCGACAACAGCGAATATTGCCCACCAAAGACGGGCTCCGCGTAAACGTCGACGCGCAAGCCGGGCAACGTCGGCGGCGCAGGCGGTGGCGTCAACGGGGCGGGACGACTGGTAGTAACGGGCAAGGCCGCGTGTTTGCTGCGCGTATCACGTGAACAACCCAACGCGGCCCAAGTGATCCACAACGAGAACGCACCGCCCAGAACTGCCGTTCGCCGAGCCCTGCCGACCATGGCCGGACTCTACCAACTTCAGGCGCGGCCGGAACTGGCCTCGACGTTCGGGGGCGCAATCGTGGTGGCTCGGACGCTCTCGCCGATCGCATGGCCAGCGCGTCCACCGTATGCGGAAACCGCAATGTTACTCAACGCCCAACGGCTGGCGTCATCCCGAGCGCGGCCTGACCCAAAAAGTGTCGCACGTCTTCGACCGCTGACGGCACTTGGAAAGCCACGAAGTGACCATCGCTTTGGGCGACCGGACCGTACTGGCGGACGGCGGCGGTGTACATGTTGCTGCCGTTGCCCATCGTCTGCTCCACGGGGAAGGTCGGCCATTCGGGTCCGAGGTTGTAAGGAGGTGTGGCGCTCGGATCGGCCTGCGCCACCGCGAGCCCAGCGACCCCCGCGAAGATCCGCAGCGTCTCCGGCGGCGAAAAGTGATCGTCCACGCCAAAGGTCTGGAATACGTGAGTTGGATGGGGCGCGTCGGGCGCGGTGAGCATACGCGCGAAATTAACACCATCCCCGGGGTCGATGTAGCGCTGGATTACGGACAATACGGGGTGGTGCGTCCCGCCAGGCACCTGACCTCGTACCGACTGGGTTTGCTCGTCGTAGTAGAGCCCGTCGCTGATCAGCAGGGGCACCAACTCGGCGATGTTGACGGGCAGAGTCTTGGTGAGGAGCCCGTGCATCAGGCTGACGCCATTGCCGCTCAAGACCGCTGCGTCGAGGTTCTCGATGTAGGGCAACGCAAGCGTCGCGTGCATGGAACCTTGAGAATGGCCGAACACCGAGATGCGCTCGGGGTCCACATCGAAGGGTCCCGCGCCACCTGTCAACGTCCTGGCGAAACGCACCACGGACATCAGGTCGACGGCGCCCTGGAGTGGGTTGCCCCGAGACGCGTCGGGGTTGAGGAAGTTGAAGAACAGGTTGTCCGGTGGTTCCGTCGAGTCGCCGCGACGCGGCCCGTGCTCCACTTGATCGAACCCGAGCACCGCGAAGCTGACGACTTGTCCTCCCAGATTTACTGCGGACAACGACGCCGCAACACCGCTGTCGACGTGGGTGCGGAACGAGCCGCCGGTGCCGTGGGTAGCGATCACCAACGGCAACGCGGCGCCGGCGCTGGTGCCTTTGGGTACGGTTACGGCCGCGCAAACCTGCTCGTAGCGCACGGGGGCGGACGTTTGGACGTCGCCGCCTTCGTCTTTGTAGGGCGCCGTCCCCTGCTGAAAGATCGGGAGCTCGACGAGCAAGTGATACTCGTCGAACAGTGGGCTCGCTCCACAGGCGCGGAGGCCGTCAGCCTGTGGGCAGGGCGACGGCGTGGCCCCATCACACAAGGTCCAAGCGCTCGCAGCCGGCGCTGGCAAGCGGGTTACGGTTTGCGCGAGCTCGGCCATCAGGTTCGTCGGCTGGGCTACGGTGAACACTGTCGCCGTGAGCACCCGGTCGGTGCTCACGCCCACGCCGTCGAGGTAAGCCCGAAATGGCGCGTACTTTTCGTAGTGAGACAACAACACGGGATCGGTCGGCGGCGTGGCGCTCAGCAACGCCGTCAGGTTTTCGGCTCGCGCGACGGCCTCACCGGACGCGGCACGTACATCGGTCGTCATCCACACCGCGTACGTGTGGCCGGGCTCCATGGGGTGGACGTCCGAGCGCCGCACCGAGAGTCCATTGGCGCATACGTAATTCGTCCTCCCGGGGCTGCTGCGATAGGTCAAGCCGGCCCACTCGGGGACGGCGGGGTCCGTGATGTCGACCCATTCGATGGCACCTGGCAATCCGAAGCTGCCGAAGTCGACTTCCCCAGAGAACCGAAACTGGGCGACGCTACTCGCGCTGAAACCGACCTCCCCTTCGAGTCCCGCTACGTAGGGTGCAACTGGGTCCTTACCCACCAACGTGTTCACCCCAGGGGTTGGGAACGTCCCCAGCCGCAGCCCGCCCGCCGCGTCGGTGAGCACCGCGTTGGGGAATGGCAAGCGGAAGTAATCTCCAGCCAACGCGCCGGCTGCGCCGGGCACCTCGAAGTAGGCGCGCACCGGGCCGCTCTCGGCCTCGCAATCGACGCCCGTCCACATGTTGGGAGTGACATCGGTAGAGCCCACGGGTTCACAGGTCGTCTTGCCGTTGTCCTGCAGGCACGAAAGGCCCGCACGGCATTCGTTGATGTGGTGACACGGCTGCCCGATGTCCATCGCCCCGTCTGCCAGGCAAACAGCCTCGAGCCCCTGCGTACCGCAGCGCAAGCCCGTCTCGCATTCGGCGCTCGAGGTGCAGCGGTCGCCGACCTGGCCCGCGCCGCCCCCCGTGCACTGCGAGTTGACGCACTGCCCGCTCGTGCACTCCGCCGATATCAGGCACCACGCGCCGTTCGGCTGATTGTGTGCCGCGACGCAAACCCCTCCCAGGCACTGCAGGCCGGACCGACACTCGTCGTCTTCGACGGTGCACGTCTCACCCTCGCCTTGACCAGCGAGTTCCGCGATCAAGCCTCCCGCGCCGCCGTCGATGCCGAAGTACTCGTTCCAATCGGGGACGTGCCCATCCTCCAGCTCGAAGCTGCCATCACGCAGGACGATGCCTTCGAACATTGCCGCGTCCAAGCCTTCGGGCAGGCCGACCTTCACCGGATCGAAGTCCAAGTCGATGCAGCCTGGAAATACCAAGCTGGCGAAGGTCAGCGCCGCGAGGCGAAACCCTCGTCGTGATGCAGAGCGCGACGTCGAGACGGGTCGGAAGGAGAACATCGCTCCCAGATCGGCGCACGCGGCGGGTGGGATAAACACCGCCGCGCCACAATCGCTCACCCACTCATGCCATCGGCCGTTGGCGAGCCGGGCAAGGCCTCAAGACTCGGCGTTCGTCAGGGTATCGACCAGCTCTTTCACCCACTCTTGCTGCATCGCAGCCCAGAGTTCGAGTGACAGCGGAGTGACCCCGACGATGCCTCGGTCGAACGCATCGGTGTCGGAATCCGGAGAACCCGTGTGCCGAACTCCGCCGCTACCGATCCACAGGTATTCACCGCCTCGTGGATCGCTACGGAAGTGAACGCCATCTTGATAGACGCGGTTTCCGAGATGGGTGGCGCGGATTGGCCACTTGTTACCCGCGGGAAAGTTGACGTTGAGGAGTAACGTGTCGGCGCTCTTCGCGGCGATCACGTGTTCCGCAATGCGTGCCACGACGGCGCTCGCGGCGTCACCATCGGCCGAGAGCGACGCCGACGCCGCGATCGCGCTCACGCCGCGCAAAGCGCCTTCACGGGCGGCCG
>CBINDO010000193.1:0-15642 GCA_966249405.1 uncultured bacterium | reverse complement strand
GCGGGGGCGTCCCCCACGAGGTGAGTCTCACCGTTGTAAACCTGAGTCACTTCGTGCGTCGCGTCGGCCGCGTCGACCAAGTAGGAGGGCGCTTCCGAGTCGTTGCCCGCCGCCGTGTCGTCGCCGTGGCTCGTCACGCCGTCCGAGCCTCCAGACTCGTCATTCGGGGCCGAGGGCTGCGGCTCAGCAACAAGGCCGCCGTCTTGCGCTTCGGAGAGTGGGCTCAACGCCGGCTCCGTGCCGCAGGCGGTCGCGGCCGACAGACACATCCACACGCCCAACCGCGTTGACCCGGCAACGGCGACGGCACGACGGCAGACTCTCGCGGCGGACGCAGGCGAACGGCTCATGCCTGCAGGATAGCCGCGGTCCGAAGCCGACGCCAGATGGCTGCGGCGCATCACGCCTGCCCGCGCAGACGGCCACGCCTCGTCATCCTGGCGTCGACAGCGCCAGGATGACCTTCTTGTCGTCAGCCTGGCGCCGCGAGCGTCACTGCGCGCTCGTGAGCAACTCCTGACTGCGTTCCCAATACTCTTCCTGCGTCATACACGTCACGACGGCGTCGTCCGGAAGCGAATTCGGGTCGACGTAGGTGTTGTCGACGAGTTCGTCACTCAGGACGCAAACGGGACGTTGTGCAATCAGCTCACGTGTCGTTGTCACTTCTTCCTCGGAGAGCAGGCGGACCTCGTGTTCGGCGTTGAATTCGACGCTACCCGTGGTGAAGATCAAACGGTTCGCATACGCCGTCGGCCAGCCCGTGCACTCGAACTCCTCGGAGTAGACGCCGTTCTGACGCTGATTGATGTCGCTCGCATTGGCGAAGTAGAGCCGGCAACGTTGCCCAAGTCGTTGAAACTCGACGTAGTCGTCCTGCTCGCTGACGCGATACACACTGGTCGGCAAGAGATACTCGAGAATCGGCGTGCGCTGCCACTCGGCGTCGGCTGGCGTGAGCCATTCGACAGAGCTTTGGCCGAACGTCAAATACGAGGCCTCTTCGTAAGGCAAGCGTCGAACGCGATCGGCAGGCTCGGGGACCACCACCGCCCCTTCGCTCACGATCGACCCCGGTTCGATGTGAGACAACCCGACGCGGAACTGCTGGATCGAGTCGAGCTGCCCGGAATAAGGTAACACCAGGCGCTGAGCCGCGGCGTCGAAATACTGAGCCTCTTCCGTGCTCAGGTAAGCACCAGAAAGGTCCGTCCCAACGATCAAGTAGGCCGTCTCGTCGGCGTACGGGTTCGAGAACAAGCCCAACTTCAGCGCGTTGATCGTCTGGCCCATGAATTGCTGCACCGACCCCACGGTGAAGATGCCGTATTCGCTCGCGATGATCGACTGATGACCACCCGGCAGCTCGTGGGTGCTCCCGTCGATCTTGGGGAACGCTGGGTTGCCGAGGTCCACGACTCGCAGCGTCGAGTGATCGCCTCCACTCCATCCAAAGTCGCTGAGGAACAGCTGCTCGCTAGTGAAAAGCGAAGACTGTAGCGTCTCGTTGACGACTGGCAGCGTCGCCGTGCGCACCAGCGAACCTCCGCCCATGGCATAAACCTGCAGCACCCCCTGCGAGATCACGTAGAGATAGCCGTTTTGGAAGTACAGAGTCTGTACGGCGCCTGGGACCGCCAGATCGTACGTCTCGGTCGAGGCCGTCACCGTCTCGACTTGGGCGTCGGCAGGCTGATCCTCCAGACCCGCGCTGGCGATCTCGTGGACCTGCGAATCTACCTGGACGAACCCCGCGTCCGTATATTCGTAGATGTAGAGACGGGTGGAGTCTTCGTAGCGGTACACCGGATACTCCGCCGTGCGTTGCTCGTACGCGTCGCAGTACCACCGGTAGTCGATGCGTTCCTCACACTTGCTGCCGACTGGCACTTGAATCGTCTTGTTCGAAACGCGCGCAACTTGGACGAGGCAATCCGAGAGCGTGATCCCCTGGCAACTGCGGTCGCCGCCCGAGTTGTCTGGCTCGACGTAGTCGGGGTTGGGTCGCGTCTCGTATTCGGTCCAACAGTACGTATACGGCACTTCGTCCGTGTGGCTGTCCGTACAAACGTTGTAGACGTCGGTCTGCCAGTGGTCGACCAGCGTTTTGGTGATCTGTTCGGTCACCACGAAGTAGTGATCGCTCGCCCACATGTTGTAACCGAACCAGTGCGACTCGTTCACCTGCGTCCCGGGTGGCGTCTGTGCATCGACGGCTTCGTAAAGTTGCTCTTCGCTCACCGAGGTGTCGATCAGGGTGTCGTACGTCTCACGCTCGAGCGTTTCACCGAGTCGATAGACGTGCAGAGCGCGATCTCGATTTCGGGGAACGCCAATCCACGGGGCCACGTCGGGTTGGCCGATGCCCGCGCCTGGATTCACCGTGGGCTGTTGCCCGGGATCGGCGGGGTCCGGCACGGCTCGATTCATGTCGGTATAAAAGACCAGCTTGTCGTTGAAGCGCCGCGAGTCGAGGATGTTGGTGTTACCCAAAGAGACCGACTCGACGAACTGCACGTCACTGCCGCTGATCTGGAAATGCAGCAGCGCGGACTGGGTACCGTCGTGTGATTTGGTCATCGCGACGAGATGACCGTCGTGAAAGAAGAACTGGTTCACCCAGCCTGGTAGCTGCGTTGCACACTTGAAGGTTGGCGCATCCCCTTCCAGGCTGACCACCAACAAGCCGTGCACCTTCGAGTAATAAAGGGCCGCAGCTTCCGTGACCGCCACGACGTCGGGTTTTTCGATCTCGACGCCCCCGCCACCCGAGTCGCCCGCCGAAGGCGCCGCCTGCGGGAGCGGCAGTTGGTAACCTGCGCGCAGCTGCGGCTTGCTCTGGTCTTCGAGCAGGCTGATGCCGTACCCCCATGTTACCCCGCCGAGTGCGTCGATCGCCTGGCGATAGCCGGCGTCGTCCGACACCGCGCACCGCAACAAGCTTCCCGGATCGTACCCGGCGAGCTGCGCTGCCAGCACGTCAGCGTGGAGGATTTGGCCTTGGTATGGGATCGGCAGTGCGGAGCGCAACGAGAGCGTGTTCTCTCGCAACCATTCCTCCCCGACGGCAGTCGGCTCTCCTGGTTCGACGACGGGAACGACCGGCGGCTCTTCGCCGCTGGTGGTTTCGGCGTCGTCGCTCGTGGCCGCCGGATCGACGTGCGGAGCGCTGCTGTCGTTCCGACCCGTCGAGACTTCCTCGACGGTGCTCGTGTCGACGCCCTGAGAATCGGCGGCCGGCGACTCGCTGCCCCCGCCTTCACTCGCCGAGCACCCGCTGAGCGCCGCCGCGATGAAAGCGAGTGCAGTCCAGCGCTGTCGGGAACACGAGCCACGGCCGCTTCGAGCCTCGGCGGTCGCCATTCGCGCCAGCGCTCTCGCCCAATCAATCGTTCTCTCGTTGGTCATGGTGCTTCACAGGGTGCAATCACCGGACCAACGGCACAAGGCACAATCTGCAAACCAGTGTCGACCGATGGCCCCTGACTAACACGCGCCGGGGTTTTTGGCTGGCGTTGCGATCGGCCCGCGGACTTTAACACGCAGTATACACGCTACACGGACCATCGGTTGCGAGTCTACTCGGACAGGAAGGACGTGGTTCGTCACCGATTGTTGTGCCAACTGTGCCACGGCGTCTGCGGTTGGCGGCTCTTCCAGTATGCACTCGTGGCCAGCTCGCGCGACGGTAACGGCTGGTGAACTGCGGCTCGCGTTGCGTAAACCCAAACCAAACCCTCGTTCACGCTGCGTCGCTCGATTCGTACAGACGATGCGCACTTGTCGCCATCACCTCGCGCCCCCGCCGCAAAGACCGCAAGATCGCGTGCGTCGCGACGGCTACCCAAACGAACAGCCCGAGAAACGCCGCCTTCTGCACCGCAGGGATCAACCAGACCAACGTCCCGGTGGCCCACAACACGTAATTCGTGAACACCAGTGCCCCTGCCCACCGCAAGCACACGCTGACGGCGCGATACCGGCGCCGTTCGATGCCGAACAAGGTCATCAGCAACGCGCAGAAACCGAACACGGCGACGACGTTGATGGCCAAGTCGTGCATCGGGGTCCAGACCAACGTCGCGCCGACCATCGCCGTGCACCCAGTCACTTGCACCGCTACACCCGCCCGAGCCTCGGCAGCAAAGAGCCGCGGCAGATGGTACCAAAGCGGCACCAACGACAAGGGGAGCACGAAGGTGGCGAGCACAGCGAGCGGACGAGCGGGGTTGCCATGCCCAGCCGGGGACGTCGCGGCCAGGAGGTCACACCAGTAGTTGGTGAGGTGAGCGTAGCCAGTTTGGCTGACCCCCGCGTAGACGGAGCTCGCGAGCGCGTAGAGCACACAGAACGCAGCGACGCCAAAAACAGGCAGCGCGACGAACCAGGTCGAGTTCGTGAACGCCTCGTCTACGCTTGCATCCACACCGGGTGTGTTTCGGGCACGCATGACTCGCTCTCCAATTGGAACCGCTGTCGCCGGAGCAAACCCTAGCGGCTCGACGCGTCCGTGTCGCTGGTGTTCTCCTGAGACCCGGAGCACGTCGACGCTTGCGGCGCGCGCCGATACGGCGCGGCGCCAGACTGTGCAGCCTTACGGCAAATTAACACGTCCGAAGCGCCGCAACGGAAGTCGGGCTGCGATGACGGGGCTCAGCGAACGGGCGCGGGCACCTGCCGCCGTGGGCGCCCGCCAGCCGAGAGCGAGCGCTCACTCCGTCGTTGGGGGGTGGCCGACCCTCGAGCATCGGCGGGGCGCTGGCTATGTGGCGACACCGAGGCGCTCAGTCACCATTGTCCCACCGGAAGACTGGGCGCAACCGCGTCAGCGTCCCGGGTTTGCAGCCATGCGCCGCCGCGCGCGTCCGTCCAACCAAATCGGTACGCGCCGTATTCCGTGAGTAAAGTGAACGGTACCCCAGGCTCGGGCTCGCTGCGCGTCGGGGGTACGATCAGGATCGTCGTGGGGTTGTCCGTGGAGCCTTCGGCGGGCTGCGCGGAGTCGGGGGCCGACAGACACGCGGTCGCCACGTCACCGTCCGTGTCGTGACTCACGCACCTCGACAGTGTTTTGCGGTCGACGTCCGGAGTCGCGGGCACGGCCTGGAGGAGCCACGCCGCTTGCGTTCGTACCTGCGGCGCTTCGGCCAGTGTGAGCAAGCGACGTTCGTCGGCACCGTCGCCGCAACGCTGGCCCAGGTGGCGGAGACCGAACAGCGCGTTGGCTGCTGTGGCCGAGTTGGCGCCCAACGTCGCCTGTTTCACCTGCTCACACAACGCCGGCGCCACGTCGGACGCTTTGCCGGCACGCGCGGCGATGCGCGCCAGGGCTGCGACGGCGTTGCCGGCCACCGCCGGATCCTGGTGATGGATTAACTCGCGGACGCGCGGCAGCTCCGTTTCACCGCCGTGCTGCCCCAACGCCCAAACGGCATTCGAGGCGACCTGATTGCACGCGTGCGAGGTCAGGGGCAAAAGCAGCGACACCGCCTCGGGGTAGGCCCCCAACAGCTCTGCCACCTTCGATGCCCTGCGGCACGAGCGCTCGTTGGCCAACCTTCGCCATGCGCTGGCCGAGAGCCGCCAGTCCACCCGTGCGAGCGCTTCGAGCAGGGCGTCCCGACTGCGAACGTCGGCCTGTGTGATCCGCCGTTCCAGGGTGGCGACGAGCGCCGCATCCTTCACGTGAGTGATGGGACCCCACAACGCGACAGCGAGCCCTTCGACCTCGTCGAGTTTAGCCGCGCCGAGCAACTCGAGCAGCAAGGTCGAAGTTTCTGGCCACTCGCCCTCGCGGATCGCGAGCGTCGCCGCGGCGCGCAGCGTGGAGTCTTCGTTGGTGAGCAGGTCCCGAACCACGACTTCGGGAACACGAGCGCCGCGGATCTCACCCAGCGCGCGCACCGCAGCCAGGCGTAACGGGGCGGAGTTTGCCTTGCCGAGGAACGGCAAGAGGTGGCTCACGGCGCGCGGCGAACCGGTGTAGCCCAATAACGTGAGCAATGCCTCGCTCTCGGCGGGTGAACGCGACTTTCCGAGTGCCTCGACGACAGGCTCGACGGCGCGGCCGTCACCACGACGTGCGCGCAGCAAATCTCCGATGACTTCTGCCGCCTGGGTGCGGACCGCGGCGCTCTCCGACCCGAGCAGCTCCAAGACCGTGAGCAGCGCACGATCACCACCCTGAACGCCCAAGGCAGCGAGCAAGTCCGGCGCCAGGATCCGACCCTGGCGCCAAGCCGCGACGAACAGATCGGCGTTCGCTGCATCGTGGTCGTGGGCCAGCGCCAGAGCGCATCGGCCCACGAGGTCCCCGCTGGCCGCGGTGAGACACGTTCTCAGCTCTTGCCGTGCCACGTGCGGCCGTTCGGAGAGCGCTTGCTGCGCCTCACTGCGCAGCTCCTGTCGTTCATCGTCCAGACTCTGGACGGCGAGAGCAGCTGCCGATGCTCGCGTCGCCTGATCGGGTGTGCTGCCCGCCAAAATGAGCAGCCCAGCCAGAGCGGCGACCTGGACGTCGACGTCACGGTCACGTCTCACCCGCTCTTCGAGCGCCGGCATCGTGCCGAACGCCCGTGCTGCGACGGCCGAGTCTACGGCGAGACGCCGTACCTCGGGGTCGGAATCCGACAAGGCAAGCCCCAAGGGCAACACGACCTGGGACACGTCCCTAAATTCACCCAGCGCCCGCACCACTGCGCGCCGAACATTGACGCGAGGGTCGGAGATCTTGCCGACCAGCGGGACTACAGCCGATTGGCTGCGCAAGGTTGCGAGCGCGTCGACCACCGCGAGCACGAACGCCTCATGGGCGTCGTCGAGGTGATTGAGCAAGACCCGGGCGCCTTCTTCGGCAGGAGCGTTGCTCAGTGCCTGGGCGGCCTCCAGTCTCACCGCTGGTACGGGGTCTGACAACGTCCGAGCCAGGGCGGTGACCGCGCTCCCTTGCGGGGCGGCGGCGCCCAACATCCGAGCCGCTACTTGTCGAACCATCGGGTCGGGGTCGGACAACCAGCTCTCGGCTTCGCGTCGAGCGTCGATGCCGGTACGAATCGCGGCGCGACCGCCAGCAACCCGGACCTCCGCGTCGGGATCTTTCAAGACCAACGGCAGCATTTGTCTCGCGGCGCTGACGGGCAGCGTCGCCAACTGCTTGGCTGCTCGCCGTCTCACGGCGGGGTCCGGATTCGAAAGCTCGCGTTCCACCCGGCTGACGGCCGTCGGCCATGCCGCAGTCTGCGCCCACGCGGGGTCGGTGAGACCAAGCGCCATGAGCATCGCGAGCAGGCGTCTCACGCGAGGCCCCCCTGACGCCGCAACACCCAGTGGCCCCCCAAAAACACCGCGGAAAGCAAGGTCCAAACCCAAACGGGCAGCAACGGTGACGTGTGACGCTCGGCCGTGATGTTGGACAAGCGCGGGATCGGAAGGTCCGTCACGCGGTCGAGGTCGACGGCTTTGCCACCCGTGGCTTGCGCGACGGAGCGCATACGTTCGACATCCGGTCGTGTGTCGGTCCACGCGATGCCCCCGCCCTCACACCCAAAATCGTAGCGAGTGGCGGGCGCTGCGCCGACGGTAACTCGCGCCGTGTAGCCGCCGGCCGGCAGCGGGCGCAAGGGCACTTCGATGGTGCCTCGCGCGTCGACCTCGACGGCTTGCACGTAGCTCGGTTGTTTCGAGGGCGTGAGCGCCTCGACGTTGAGCGCAATGTCACCGCTCATTCCGGGCAAACGTTGGATGCGCAGCGTCGCTGGCTCGTTGGCGATGCACTCGCCCAGCAAGTCCACACGCGCCGCCTCGTACCGGGGGTCGCGCATCAGCCAGCCGAGTAACCCGTCCCACAGTGCTCCGTACGCCCGTCCGCCCGCCGCGGCGGCGAGTTCGCCGAACCCCAGACGATAAGTAGAGTCGAGACCCAGCGCGATGGCGCGACCGTCGCCCGACTCACCGATGGCCAACACCGGCATCGGTTTGTCCTCCACGCGCAGCTTGGGGTGCTCCCAAAGCACGATCGCGCCGGTCTTGGCCAAACCCAGACGGTTGGCTCCGGCCATTTCCGGCAGCTGGTTGTCGAGCAACGACCGCACGTTGCGCGTCACGGGCGCGCTGCGTCCGGCCTCCGTGGGTTCCGGGACGAAGTCCTCCGAATCGGACGTCTTGTCGCCGCGGGGTTGCTCCACCGGCAACACGCCGTCGAGCGGTGTCCCCGCGTAGTTGCCGCCAGCGAAAGACGACGGCCCTCCCACCATGATCAGGCCTCCGCCGTGTTTCACATACGCCGCCAGACGCGGCAGATATTGATCCAGCTTGTAACGGATGGCATCGATGTCCTGGAGGATGATGGCATCGAAGCTCGGCAAGTGTTGGGTGAACAGTTCGTCGACGGGGAACCGAATCAATGCCAAATCTTGGTCCGAGGCCTCCGGGTTGTCCGTCTCACCGCGCAAGATGAAAAACGCCACGGTGTCGACCGCTTCGTCGCTCTTGAGCCACGCGCGCAACGCGCGCACGTCGTACGTCGGACGTCCAGCCAGGTGCAGCAGCCGTACGCGTTCTTTGGCCACGGAGAACGTCAGGTAACGGCGATCGTTCTCTGGGATCGTGTCGCCCTCCTGATGGGCGATGGCGACCTCGACCACACGACTGCCGGCGCGATCGAGGGTGACGTTGACTTCGATCTTTCCGGCGCCGTCCTGCACGGGGACGACCCCGGATGCTAGGGTCAGCGGCGGCTCGCCGCTCAGCAGCTCACGCACGGTGACGGGCACTTTGTCGCAACGCAAACCCCCGGCACACCCGACCTCGATCGTGACTGGCAATGCCTGATGGGCTACCGCGGCTCCGGCGGCCTGCACGTGGCGTATGCTCGCGTCCGGTGGCGCTTCGTTCACCGTCGAAACGGTGTGGACCGGGATGTTGCCCGCGCCCAGCAAGTCGCGCAACGTCGCCTCCGAGGATCCTTCGCCCGGCCGAGCCCAACGCCCATCGCTGATCACGACAATCGCCGCCGGGCGCTCCCCTGGAGCTCGCACCACTTCGCTCAACGCGGAGACGAGGTCACTCGTGGCCCCGACGCCCCGCACCCGTTCATCGAACGGACGCAACTCGCCGTCCGAGAAGGACAACGGCGACACGCGTGCGCCTTCGAAATGTCGGCTGACCTCCGCCGCCGCCCGCGCCGCCAATGCCTTTCGCGTGACTTGGTCGACCGGCAAGAGCCCGCGCCTAGAGTCGTCGATCAGAGCCACCACGCGCGGGCCGAAGGGAGCAACTTTGGCCTGCACCACGACGGGCCTGCACACCGCGCCAGCGACGCAAACCGCCGCCAACACACCGCTGATCACCAGCCACCGCAGGTCGCCGACTCGGCGCCGTGCTTCGAGGACGAGCAGCCCGAGTGACGTGACGACCAGGACGAGGGTGGCGACGAGCGCCCAAGGCGCAAGGTCATCCGACAACGATAGGGAATGCTGCAGTTGGTTCAACGCGCCCTGCCCCGCCGTCGCATCAGCTCTTCGGCGTGTACTTGGTCGTCCTTGTAATCCAGACACAGTACGAACATGGCGATGTTGACGGCAAACCGAACGGCGAGCGTCCGCGCTCCTGGGTCTACCGACTGCATCGGGAGCGCCCACGTCTCACCGGAGCGGGCCAACGCGCCGAGCAAGTCGTGGTCCGAAAATAGCACCGCAACCTGACGTCCGCGCCGCATCATGTGCAGACGTTCGGGACCATCGACGCGCCCCACGGCGCGTGGGATCAGGTAATAGGACTTGTAGATGACGTGCCCGGGAGGCGTGGGCACGACCGGGACTTCGGGCAGAACCCGTGCCAACTCGCGGCGCGCACTTTTTCCAAAATCCCCGCTCGCGGGGTTGTTGTCATCGACGAACAACACGCCGCCCAGGTCGAAGAACTGCCTGAGACCTCGAATCTCGGCCTCTGACAGCGGCGCCACTGCCTCGGAGCCGAACCAAACGACGAATGGCTCGTTCCACAGTTTCGGGTCGTCCGGCGCGACGCCGCGGATGACGAGGCGCCCGGGAGCGCTCGTGCAACGCACCAGCTCCCACGACCAACGTCCGAGCGCTGACTCGCGGTCACCGTCCAACGGCTTCCCTCCCGAAACCAGCAGCGGACGCGGGTTGAACGCGCCGTCCTGACCGAAAGCGTGGGCGCGCGAACCGAAGCTGGACGCGGCAATAGCCAAGGCGCTCGAGACGAGTTTGCTCAAGCCCAACAGGCTGTCGCGCCGCGAGATGACCCGCTTAGCCGCCCGGCTCATTCGAAATCGCGAACTCGCCATACCCCTGACTCCAGCTCCAGCTCCACCCGGTGACCGTCCGCCGTATTGACGATGGCGTGGTCACCTTCGACGATAATCTGCACGACTTCCACGTCGGACAGCGCCTGCACGAGCGCTCGACGTTGGCTCTCGACCGCCTCCCGCACGTCACTCGAGAGCAGCTGCAACAACAACCCGTAGTTCGGCTGTTCGAGCGCGCGGCGCAAACCTATCAGAGCCTCTCGGGGCGTCACGGCGACGCCGGCGAGGCCGCTGGTGTCAGCGACGTAGAACTCTCCCCCGGCTTCGCGGAGCGTGACCTGCTCCCCGCCGGGCAACACCGCATCCGCGTGCACCGTCGCTTCGCTTCGGGCGTGCACGGCCAGGCGTTTGCCAACTTCTGCTGCGTTCTGGTCGAGCAACGCCTGCACCTCGGCCACGGTGACTTTGCTACGGCTCTGCTCGTCCAGGAGCGCATGCACGGCGGGGGCGTCCCGGCGTTCGACTGCCCTAGCCAAGGCGGTCGCCGCGGTTTCGGGCTCGGGCAAGGATGCGCCGGTACAGCTGGCTGCGCAGGCCAAAATCAGCGCGCTCCAGACCCCCATCGAGCTCGAAACGGACCCGACCACGGGCCGAGTGCAACCATCGCGACGCACGGAGGAGTCGCAATTTACGGGGCGCGGGCTACGCTTGGCGCCGATGACCGACGACAGGAAGGCGGCTGAACGGTACCTCACCACGTTTGCACTCATAGCGCCCTTGGGCATCTTTGTCGCGCTTCTGTTCGAACCCATGTGGGGGGGCGTGCTCGTCGTCGCCGGCCTGGCGATGGGGAGCCTGGCGTTGCACCGCCTGGGTCGGCTCGGTCCCGTCGATCGGCTTTGATCGGCTCCGTCTACTCACGTCTCGCTGCGCAATACACCGACCATGACGCCGGGTCCGAGCGCTTCAGCGGCCTGCGCCGCGAAGCCGAACTGGCGCCCCGTGATCTCGAATTGCGCCTGGAAGTGACCATCGACGGCGTTCTTGGCGGGCTCGAGTTTGGCAACAGTGTCGAGATTCACCTGCGGTGACGGGCCGGTACCGTAGGCTTGTCCGTCGCTGATGACGACCACGTAGAACAGCGGCTTCTTGCCTTTCTCTTCGTCCCAGAGCTGGCTCTTGAGGGCCTCTTCGAGGCGACGAGCGTAGAGAGTCCACGCCCAGCCGGTGACATATAGCCCCTTGGCCACGCCTTCTCGTTTCACGACGGCGGCAGCGATCCACTGCCCGTCGGGTTTGCCCTCCGTCCCCCGCGCTTCGTGCATGGTGCCGATGGCTTCGGCGTATCCTTTGTCGGCGACACCTTTCAGCGCTGGAAACGCCTCGAACAGATTCTTACCGGCCATCATGTCCATTTGCAGATCGTTGCGCACGACCACACCGCTGAGTTCCGCGACGGCGAAGAACGTGGATTTTGCGACTCGCAGATCTTGGACTTTGGCGCGGGCGCGAACGATAGCGTCGCGAGCTGCCTCGGGATCGAGCACCGTGTCGCTCTTGGCCCACAGCTCCTGCAAGTACTCCGTTCCCTTCGGTAACCCGGCGCGCACCTCCGCGGCGTCTTTTTCGGTGACCGGTGCCAGGAAACGCGCGTGCGCCGACGCTCGCTCGGCGCTGACCTTGCCCTGGTCGGTGCAGGCGAGGCCGAGCGCCGCGGCCGGCACCACACGAAACCACTCACGGCGCGTGAGCCCAACCAAACCTGGGGATGTAAATCGCTGCATTTCGGAGGTTGGTACACCGCGCGCCGCAAAAGTTCCAGCGCACAACGCCCCCGACCGTGCCCGCCGGGCAACTCAGAGCGCTGCGACCGCTTCGAGCACGGCTGGCACGTGGCCAGCGACTTTCACGCCACGCCACTGTTTGGCGATCTTGCCAGCCGCGTCGACGACGAAGGTGCTCCGCTCGACTCCCCAGTACTCACGGCCGTAGTTCTGCTTGAGCTTCCACACGCCGAACAGCGTGACCAGCTTTTTTTCCGTGTCCGCGAGCAGCGTAAACCCCAAGCCGTACTTCTGCGCAAACCGGGCGTGGGACGCGGAGCTGTCCGGGCTAACGCCGAGGACCTTGACGCCGCGTTCTGCAAACACGGCCATCTCGTCTCGGAACCCACAAGCCTCGGTCGTACAACCCGGAGTGTCGTCTTTGGGGTAGAAGTAGATGACGTATGGGGCGCCCGCCAGCGACTCACTCGTCACCTTCGCGCCGTGTTGGTCGACGGCCTCGAACGTGGGCACGGCGTCCCCGACCGTTAATGCGCGAGCATCAGTGGGCACGTCGACGGGTCTGGCCTTGGTCGCCGCCGGCTTGGCGCGTGGCGCCGAAGGAGCAGGTTTCGTTACCTCTTTGACGGGCTTCTTGGCGGCGGGTTTGCTCGCTGCCTCGGACTTCGCTGATGGCTTTGCCGTTGCCTTCTTGCCGCCCACTTTGGCGACCTTCTTGGTCGGTTCGGAGGACTTCGCGGCACTGTTGTTTGCCGTACTCTTGGTCGCCGTACTCTTGCCGCTAGTGGTCTTGCCGCCAGTGCTCTTGCTCGTGGTTGCCTTCTTATTGGTTGCCTTACTCTTCGTTGCCGCCATGTGCCCTTACTCCCAACGTCATTTCACCGTTCTCGCCGCCCACCTTCCCTCGTCTCGACCGCCTTAGAAAAGCCCAACTATGGCAACCGCGCAAACTCAAATCGTCGATTTGCGTGTTGCCCCTTGTCCGACACTCAATGCAGGTTACAGTTGGTCGCCCAATCACGTGCACAAAGGAAAGTATGTTGGATCTACCTGAAGCAGGCCTCTACCGCAGCACCGAACCGCTCCCTGGTCACGAGGCGCAATTCCCAGCTGGTGTTCTCGTCTACATCGGTGAGCGCCCCAACGGCGGCGGCAAGTTCGTGGTCCGGCCGGGCCAGAACCGGAACAACCGCTGGTATTGGGGGGAGCCGACGACGCCGCTCCGGTCCCCGACGTGGGGTCGCAGCCTCAAGCGGTTGCCCGCGGAAGGGTTCTACACCTTACCCGAGACGCTGGAGTTCGAGAACGGCGGCAAGTGGTTGAAGAACGCGATCGTTCAGCTGGGTTACAACCAAAACGGGCAGGGCATCGTGTTCGTGGGCGAGCGTCACGAGGGCGTCGAAGAGAACATCCTCAAGTTCAGCGATCGCGGCATGATCATCAAGGACGACGTCTTGGATCGTCTGCAATGGGCGCCGATCCTGCCGGTCAAAACCGACAGCTGAAGCCGATAAGGTCGCGGCCAACCGGTGGCGGACGACCCAACCGCGGTGTCCGCCCAACGCCCTGTGTCCGGCGGCTCCACGGACGCCAGCTCGGTGCTCGGCACTTCACCAAACACTCAATGAAAAAAGAGGGTCACCCAACGGTAACCCTCTTTTCTTTTTCGGGGTGGGCCCAGCGCCTTGGTTTCGGCTACCGGCTCCCAGCGGAGCGTACATGGAAGTGTGTGAGGACCCCTTTCACTCCAACCCAGCGCAGCGTGCTGCGCTGGAGCCTCGTCGCGTGGGACCTAGCAGCAACTCCAAGCAGTTCAGAAGGATCGCCGCGAGTGATGAACGCGAAGGTGATGAGTCTTTGAGCTCCCCCCCACCCCTGCGCTCATTTCTCGCGCGAGGTCACGGTGTGTTTGCTCTTGATCATCGACGAGATCAAATCGCGATTCATGCGCGCAATGAACTCCACCGAGATCCCCTTCGGGCACGCCGCTTCGCACTCACCGTGGTTGGTGCAGTGGCCAAAGCCTTCGGCGTCCATCTGGGCGACCATCTTGCGAGCACGATCTTCACGTTCGGGTTGGCCTTGAGGTAGCAGACCCAAGTGGCCGATCTTCGCCGCGGTGAACAAACTCGCTGAGGCGTTGGGGCACGCAGCGACGCAGGCGCCGCAACCGATACACGCGGCAGCGTCCATTGCGCTGTCGGCGTCGTCCTTGCTGATCGGCAGGCTATTGGCGTCCGGCGCGCTCCCGGTACGTACCGAGACGTAACCCCCGGAGGCGATGATGCGATCGAACGCCCCGCGATCGACGACCAGGTCTTTGACGACGGGAAACGGCTTGGCACGCCACGGCTCGATCCATAGTTCGTCGCCGTCTTTGAACTGCCGCATGTGCAGCTGGCAGGTGGTGGTCGCCGCCTGGGGGCCGTGGGGCTGACCGTTAATCACCATGCCACACATACCGCAGATACCTTCACGGCAGTCGTGGTCGAAGGCGATCGGCTCCTTGCCCTCGTCGAGCAGCCGCTCGTTCACTACGTCCAACATCTCGAGAAACGACATGTGAGACGAAACACCCTTGGCTTCGTATCGCTCGAATTTCCCGGAGTCCTTTGGGCCGCTCTGGCGCCAAACGTTCAACACGAGGTTCATATTGTCCGACATACGCTAATTCCTCAGACTTGAGCTTTGAGTTGAATGGCCCCAGGTTTACGCATAGTTGCGCTGCGTCGGCTTGACGTATTCGAAGTCCAACGCTTCCTTGTGCAGGACCGGTGCGGCGCCGTCCTTCCACTCCCACGCTGAAACGTGAGTGAAGTTGGCGTCGTCGCGCTTGGCCTCACCGTCCGGCGTTTGGCTCTCCTCACGGAAGTGGCCACCGCACGACTCGGCTCGCTCTAACGCGTCGCGGCACATCAGCTCGCCCAGTTCGAAGAAGTCCGCGACGCGCCCAGCCTTCTCCAACGTTTGGTTGAGTCCCTCGCCGGCACCGAGCACGCGCAGGTTCTGCCAGAACTCCTCGCGGAGCGCCGGGATCAACTCGAGCGCCTTCTTGAGTCCGGCCTCGTTGCGCGCCATCCCGCAGTAATCCCAGATGATTTGACCGAGCTCGCGGTGGAAAGAATCGGGCGTCCGTTTGCCGCCAATGCTCAGGAACCGCTTCGTCCTCGCTTCGACCTCGGCCAAGGTCGCCTTGACTTGTGGGTGGTCGTTGGTGACGGCCGCCAACTTGTTGGATGCGATGTAGTTGCCGATCGTAGCCGGCAACACGAAGTATCCGTCGGACAAGCCTTGCATCAGGGCGCTCGCGCCCAGGCGGTTGGCGCCGTGGTCGGAGAAGTTGGCTTCACCCCCCACGAACAAGCCCGTCAGGTTGCTCATCAAGTTGTAGTCGACCCACAAACCGCCCATCGTGTAGTGGGTCGCGGGGTACATGCGCATGGGAACTTGGTACGGGTCTTCACCCGTAATGCGCTCGTACATCTCGAACAGATTGCCGTACCGTTCTTCTACCGTCTTCTTGCCCAGACGTTTGATGGCGTCGGCGAAGTCGAGGTAGACGCCGCGTCGAACGCCGGCGACCTTGGG
>CBINDO010000192.1:0-15699 GCA_966249405.1 uncultured bacterium | reverse complement strand
GCCCAACGAGCACATCCGCTTCGTGCGTCCTTCGGCCATCAAGAAGACATCGAGCGGGAAGCTGCGGCGCAACGAAATACGGTCGGACTTCTGCAATGGAAGCCTAGTGAGTCAATAACAGAGAGGGAAAGACAGAACTAACATGAGTTTACACATACAAGATTCAACGGGCATCGTGAATTCAAAGAACACCGAGGTCGTCGAGTGGATCATCACGACCTTCGGCCAAGACGTGCAGCTCGACATCACCGAGGCCCTCCGCGCCAAGCTCACCTTGCGTGACGTGGTCGAGCGTTCGGAACGACTTCACAACAGCTTGGACTTGATGGAGTCCTTCGCACGGCTTGCCCACATGCTCAAGAAGCGCACCGGCGTGAAGGTGCGTTTACCAAACTTCCCTGCCGACCAGGAGTTGTCGGACGTGCTCGCGGCCTTCGTGCGAGCTTACGAAGAAGCGTCGAAGTCCATGAACGTCGAGCCTCAGAAGGAGATCGCAGCGCAATGAACGTACTCTTGCAGGCCCCTCGTCCAGCCATCCTTCGAGACCCGTACGAGGCATTCGCCGAGAAGGGCATGTCGCTGATGGACGTCGTTTGGGAGCAACAGCGTTATCACGAGCTGCGGCGTTGGTCCGTCGTGGAGTTCCTGGAAAAGATCGATCCCAACTCGCTCTCCGAGGAGGACAAAGTCATCCTCTGGAATGCAGGTCGGGCAGAGCTTACTACCAAGCCGGGTGCTGATCGCCTGACGCGGCAAGCCGAACTCGAAACCCGCCAATGGGCGAGCAAGGATCCCATCGTTGCCAACATCATGCAGGCGTGCGGGACGTGGAGTCGTTATTGGAACGAAGAGGAGGCGTTCCATGAGACGTCACTCAACGTGCTCGCGCAGTACGCGGGGATGCCGCCCGTCGACGACGGAACGTTCATCGAATTCCGCAAGGTTTTCCCCGACGACGATATGCTGCGGACGCTGACGCTGCTTGCCGGTTCCGAGATCGTCGCGGCGTCGAACTACGCAAAGGCCGCTTCACTGACCCAAAACCCAGTCCTGAAGCAGATGCTCAAGCGCATCTCGTCCGACGAAATGCAGCATATGTCTTATTTCGTGAGCTTCGCCCGCGGGTTGGTGCGCGCTGGGGCTTACCCGGCGAAAAACGCGTTTGCCGTGGCTCACATGTTTCTGAAGGAGGGCGGGGAACTGGCGGGCAGCAGTCGCGAGAGCATCGACGAGCGCAACAACACGCACGTCAACTGGTGGGATCATCTCCAGAACTTCGACGACAAGCCGCAGCTCGATCTCCAGCCAGAGCACGAACGAAAGGCGGAGATGTTCTTCGATGCGCTGGCTCGCATCACAGACATTCGCGTGTCCTCGTTCGAACAGCTGGAAGATACGTGGATGGAGCTAGCGGCGGCTTGAGCCATGGTTCAAGTCGGCTTTGACATCCAGCGCGTCGACGAAGTGGCGAGCAAGGAGCACATTTGGATCCCGGACGTGTTGTTTACGGTCGCCGAGCTCGACTACACGCGGTCGAGCAAGGATCCGGCAGCTACTTTGGCCGGGCTCTATTGTGCACGTGAAGCGCTCTACAAGGCTCTGGGGGCGCGCGTCGAATGCAACTGGACCGATGCCGAGGTCGCCCGGGGGCCCGATAACCGTCCCTTGTTGAGGCCGGCGGGGGCGTTGGCAGAGTTCCTTCACCTGACGCACTCCGCCGTCGACCTCTCGATTTCCCACTCGGGAGACTATGCTTCGGCAGTAGTCGTCCTGACGCCTGCTCACCTCCCACCCTCTACGCCTCGCGAGAACACCGTGAAAGCAACCGACACCTCCCCTTCGGTACCGAGTGTACCTGCCCACATCGAGTCCACTACGGTCGAGCTGGCTCTCACCGTTCGACCCAACGACTTGGACCGCCTGGGTCACGTCAACAACGCCGTCGTCTTGGAGTACTTCGAAACGGGTCGACAAGCATGGCAGCGGGCCAATCACCTGAAGGTGACGTCGGTCTTACCCGTCGTTGCCCGAGCCGACGTCCACTACCGCAAAGAGATCCCCGAGACCATCGTAACGGTCGTGACGACCATTGCATCGGCCGGCTACTACGCTGCAGAATTTCGACAGCAGTTACTTGTCGGCGGTGAACTAGCAGCCGATGCGCAGATCCAAGTGGGCTTCGTGGAAGAGCGCACGCGTTCTCTTGCGACGGTCGAAGACTTCTTCGAAGCGTCGCAAGCGCCTCGACGCGGCGTCACGTTGGTGTGAGAGGGCCTGGCCCCAGCGAACGGCACGGGGCCAGACTGCGAGTAGCTTACCGGCACGGGCTCTTGACCCCCAAACACCGTCGCCCGGCTGCACAACGGTGCGCTGCATCCATCACCAGCGTGATCTGCAGGGCCGGCGCCCACGCGCGAGGTGCCCGCGCCGGTTCGCTGACTGCCGTCATCGCAGCGCCTTCGTCATCACAGCGTCTTCGTCATCGCAGCGCCGCGCCTCCCGTTGCTTCGGCGGCGCGGGACCCCAGGTGATTCTTGACCGCGCCTTTCCGCAACGGGCGTGGCCATGACCGAACGGAGGAGGATGCCGGCAAAAACGCGCAGTCGCACCATGGGCGGGATTCTTTGGTTTTCGTGCCGAGCCGGTCAAGGAGCGAGCTGTGCTTCGAGCCGGAGCTGGTAGTCGAAGTCCACGCCGTCGATGAGACACTTGCAGTCGATTGCGGCAGCGTCGATGGCACACTGCTCCGGAAACTGTTCCGCCAAATCATAATACACTTGCGTGACGGTGCCCGTTATCGCGCCGCCAGCAAATCGCCCATTCGAGAACGAGTAACCCGCGTCGTAGAGCTCTTGGGCCTCCCAACGGACGTCGTAGCGCACCCAACGGAAGTCCGGGACTTCCGAATTGGCTGCCGCGGGTGGTTGCGTTTGCCCCCCCCGCATGCCCAACATCGTGAGCGAGACAAAGCGTGCCGTGAACGCCTCGTCGGTGAAGCCGTCTTGTCCCAATCGGGGGTCGAAGGAGAACTCGAGGCTAAATGGGCCATCTTCGACCCGGTACGTGAAGTTGCCTTCGTCCAACTGCGTCCCACAGGCGTTGCCGAGCGCGGTACGGCATGGGGGCGCAGCATCTATGCTCCAGGGTAACACGACGGGGTCTCCCGTTTGCTCCCTGCAGTAGGTTTGGTTGCACTCGAGCTCGGTACTCGCGAAGGATGGATCTTCGTTCGCACCTTCGCCGTAGCAAGTGGGCTCCACAGGCGGTGGCTCAGTCTCCTCGTGGGTTGGCGACGTGTTCTGCGGCAGCTGCCCAACGGGCACGAATTGACCCGCATCCGCGCGGTCCCTCGCGCTGGCCGCGTCCGTTGCGTCTGCAGCGGGCTCCGATTCGTCCGCTCCGGCGTCTGAGGGGGAGGCGTCTGGGGCCAGTGCAGCGTCGGCTGCTAGCCCCTCCTCGGCGTCGGTGGCGTGCCTAGTAGGCTTTCGGCCTCCGAGCGCATCGCTCCCGTCGTCGAAGGTTTGGTGTCCCGAACAGGCAAAGAGGGTGAAGGCGGAAGTGAAGTGCGTGACTCGTTCCATAAAGCAAAGCATGGCGAAGGCAGCCGAACCTGTCGAGGGCAGAGGCGCACCTTTTGTAGTGCACAGGCGCGGGTGGATGTGTGAATCTGCATGATATGGAGCTGAACTTCGACACTTTGGTGGGGGAACTGATCCGCGCTTGCCGCGGGCGTCGCTCGCAGCTCGCGTTGAGCCGCCGCCTCGGTTTCAAAACGAACGTCGTGTACACCTGGGAAAACGGCAAACGTCGCCCTACCGCGGGACAGTTGTTACGACTGGTTCAACGCACTGGTTGCGACGTAGCCGCTGCATTGCGGCGTTTCATCGGACGGCCGTGCACGTGGCTCGACCAACACGAGCCCTGGAGTAGTGAGGGGATCCGGCAGCTACTCGCCGAGCTGCGCGGCGCCATGCCCATCAACCAATTGGCCGACGCCTGCGGTGTCAGTCGCTTCGCAGTGTCGCGTTGGCTCTCTGCTACTTCGGAACCGCGCGCCTCAGAGTTGCTGGCGGTGGTTTCTCACTGTAGCCAACGGCTCTCGGACTTGACGACGTCGTTCTGTGAGTCGGCTTTACCGAGCCTCACGAGTGAGACGAAGCGGTTGGCGGCAGCACGGCAGATCGCTCAGACGCATCCCTGGTCTCAGCTCGTATTACGCCACTTGGAGTTGGACGCTTACACTCGACTTCCGCAACACCGCCCCGGTTGGATCGCGGCGCGGACGGGCATCGGTTTGGCGGAGGAGGAGGGCACGTTGCAGATGTTGGTGGCCGCTGGGCAAGCGAGTTGGACTGGCTCTCACTATAGCCCGAACGCGATCCCCGCCCTCGACATGCGCAAGGAGCCGAAGCTCGTGGAACATCAACGCGCGTTTTGGGCCAAGGTCGCGAGCGAACGCGCACCGACGACACCCGACAGCGTGTGCGCCTACAACATCTTCACCATCTCTCACGAGGGCTATCAGCAGCTCAAGATCTTGCAGCGGGAGTTCCTGCAAAAGGCTCGCGCCATCATTGGCAATGCCCACCCCGACGAACGCGTCGCGTTGCTGCAGCTCAACTTGGTGCCCTTCGACGGGCTGCCGAACGATCCGTGACTGACCGCACCGCTCACGATTCACGGCGTGATGCAAGCCACTAGCAGCAGCATGGACGTAATGGCTTCCAGACTGAGCGTTCCGGTCTCTCGGTCGTCCGTGGGTCGCCCCCCTCAATTGGCGCCAGGCTGATTCCACTCGATCGCGAGCGGAATCGCGGACTTCGGGCGTCCGCCCGCAGCCTGGCCAGCATCGTTCCAGCCCCATCCTAGCAAGCCACCGTCACTGGTGTACACAACGGTGTGGCGGCTGCCAGTTGCGAGTTGAGTCACGTTGTTAATCCCGGGAATGATCCGTGGGGTCACATCGCCCCATTCGTGAACATCGAAGTATATGAGCCCCGGCAGATAGCTGTGAATTCCCCAGCACGCTACGTTGCCCGTCTCGAGCAGGGCGCAGCTATGTCGTTCACCAGCTACCACTGCAACGACGTGGCTGAGGCCAGACACCTCGACGGGCACCCAACTGTCGGTCGCTGATCCATCACCCAACTGGCCATGTTCGCCTTCCCCCCAACATCGGACCGTGCCATCGCCTAGCAGAGCGCAGGAGTGCGCGGCGCCCAACGCGAGGGATTGCACGTCGTGCAGACCAGAGACGCTCACGGGGCGGCTGCTGTCCGTGGTACTGCCATCTCCCAACTGACCGTCGTAGTTTTCGCCCCAACATGCAACGGTGGAATCGGGTTCTATTCCACACGTGTGGCCCCCTCCAGCGAAGATGGCGCTCAGGTTCGCGCCGTCGACGTGCACGGGATTGGGGCTGTCGGTGGTGCTGCCGTTGCCTAATTGGCCAGACGAGTTCCCTCCCCAACAGTACACATCGCCATCGTGCTCTCGCGCGCAGGTGTGGCTATACCCCGCAGTCACCTCCGCTACCCCAGTCATGTTGTACAACCAAGTTGGGGGCTGCGATGAGAGGCTGGTAGTCCCATTACCAAATTGGCCAGCACCGTTGCTGCCCCAACACCAAACCGAGGTATCGTCCAGCATGGCACACGCATGGCCGGCTCCTGACACGAGGTTGAGAGCACCAGCAATGCCTTCAATCGGTTCCGGGGAGCTGCTATGCATGCCACCCCAGCATTGGACGCTACCGTCGTCCACGAGTGCGCAGGTATGATTCCATCCAGCTGCGAGCTTCGAAACGATGCTGTCATCCTGCAAAACGATGGGCACCTGGATTGGATCATCGATGTGAGGCAACCAAGGGTTACCCAATTGCCCTTGCGAGTTGGCCCCCCAACACTCGACGGTTTTGTCCTCAAAAAGTGCGCAGCTGTGTTTCTCTCCCACCGACACGGCAACAGCCGGCTTGGTAGTGTTGACGGCCAGCGGAGTCCTACCACCAAGGAAGTACCCATCGCCCATCTGTCCGTCTACGCCGTCGCCCCAACAGCGCAGCGTCGCATCGTTCAATACCGCGCACGAATGGTGGTAGTTTAGCGCGACGGAAGCCGCATCGTTGGTACCTCGCGGGTTGGCCACGTTCACTGGCTCCGGTTCGTCGACGTAGACACTCGAGTGCGAACCGAGCTGACCGTACTCCGCGTCACCCCAACAATACGTTTGGCCCTCGGCGAGAACGACGCACACGTGGAAGTTTCCCGACGAGATGGCAACCGCGGAAGTAATGCCTTTGACGGTGACGGGCTCGAGGCTACTGCTGTCCCCGCTTCCGAACGCCCCGTGTCCCAGATTTCCGTATCTATCTTGCCCCCAACACTTGACGCCCCCGTCGCTCGCGAGCACGCAAGTGTGAATGTGTCCCACCGCGACATCCACCACGCCGCTCACGGCCGCTTGAACCGGGGTGGTGCTGTCGACTTCGTCACCCGTACCCAAGCGGCCGCCAAAGTTCTTGCCCCAACATTCCACGGTTCCGTCATCGAGCACCGCACACGTGTGCTCCCACCCTGCCGAGACAGCGACGGCGCGAGTCATCCCGAACACCGCTACGGGTGTCGAGCTATCGTTGATTGTGCCGTCTCCGAGTGTGCCAGTAGAGTTCTTTCCCCAGCACCGAATCGTACCATCGGCAAGCAATGCGCAGGTGTAGTTTGACTTCGCAGACACCGCTATGGCGTTGTCGATCCCAACGACGGGGGTCGGTGCGGTGCGGTCCAAGGTTGTGCCGTCGCCCAGCTGACCAAACTCGTTGTCGCCCCAGCAGGTCACGATGCCGTTGTCGTGGACGACGCACGTGTGGTTGCTACCCGTGGCCAGCGCCACTGGATCCGTGAGGCACAGGGTGTCACGCGAACTCGTTCCGGTTCGTGGCGTCCCCTCTTCGCATGTCGACCAAACATCGCAGGAGGCCGCGTTGCGTGAACTCGAATAGGAGCCCTCAGCACAGTTGGCACAAATACGATCGCTCTCCGCCGTTCCCTGTGCGACAACGTACAATCCGGGCGCACACTCGGTCCAAGGACGGCACGATTCACCTTCAGCCACTCGCCAGTGCGCGCTCGCACAAGGGGCGTTGGGCTCGACGGAATGGGTGTCGTCGTTGGAGCGGTCGGAACCTGCGGTGATATCGAAGGCTTGCCCACCGTCGAGGTCCGCAGTCGCAGTGCCAGAAGACCACGTCGCGTCCGCCGGCAGCGTGGAGACGCCGTCCGTAGAAGCAGCGTCAGTGGATAAGCCGGAGGCGCTAGCTGAACTGCCGGAGAAAGCACCACCGTCTGCAACCTCTGGATTTGCGGCAGCCCCGCTGGCGGATGCACTGGGCGCAGTGCTGCGACCGCGGCGAGTCTCACTGATTGAGCCAGCATCGAGAGCTTGCTCGCTTGCCGCCTCTTCATGAGTCGTATTGTCCCCTCCTGCAGAGCTTTGCTTGCCGCACCCAGACACCCATGACGCAGCGCACAACGCCGCCGCCAGGGCACTGCTCCGTCGGTTTGCCGCGCCTACCTTCGATTCTCTCGCTGGACCCCGAATGTTCACCCGACGTGCATTTCAGGCTCTTGCTCGACAAGCAAGCAAAAAGCTTCAATCGCGGACCCCCTCGAAAGTTGCGTCACGTGAACAGGGCGACGACTTGGCGTTTTTACCGTGGTCACCCACCGCCCGCGTTGGCGCTTTCCTACGTGCGCGGGCCTATGACGTAGGAGGTTTCACGTGGACGTTAGGGCGGTGGCTGAGCGAGCTCGAAACACTCGAGCGAGGCGGCCTCTCCTCGAGCACGAAGTTGCGCTGCGACGCGAGCCCTACCGTAGATGCCGCGACTGAAGTCGTGAGCAGCCGCGAAGCAGGCAGCCGTGCTCCAGGATACCGCAGGTGAGAAACCGCTCCAATTGGTGTCTAACCATGTCGGGAAGTACCGGTCCCGCACCAAGCGAGAAAGCCAGCCCAGAAGGCTGGCTTTCTCGCGACGTCACCGCGGCCTGCGGTTACTCCAGCGACGTATGAACGACGCCACCGTAGCCGTTGGCGCAATACGCTTCGGTTCCGGCAACCGTCCAGCTGCCGTAACAGCGGTTGGTTTCGCGGTTGATGAAACCTGCGGAGTGCAAGGTGTTACCCGACGCCGAGTACAACTGGTAGCCTGCCGGATAATACTGGTAGCTCGCCACGTGCTCGGCGACTTGCGACAGGTAGCGGCTGCCGTTTTCATCGAGGGCGATTTGGCCCAAGTCGTCGAGATCCTGCGAGTACGCTCGGAGCTCGTCCCCGTCGTAGGCCATGACGTAAACGGCGCTGTCATCGACCCCCAAATAGAAAGGCTGACGCGAGCTGCCGAGGCGCAGACGCTTGGTGCGCACGGCGCGGTTCGTTTCGAGCGTGAGTGCGCTCAACTCGACGGCGCGGTTGTAACAGACGACGTAGTTGCCGCCGCTTTGGATGCATTCAGCTTCGGCGAGCGCCAGGGCGACTTCGTCGACCGTGACTAGCTGAGTGTCGTCTGCGGCGAGGGAAACCACGGCGCCGGGGATGTTCGCTTCGGGCAGCCACGTGGGCGTACTGGGATTGGTCACGTCGAGGCGATCGATGTAGTAGCGGAGGCCATCCGCTTGTCGGATGGCATGTTGGCTCGCCACCACGTTGCCACCCACCACGAGACCGTACGCGCCCGTATTTGGCGACGCGTATTCGACGCCAACGTTGGTTGGGCCGCGTGCAAAGCCGTTGTCCATCCACTCCTGTGGGACATCGAGGTTGGTTACCGCCATGCCCTCGTCGACGTCCCGGAGGTCGACGACGCTCAAACGTGCCGATCTCGAGTAGCGGGTGTAACCGCCATACCAGTTGCCGTAATACGTATCGTAGTCGTAGCCACCGGAGTTCCACCCGACGCCGGCGTCACCGGGCGCGTCCGATACCTCCACCACCTCGGTGTTGGAGTCGTCGCTCTGCGTGGGCTCTGGCGCCACGGCCATCATGGGCGGCGTGGTCGCGACTGGCGCAATCACGACTGGGGTGTCCGAAACGGCCGGTTCCCAAGTCTCCATCGGGGCGCCACCGTCGGCGCCGTTGTTTGGCACCCACTCCCAAGTCTCGGAGATTTGGAGCGCGACCAGTGCGTCATTGGCTTCCAGCCACACGGCGCTGTTGTAAGAGTTTTCCGACTGCGGCAACTGAGCCTGGCTGAGGAGACGCGGGCCCGCAGCGTCGCTCACGTCGAACGCGCTGACCGACACGACGCTCGCGTTCAGTGTGTAGTCGTAGCCCTGACGCGGAAGCAGGAGTTTGCCTTCGTGTACGATGGGAGCCCCATAGTAGCCATACCCGCACGCATCGTCGGGCAACGCGAGGGCGTTTTCCTGGAGCGGTGCATCCGGCTGCGTCACGGGCACCACGTCGAGCACGGGGTGCTCGAGGCCGTCGTTCCCGATGCGCACCAACTGGTCGCCAACCACGGCTACGGACTCGACCGACCAACCCAACGGCAGCGCATCGACCGCTACGGGGTTGTCACGGTCCGAGATGTCGAACGACTGCAGGGCCTGATCCGAATAACCGAAGAGATGGTCTCGATGGTAGAACGCCCGTCGCGCGTAGCCAACCGCGTCGGTAGCGCCGCGCAAGGTGAGCGTGTCTGCCGTAAAGTCGATGAGCTGCACGCCGCTGCGCGTCTCACCCCAGCCGCAGTCACCCTCGTAGTCGTAGCCGGTGAAGGGGATCAAGATCAGGCCTTGTGCGTCGAGGAGCTGGACGCTCTTCTCGATCCGGTCCTGATCTTCTGCAAACCAGCCCCAGTTGCCGCCGAAGTTGACGCGCGAGAGCAGCTGTGGATTGGCGAGGTTCGACACGTCGAATACCGAAGCGTGCAAGCTCCCCTGAGCGTTCCCGTTGTCGTAACCCACCGCGTACAGTCGATCGCCGCGTGGGATCATGTGATAAAGGAAGCCAGGCATCTCGAGCTCGCCCAGCTGTTTGGGCGCCGCGGGATCGCTGAGGTCCAACGTGAACAGCGGATCGGTTTGCTCGAACGTGACCGCGAACGCGCGGTCGCCGTCGAACCTCACGCTCCGCAACGTTTCAGGACGCGGCAGGACGATTTCGGCGCGAGCAATTGCCGTGACCGTTGCAGAGTTCGTTACGGTGAACGTCTCGACGACGGGCGCGGGGCCCCACCAACCGTTCTGAGAGATGACCCGCAAGACGCCTTCGTGTTCGTCCATCTGCCAGCGATTGTTCACCTGCCCGTCGATACGTACATTGGCGCCCAGCGTGAGATCGCCCGAGTCGTCGGAGATGTCTACCACTTGCAGCGAGGACCACTGCGCCCATTGATAACTTGGGGACGAGTTGCCGGTACCGCCGTCGGTTGTGAAGGTATCGTCGTTGGGCGTTGGTTCGTCCGTGCCCGCGCTTTCGCTAGTCGCCGCGGGAGCGACGGTGTTTTGTCCCTCGCTATCCGACTCCCCACTGTTGTCGCCGGAGGTGCTGCCGCCCCAGGCCACCTCGTCCGGGACGGGGTTGCCCTGGGAGTCGACGTAACCCCAGCCCGTGCGCGCGAGGTAGAGCCGCTGATCGTTGACGTAAAGTGTTGGCGCGTAACCCCAGTTGCCTTCGTCGGGGATAACCACTTCGTCGATGGGGGCGACGCCAGAGCCTGCCAGGTCGAAAGAGCCAACTCGGGCCCCACCGTTGTCGCACCAGTAGCAGTAGTTGTTGGTCGCGACGTACAGGCGGTCGCCGATCTTGCGCGAGTCGATGAGCGAACCCGAAATCTCGGCGCTGTCGACCTCGGCGAGCGCAGAGGGTTGCGTGAGATCGTAGATACCGATCTTGCTCTTCTCCGTCGTGTCTTCGTATCCGCCGTAGTAGTTCGTGTAGTAGCTGCCCCCGCTGCCGTAGAACAGCACCACTGCCTCGTTGCCATCGATGTACATCTCGAATGGTGTTTGCTCGAAGTGGCGACTGCCGAGCAGAACGAGGTCGGCAGGGTTGCTCACGTCGATCACGGCGAGACCACCGATGTACGAGAGCGCGTACACGATGTCCCCGTTGCGCTTGAGGATGTCTGCTTCGGCGATCACCTGCTGCGGGTCCTGTTCACCATCGACGGGTTCTTCTCCGCCAGTAGCGCCGGTACCGCCGGTCGCCCCCGGCGTGGTCGGCGACGACGGGGTGGTGGTGCCCGCCGGCGGAGCGCCAGCAGCACCAGTACCGTCTCCCCAGCCCCCGCCGTTGTTGTTTCCGTTCGCTGGCAAGGGCGCGAGGAACGAATCCTCGACGGGCGTCGGTGGCAGCGTGGTGGACTCGCCGTCGGAAGTGAGCGCCGAGGTCGGGTCAACGGGTGGAGCAGGAAGACTGGTCGAATCACCCGTCGTTGCCTCGGTGTCGCTCGTGTCCTTGCCGGAGTCCCGATCCGGCGCGTCGGTGAAGTCAGTATCGACGGCCGTTGTTTCGTGAGGATCGACGTGTCCCGACTTGGCGTCGGTGGTTTCGGTGGTTCCCGACGGGCCGGGAGGATTCGCTCGTGTACCAGCGTCCCCCCGATGCTCGCCTTGGATGTACTCGACTCTCTCGGAGTAGCAGCCCGTCACCGTTGCCGAGGCAATCAGCAGACCGAGCGCTGTGTGGGAATATTTCTTCATGGCACACGCCCCAAGCAATCGGGATGCCACTTCGCGTGCCAAGTGACCGTTGAGTGACAACGATCACTCAGGTGCGGCCCATACAGCATGGCCCGAGGGCCGTGCAAACCGTGAGAGGAATATTCGCATCCGTTACCCCGAGAGTGCCACGGGCTCAACGTCGTTCTCAGCACCGTGCCAGCCGCTCGCGTTGGCACAACCTGAGCCGAGTCGGTGTAACGTGAACTCGCGCGTGGAAATGGCGACACGATCGTGTTGCCGACGCTGTTGGGGGATAATGCACAGCGTCAAGCGGGTCGGCGACCAAATCGCAAACTTGTCGCGTGGGTGCATGGACGTTCCTGCGGTCTGCATGCTAGGCCGCGCAAGTGAGAGCTTGGGTCGCATTGGGCGTTACAACGTGTTTCCTTGCTGCTTGTGCTTCGAAGGAAGCCCCGGAGCCGTTGGACGAACCGGGCACATCCGATCCGTGCGCGGAGTGCAGCGGCAAGCAAGAGTGCGTAGGGGGCAAGTGCGTCCGAAGACGGTGTACTGACTGGGATTGCGGTACTGACGATGGCGTAGATTGCGGCTCGTGCGCGGCGGACGAAGCGTGCAATGAAGAGCACCAGTGCGTCTCGACGTGCGGCGCCGTGGAGTGCGGCACCGTTGACGGGGTCGACTGTGGCTCGTGCTCCACGAGCCAGGTTTGCGTCGAGCACGTGTGCGTGGCGGACCCCTGCGCAATATGTGATACCGACGAAGTCTGCGTCGGCGGTACGTGTCAGAGCGTCTGCGGCTCGGCAGAATGCGGCACGGTTGACGGGATGAACTGCGGTGAGTGCGCCGACGATCTCGTCTGCTTGGATCAGCGCTGCGTAAACCCGTGTGCAAGCGTGGAATGCGGAACGGTGTCGGGCGTCGATTGCGGCTCGTGCGACGAGGGCTCGGGTTGCAGCGCGGACGGCCAGTGTGTGGTGGCCTGTGAGAACGTCGAGTGTGGTCTCGACAATGGCGTCGACTGCGGGCAATGCGCCGAAGGCACGGCCTGTGACCGTGGATTCTGTGTACTGGCCGACTGCGACCCTGCGAAAGAAACGTACTGCGACGGCGACGTGATTTATCCCTGCAACGGCGGGATCCGTGGACCCGGCTTGGAAGCGTGCGCCACTTGGGAGTTCTGCACCGAGCAGAATGGAACCGCCGCGTGCGTCAGTCAGACGTGCCGACGCTTCAGCACGGGCTGTGTCGGGGAGATCTACGGCGAATGCGCTGACGACGGCTCCGGGCTGAAACCGGGCACCGAGATTGATTGCGCAGCCAGCGGTCTCCAGTGTTCGGTCTCCGGGTGTGGCGCCGTCAACGTGGAGACCGTTGGCGCGCCAGCGACGTACCGCGCCGACAGCCAGAGCGTGGATTACTGGATCGCTGGCAACTTCTACGAAGTAACGACCTCCGTTACCCTGGCGGAGTTCATGCCGCAGCTCACCTTTGGCAGCAACTGGGAGTTGGTTTTTTGGATAATCTACAGCTCCGACACCCGAACTGGATACTACTTCCAAGAGATCGCCCATACCGATGACGGAGGTCCCGCCGACGGGTTCATCGGGCCACCACCCAAGTTTGACTGGCCCCTCGAAGCGGGACGTTATTACTTCATCGGTGTGAAGGGGACGACGCGCAACGCCATGCCACAAATTCACTACAACAACGACGCTGGCATCGAGAAGGTCAGCTTCGGCACGTTATTGAGCGGGTTCATCGGCGAAGAGCCGGCGGACCTGTACTTCGCCGATCCTACGGGATACGTGGCCACCCAACGCCTCGTCACTGTGGCCTCCGACTGAATCGGCTGCGCTTGCGGCGGGCAAGAAACGCCGCCGGCTCAATCGTTCACCCGGAGCAGCCGCGGACCCGACCGAGGTGGACAGCGTGAAACAGTCCGGCGTTCGTTACACGAGTTCGAAACATCGAGGCAACCGACCCAGGCCGGAGATCCAGCGTCGCGCCAAGGCGGAAAGTAAATGACCCACTTTGCTCGCCGCGCGAGGCTATACCTGTGAGCATCTCCTCGAGATGCCGATTGGTTTTGAACGGAAGGGTAAATTCATGCGCAATATCGTTTGGGGTGGTTTGTTGGGCTTGTTGAGTGGGTGTGCTGGTGCTTCAGAGGGCACTGCGCCTTCGGACACTGCGCTTTCGGACACGGACCACGTGAGCACCGCGACGGTTGGTCAAGAGATCGTCAACGGCGAGGTCGCCTGCGACCCGGCTCTGAGCGCCGTTGGTGGCGTGGTGTTTCACTTCTCGGACCCCTATTACGGTGACTTCGAGGAGTTCTACTGCTCGGCCACGCTGATCGCGCCCAAAGTCGCGCTCACCGCGCGCCATTGCGTGTTGGGTAGCTACCACTTCTATCCAGAGCCCGGGTTCTCGAACTACGTCGCGTTCGGACAAGACGTCTACGCGCCGCAAACCGAGGTCAAGGTCACCGGCTACCTCACCGCACCACCAGGGCCCGGCGGACTCTTGAACGACGGCGGGCGCGACATCGCCGTCTTGTACCTCGAGGAGGCTCCGGAAGGTATCAAGCCGGCCAAGCTCGGCAAGTTCAAGAACCACATGCTCGGCGACAAGTTCCGCATCGCGGGCTACGGGCAAACCGAAGAGTTCACCGCGGGCACGAAGTACGAAGGCAAAATCACAGCTCGCGCGCTCTCCGGCGACTGGTACCCGCTGTTGTTCGACAACCAATACGAGGCGTTCGACGAGTGGTACTGGACGGACGCGTCGCTTGCCGCCCCGAGCGAAGAAGAGGAGGCGCTCTGGTGGTCATCTGGAACGTACGCCCTCGAGCCAGGTTACGAGCTGTTGGCTGGCGGTTTGCCGGGCGAAGCGGTCGGTTGTTGGGGCGACTCGGGCGGCCCACTGTTGAAGGGCAAATCCGCCAACAACCTCACCGTGTACGGCGTGAGTTTCGCGGCCGAGGGCTCAATCGCCACCAACTGCGCACTCGGCGGCGGGTACGCCGTCCTCAACACGGAGATGCTCAACTGGGTGAAAGACGCGGTGGCGGCCGCGCCGTGAGTCGAGGCGCGGCGAAAGACTGAGCGCCCTGTGAGTGGGAGCGGGTCTCGAACGAGACCCGCGACTCGCCCGTGCGCTGAAACCAATCACCCTGGGACTGCGGTGTGCTACGTCGCGACGCTTGGGTAAAGACCGCCGTACCGCTCTAGGTGCCTGCGGTCGTTCGCTGGCAGTCACCTCACCGCAGCTCCTCACGCCGTCTGGTCACTCTTTGCAGACTGCTGAGTGCCGCCACACCAACTCCCAACCCCCGGCTCCAAGCTCGGCCATTTGAGCCTCCCGTCGTAGTCCCATTTCCCGAAAGGACCCAATTCACAGTTTGGAGTTCTTATGCGCTGCGACGCGGGCGGCTATGGGCGTTACAATTTCGCGGCGAGTAAGGCTTCGAGTTCAATCACCCGAGCTTCAGCGGCCTCTTTCGCTCGGCGCTCGGCTTCTTTCGCCTGGCGTTCGGCCTCTTTTGCTTGGCGTTCGGCTTCTTTCGCTTGGCGCTCCGTCTCACGTGCTTCGGCGTCGGTAGGGATCAGTGTCAAGGGGTTAATTGCTCACGCGAGCCGCAGCGTCTGCTGCAGCTTGCCTGCTGGCGCAATCACCCAGTGGAAGTTGAAAACCAGCGATGCAACGTGCGGTGTGTTTACATTCGCGTCTTCGGGCAACTCGAGCTCTGCCAGCTCCTCTTGCGTACGATGCCACACGCGTAACGGAGCGCCGCCGGAGACCAGATCGAACCGCACCAACTCTTTCACACCCAGCGCGCGATACAGCGCGAACTTCTCGTCCCAACTGGGGTCACCGGCGTCGCTTTCGCTGATGATCTCCACCGCGACGTCGGGCGCGCCGCGCTCCCACAACTTCCACGAACGGATTGGCTCACCGCGGGGTGTAGCCTTGGCGTAAACATCTGGGGCGACGCAGCGTTTGGGGTTCGACG
>CBINDO010000191.1:0-15722 GCA_966249405.1 uncultured bacterium | reverse complement strand
GCTCGCGGGTGGCGCGGTGCTTGCGCTGGCGCTCGCGGTAAGAAGGGCGCGATGTTCTGCGTCACGTTACCCACTGTGCCGAGACCCCTGAGTCGACCGCCCCTCGCCTTGACGCCCTCGGAAATCCCGGACGAGAGGGGCAGCGAAATCCCGATTGCGGTCGAGGACCCTAGCCCCGAGTTGCCGCCGATTTCGAACCGCGATTGAGCATTGTCGGCCGAATTCCGCAGCCGGACTACGACGCCGAAATTCGCGCTGCCGGGGCGGCAATTCCCGGAGAACCCAAGCGCGATTCGAGCTAAAAGGGGCGCCATGAAACCCCACGGCGACGGCTCGGAACGGTTCCTCGACGCCCATGGCCGAGACGAGGACGTCCAATTCGACCGCGTGTTTCGGCCCGAAACGCTCGACGATTTCATCGGACAGACGAAACACAAGGAGAACCTACGGGTTTACATCGACGCCGCCCGCCAGCGTGGAGAGCCGCTGGATCACATCCTTTTTGCCGGGCCGCCAGGCCTCGGCAAGACGACCCTCGCCCACATTCTGGCGCAGGAGATGGGCGTCCAGCTGCACCTCACGTCGGGGCCCGCAATCGACCACAAGGGTGCCCTCACGGGGCTCTTGACGCGATGCAACCGCGGCGACCTGCTGTTCATCGACGAAATTCACCGATTGAGCGCGCCGGTCGAAGAGGCGCTGTATCCTGCGATCGAAGATTTTCGCATCGACGTGATGACGGGCGACGGCCCTTACGCAGAGACCATCCCGGTGGATCTCAAGCCGTTCACGTTGGTCGGTGCAACCACGCGCGCCGGGCTGCTCACCAAGCCGTTGCGAGAGCGTTTTGGTGTGACCATCCGCTTGGACTATTACCCGCCCGAGGAGCTCCAGAAGATCGTGGAGCGGAGCGCCCGACTGTTGCACCTTCCCTGTGAGACAGACGGCGCGTTCGAGTTGGCCAAACGCTCGCGTGGTACGCCGCGTATCGCCAACCGGTTGGTGCGGCGGGTCCGTGACTTCGCGCAGATCCAGGGTTCGGGCGTGGTCGATCGAAAAATCGTAGCGCTCACTTGTGAGCGCTTGGACATCGACTCAGCGGGTTTGGACGAGATGGATCGTCGGCTCCTCAAAGTGATCGTCGAACACTACGACGGTGGTCCCGTGGGCGTCGAGACCCTGTCGGCTGCGCTGGCCGAACCGCGCGACACGATCGAGGATGTCTACGAGCCATATCTCCTGCAGCAGGGATACATCGGCCGCACGCCGCGTGGCCGCGTAGCTACGCCCAAGGCCTACGAACACCTGGGCATCAAGATCACTGCGTCCGCGCAGGGCCGGCTGTTCTGAACGAGGTCGACGTCAAATGCGAGTACGTGCAGTCGCGGCGCCGAGCCCTGAAAGTAACGCCATTGGTCCCGTCGAACTGGAGTGCACCAACCAAGGCTTGCACGTCACGTACCTGGGTGTCGGCGCGTTCAAAGCAGGGTTCGCGCCCGCGGCGGTAACTAGCGGGACTCACGTGCTCGTGCCGTGGCCCGCGGTCGCAGAAGTGCGCCTACAGCGCGATCACGTATTCGTGAGCTTGGAGCCTCGGCTCACGCCGCTGTGTCGTTTGGCGTTGGTGCACTTCAGCGATGGCCAAGAGGGCGCTCCCAAAGAGCGTGAGCGGCGCCAACGTTGGTTTCGCCTGATTGGGTCGGCGGCGAGCGTTCTGGCGGGGCTGTTGGTTGCCCTACAATTGCCACGCTGGTTCGGCACCATGAGTCAGTTGGCAGGAGCCGCGTGGGGCCTCGTCGTCGCGCTGTTGACCCTCATCGGTTACTTCGCGGCCGAGCGGCTCTGGTTCCCCGAACCCCGCGCCGAGGCCGACGTACAGCGCGAGTTCATCGACATGGTGCGGCTGTTCAAACCGGTGTCCGTGGGCGCAGTGACGGGCGCCACCACCGCCCCGGCCCCGCTCGACTGGAACCAAGTCATCGCGCAGCTGCCGCGCTCTACGTTGGCGGTGGCTATCACGCTGACCGCTACCGGCATTGCGTTCGTGCTGACGGCTGCGCGCTTCGCGCCAGGCAATGGGGCGACGGCACACGTCGAGGTGCGTTCCGCCATCAGTCCCGGCGCCGCGGCGGAACGCGCGCCGGCAGTGGTAGAACCAGTGCCGGAACCAGAAATTGTCTCACCAGCGAACGCGCCACCGCCACCAGAGCCCGAAGCGCCCACAGCCCCAGCATCACTTTCCCGCGGCGCCTGCGAATGCAAGCGTGCGGATTCTGTGCTGTGGAGTAGTGGTTTTCCGCGCCTGTCCACGCTGCTCATCTCTTCGGCCAATCGCGCCCACAACGAACACTCCCACCTCGAGCTCGAACTCGCCGTGGTGAACAACAGCAGCGAGTCCTTGCCCGAGGTGAACCTCATGGTCCAGTTCTTCGAGGACGAAGGGCGCCGCGCGATGAAGGAGCGTCCTCTTCACTACGAGGGCCCGCTGCGACCCGGTCAGGCGGTGAAATGGCACGTCGAAGCGCGCGGCACTAGCTTCCAGGTGCACAACCCCATTCGCGAGGTGTTGAGTGCTCCGGGTGCATACGCGCCGGCAGGTGAGTTTGCCGAACTCTTGAAGGCCAACCACAGACCCGTGCGACTACATGGGGCAATGATGCTGGCTTTCCTCGGAGACCCGCGCGCCAAGGGTGGGGCAGTGAAGCTACAGGAGGCGCTGCGGGAATCCGAACAGCCGTATCTCGAGCGAGTCTTGCTCACCCAAAACGAAGTCATCACGTGCGATTGGCGGGCCTCCACCGAAGGTACGACGCGCGAGGTGAGTGCCTGCGCATACAATCAATCCAATACGCCTCAAAAACAGTTGGCGGCGCGCGTGCGTGGGCTCGACCGCCCGTTCGATCATCGCAGCCCCGTGTCCACACCGCCTCAGGTGATCGTAGAGCAAACCTGGCAACTTCCGGACATGCTCGAGCCGCGAACCGGACAACTGCTCCAGTTCTCGGTCGACATCAACAATCCGGAAGGCAAGATACCGATTGGCTTCGAGTTCATCGTCGACCGCGCTGACCGCCTGCCCTAAGCCGCCCTATACTGTTTTTATGTGGAACGTGAGACCGAGTGACCAAAGAGGCCGAGCCGAGTTCGACTGGCTGGACTCCAGACATACCTTCTCCTTCGGGCAATACTGGGATCCCGCGCACGTGGGCTTCGGCGTGCTTCGAGTGATCAACGAGGATCGCATCAACCCGGGGGCGGGCTTTCCCAAACATCCGCACAAGAACATGGAGATCCTGTCCTACGTCTTGTCTGGTGCCCTCGAGCACCGCGACTCCATGGGCAACGGCTCGGTCATAAAACCTGGCGAGCTGCAGTACATGAGTGCTGGTTCCGGCGTAACACACAGCGAATACAACGGCGCGCCTGGGCAGCAAACGCACTTCTACCAGCTCTGGATCGTCCCTGACGAACAAGGCGTACCTCCGCGTTACGCGCAGATCCGAATCGATGAATCCAGCCGACGGAATGCCTGGGGTCTCATCGCCGGCGGGCGACGTTTTGGAGCGCCGATCGAAATCCGGCAGGATGCGGCACTTCATAGCGCCAAGTTGGAGAGCGGCGCCAAACTCCGGCTGCCAGCCGAAGAGACGCGTCAGTATTGGCTGCAGATGGCGCGCGGCAAGATGGACGCCTCTACGTCCGAGAACCGAACGACGTTGCAGGCGGGAGACGGACTCGCGTTCCGTCATTCGGGCGACGTCGAGTTCGTGGCCGCTGAGTCGACCGAGGTTCTGCTGTTCGACTTGCCCAAACACCCTTGAGCTTTGCTCGGTGGGGAGCGGTCGCCGCGCGTCACGCCCCACCGAGAAGGAGACGGCCTCCGCCGTCCGTCTGTCGAAATCACTCGAGCAAGCTGCGAAGCATCCACGCGGTTTTTTCGTGGAGCTGCAACCGTTGGGTAACCAAGTCTGCCGTGGATTCGTCGTGCGCCTGATCGGCGATGGGCATCAAGCTACGGGCGGTACGGACCACCGTCTCGTGGCCTTCGACCAACTGCTTGAGCATGTCCGTGGCTTTTGGCACTTCCTCGGTCTCTTTGACCGATGACAGACGCGCAAACGCGGCGTAGCTGCCTGGAGCGGTGTGACCCAGGGCACGAATGCGTTCTGCGATCAGATCTACGGCCAGAGCGAGCTCGTTGTATTGCTGCTCGAACATCAAGTGCAGCGTTTGGAACATCGGCCCGGTGACGTTCCAATGGAAGAAGTGTGTCTTTAGGTAGAGGGTGTAGCTGTCGGCCAGCAACGCCGACAGCGCTTTGGCTAACTTTTCACGGTCCGCGTCGTTGATACCAATGTCGATCTTCATGGTTCGGTAACCTCCGTAGGTAGGATAAGACCCGTACATACCCAATGGCCAGGACAATTCCTTTGG
Source organism: uncultured bacterium (assembly GCA_966249405.1). Taxonomy (GTDB): domain Bacteria; phylum Myxococcota_A; class Polyangia; order Polyangiales; family Polyangiaceae; genus SZUA-265. The sequence goes on along the minus strand of CBINDO010000191.1, from coordinate 11,288 downwards.
CATTGGTGCCCGAACCGAGTCTAATGACGAGACGAACAACGTTTCGGGCTTGGGGGACGGCCGAACTCGGCGAGCCGCTCCTAGGGGACGCCGGTTGATGCATTCTCCCTTGCGCGTACGGTGATTGGTCCTAGACCGGTCACGACTTTCGGTTAGGAACGTCGACGGTAGCGTCGAGAAAGGCAAAGCCTGTGGCAAGCGTACTCGTACTTTATTACTCCAGTTACGGTCACATCGAGAAGATGGCAAGCGCGGTGGCGGAGGGCGTCAAAGACGCCGGGGCAGAGGTCACCATCAAGCGGGTGCCCGAACTAGTTCCCGAAGAGGTCGCCAAACAAAACCACTTCAAGCTGGACCAGGCCGCCCCGATCGCGACCGTGGACGAACTGCCAAACTACGACGCCATCATTCTCGGCGTGCCGACTCGGTTTGGAAACATGCCGGCCCAGATGAAGAACTTCCTCGATCAGACCGGCGGGCTTTGGTTCCAAGGAAAGCTGATCGGCAAAGTGGGCAGCGTGTTTACCTCGTCCGCAACGCAGCACGGTGGTCAGGAGAGCACCATCCTCTCGACGCACACAGTGCTTCTCCACCAAGGCATGGTGATCGTCGGGCTGCCCTATTCATTTGCCGGGCAGATGGGCGTCAAAGAGCTCAGCGGGTGTTCCCCCTACGGCGCGAGCACGATCAGCGACGGCGACGGTTCACGTCAGCCCAGCGAAAACGAACTCGCGGGTGCACGCTTTCAGGGGAAACACGTCGCGCAAATCGCGACGAAGCTCGCGTCCAAGTAACTCGCGCCAGGCAGGCATGCACGGCCACTTTACCGTTGCCCCGAAAGGGACCGCTCCAACTCGAGGGGCGGTCTCTTTCGGAGTCGCCTGCCCCAACGGTGAAACGACCATTCGAAACGACCGACTCGAAACGAACAGAGCGCGTTCGGTCCTGCGATTGAAGTGCGGGCAATCAACGAGTCATGAGCGCTCTGAACCCTGGTCTCGGGTTAGCGCCGCTTCTAGTTTTTATCTGCGTTGGGGGCAAAACTATCTCGGCGGCCGCGAACCATCCGCGCTCGAGGTGTACCGAGGCTGCGTCTCCCCCACCCGCGTGATACAGCACGAGTGATGGTCTCTCGTTCACTGGCCCAGCACTGCGCCGCTTGCGCGCTCGGCGCTTCTAGTGTGCTCGGCGCCGTATCTGAGCGACCGGCGTTGGCGGCGTCTCTTCCGCCGCACGACGCGCTGACGGTATTGATCGTGGCCGACTCCGTTAACCCCAATCAACTATCCGCACCGCAACTGACCGAGCCCGAGGACTTCGCGCCTGCGCTCGAAGCTACCGACAGCGGACTGAACATCGACGAAGTCCTGACGGTGGACAGCCAGTGTGTGGATGACGCGCTGACGCGGCTCGAAAGCGACGACCCTCCGGACGTCGTGCTCTACTTCGCGCACAGAGCGGCGCGCCTCTGCGCGGGCGGCGACGGGCAGGCACGACTCGTGGCTGGTCTGGAGCACTGCTTGGAGGCGGGTCTCGGCGTTGTTGTGTTTCACCACGGCTTGTACGGCGATCTCTACACGCCCGGCGCCAAAGACTCGTTGCTGCAGTTGGTCGGAGCCGAAGCCAGCGGCATCGATTGGGATACCACGGTTGGCCAGCGGGTGTTCGTCGTGGGTGGCGACCATTTCGTCGCGACCAACGGCTTGACGTCGCAAGGCCAGGCCGAATTCGGACCGCTTGGTGACGTGACTGCGGGCACGTACCCCTACTTCGACAACATCCCTGACGAACGTTACCCCACTACCGAACTACTGACGGAACCAGGCGAGACCCGAGTGCCCTTGTTTGCAACGGATTCTGGTGGCGCACGGCTGCTCGGGTATACGCTAGAGCGCTCGGGTTGGAAGGGGCGTGTCGTCGCTTACCAGCCGGGCGAGTACCAGCCCAACGCCTTGGACGCGCGGAGCGGCAACAACTTCCAGATCTTGGCAAACGCCCTGTACTTCGCGGCACGCGGGGAACCGGATCCGGGCGCCACCGCTCCGCCAATCTCTTCGGGTGAGCTCGGTGAGCCTACTGCGCCACAACTGACGAGCGAACAACCGACGCTCGACCCGGCGTCGGATTCCGGGGCGACCTCGCAAGAGACCGCGACGGCTTCGCCCGTGCCCGCTTCCGCCCCAATCGTCTCACCGTCGCCGCCCGCTCCTCCGACGAGCGAGCCGTCTGCCGCTTCGACCTCCACTCCAGCGGCCACAACGAGCGACGAGTCGACCACCCACGTCGAGGCAGAATCGACGACACGATCGGCGCCCGAAGCTGGGTCTCAGTCGGGGTGCACCATCACACACGGCACTCGCGCGAGCAGGGTCCGGTCCAAACCTGGCGACGACGTGGGGGGCTCGGTGCGGTGGGCGGCCCTCGGACTCGCTTTCGGCACGGTGTGGAGGCTGAGACGCCGCCGTTTTGCCGGGCGTTTTTCTGCCGCAATCACCACGTCACGAGGTAAACAGCCAAGCGATTCCAAGGACGCTCGCGGCAAGGACTGCCAAAGATAAACTTGCCACGAGTACATCCGTGAGCGTCCATCCCGATTTGTTGGGTGCTTTGGACTTACGGTTCTTTGCTGGCGTCGTAGCCCCGCCGTCGAATTTGGGGGGATCCGGCTCAGCCACGTCTGCCGGCTCATCCGGCTCGGACTGCGATGCCTGCGGCTCTGCGTCGGGCGCCCTGGAAGCATGGTGCTCTTCTTCGGCCATGACCTCGTCGGGCTCATCCTCGAGTTGCTTGAGGATCTCGGTGAGGGGATCGATGAGCTCGAGTTCGGTGGCCCCTACCCTCAGGAGTTGTTTCACACTCAGCGGCACCGGTTTGCGAGGTACCAAGGCCACGCCGTCGAGTGTGCCACCGTTCTTGGAGCCAGCGTCACGGATCAGGACATCTCCGCCACGCCGCGTAACCTCGAGGTGGCGCCGTGAGACGTCGTCATCTCGCAGATCGAGATCTGCATCGGAGCCTCTCCCAATCGCGTAGACGCGCTTGAGCTCGGTCAGTGGTAGCTCGGCCCCCGACGCGGGTCCCGAACGAACGACGAGCTTCGGCGCGCACGGGTTACCGGAAGCCTCACACGCGCCTGCGATGAGCCCCAGGGCGATGTCTCGGGTGAGTTTGGCGGGTTGCTCACTCGGTGCGGTTTGCTCGAGACTCACGTCCATCCATACCCGACCGACGCGGATCGTAGTCTTGCGACCGAGCAACACGGGGGAACCCGGGCTCAGCCGACGTCCGTCGACGAAGGTTCCGTTGGTCGAGCCTTCATCGAGCAACAAATACTCCGCACCGCGCTGCCGAATGGTGGCGTGACGTGCGCTGACGCTGGGGTCGGGCACTCTGACGTCCGAGCCCCGGCTGCGGCCAATCACGATCCGCGGGACGTCGAGGCTGATGGCGGGAACGACCACGCCAGAAGAGCGGATGGTGATGGTGACGACCATGGGGGGCTCGTCTTATCGCCCGCGGCGGGCCTGGTGTCCATTCTTGGACATCCGCCTCGCAACGCGGCAGCGACGACGCGAAGGTTAGAAAGTTGGCCCTTCAGTAACGGTTGTCCTAGTGGCGTCCCAAGCGACCCGATGCGGCGCATGACTAGGGGACAACTATGCAGACCCAGCCAAATCAACAGGACAATCGAGCCCCCGGCGTTCGGAGAGTAGCCCTCGACACCTTGGTCGAGGTGTGTGGTCAGGAACCGGACGTTCCTGCGTTCGAAGGCCGTTCTCTGAACGTCAGCGGTCGCGGCATGTTGGTCGAAAGCGACTTCGTGCCACCGATCAAGACACCGTTGGTGATGCGGTTCGAGCACGAAGGGCGCGAGGTCGTCGTCGAGGCGCTGGTCGCCTGGCGTGAAAAAGCCAAAAGCGGAGGTCGTTTCGGCGTGCGCTTCACGGCGCTCGACAGCAAGAGTGTGATCGTGCTCAAGCAGCTGTGTAGTTCGGACCCGGATCCGTGCGACATCGACGACGACGAGCAGCCTGCACCGAGCAAAGGGGGTTCCTCCTTGTTCGCAGAGCTCGACGACTCCGAAACTCCAGAGCCCGTCATCACGACGACCGTGGGAGCGCCGATGAAGCTCCACATCCAAGGACTCGCCGCGCCCATGAAGGCGCGGGTCGTCGACGGCAAACCCGCGCGCCTGCGGGTTGGGTCGCAACTCGACTTCCTGAAGCTCGGGCGAAACGTCGAGGTCGAGGACGTCTCGTTGGGCATCAAGCGCGAGGCCAACGTTCACTCGGTGGACGTCCAGGTCGACGCCGGCACTGGTATTCCACAGCTCGTAGTGACCTTGCGTTGGGACGGTAGCGAAGACATCACGCCGGTTCCTACGGTCGTGTCGTCTTCGCGCAGTCACCGCGAGGACGACTACTTCGCTCGAGACGAGCTCACTTCCCCCGGTAAGAGTGCCAAACGCAGTGTCCCGCCCAAGCCGAACGTCGTGGCGGCGCGCGCGTCCGAGGACGAACGACAAGACGACTACGGTGATGACGAAGACGACGAGTTCAACACGGCCGAGGCGTTGCTCAAGAGCCGCGTCGCCTTGTGGGCGACCGCGCTCTCGCGGAGCATGAAAGCCGCCAGCGAACGAGTCGCGGACGTGTCGCGTGGCACTGGCAAGATGTTGCAGGGTCTCACCAAACGCGCTCCTTCGGACCGGCCGCGGACCACGGCGAAGACCACGAGCGTCCGGGCTACTCGCAGCCTCCGCCCGGAGCCAGCTTCCGCGCGTGAACGTGGAGCCCGTCGTTCGGTGTCCCCCAATTCCAACCGCACTGTCGCAAGCTCCAAATCGGCCCCCGCCGTAACTCTCAAACGATCGCACCTGGTCGCCGGTGGTGCGGCCATGCTGTGCATCGGACTTGGGTTGTACTTCCTCGGTTCCGGTACGAGTTCGCCACCCACTGGCGCCGGACAACTCGGTGCTGCCCGTGAGGTGGCCGCGGCGGGTGAATCCGTGCGCAATTTGCCAGCCGCTGACGCGCCGACGCCGCTGCCGGGCGAGGCAGTAAACCTGCAGAACAACGCCTTGCGCCGCCAACCGCTCGACACCGAGCAGCAGTTGCGCGTCGATACCCACGGAATGGTGGCCAATGTCCCACTCTTTGGCCCCACCCAAATGGCCACCACGGAGCCGGCACCCGAGGCGGACGAACCCATGGCTGCAGCACCTCGGCGACCCGGTGTCGACGAGGTGAGCCTCGCCAAAGACGAGTCCTTCTCCGACAAGGTGGTCGCGGAACCCGCGGAGCAGGCTTCCGCGCGGACGTTCCAGGTTGGGCGGATGAACCTGCCCGTCATCCATCGCCTGCGTCTGGATGCGCCTGCGGAGTTGCTACAGGGCGAAAAGACGCCGAACGGTTTCAGCGTGCTGATTCCGGGTCGGAAGGTGATGGAAACAGGCGCTGGCATCGCGAGCCGGGACGAACGCATCACCCAAGTGAGCGCCAAAAACACCCCTGCCGGTGCGCGCATCACGTTCCGTTTCGGTAAGGAAGTGCCAGGCTACAAAGCGCGCCTACGCAACGACTACATCGAGTTCTTCATCAACTCACCGTGACCTCGAGCGCGCCGAGGTGGGCGCGCTCGACGCGTCCCCCTCGGCTCCGAAGCGCGCCAAAACGGTGACATGGGAGAAACCTCTCGCCGCCGAGTTTTGTTGGGCAAATCCGGCGAGTTGGGCCCTTGCTCGGCAAACCAATGAGTGCGATCCTTGGGGGATGTTACAAGCCGGAGCGATAGTCGCCGAGCACCTGCGTTTGGTGCGCCAACTCGGTAGTGGCGGCATGGGCAGCGTTTGGATCGCCGAACAAACGCGCCTGGGAGGGCAAGTGGCGGTGAAATTCTTGTCGACCGCGTTGCTAGATCACGAGAGCGCGCGCTCTCGCTTCGATCGCGAGGCGCGCTTGGCCGCCAAGATCAAGAGCCAGCACGTCGTGCAGGTTCACGACCATGGCGTTACGAAGACCGAGCCTGCGATCCCCTACATCGTGATGGAGCTGCTCGAGGGCACGGACTTGTCGAAGCTCTTGGACCGCGATGGCCCACTGGGCTTGAGCAAAGCTTCGGAGATCATGGACCAAGTTTGCGACGCGCTGACCAAGGCTCACGACGCCGGTATCGTCCACCGCGACATCAAGCCAGAAAACGTGTTCGTTCTCAACGAGCAGAGGACGTTCGTGAAGCTGCTCGACTTCGGAGTGGCTCATGGCAAGGACGGCCAGCTCGATCGTCTCACCCAAACGGGCCTGTTACTCGGCACCGCTCACTACATGAGCCCAGAGCAGCTGTTCAGCGGTAAGGACATCGACGCGCGCGCAGACCTTTGGGCTCTCGGGATCTTGACCTATCAGATGCTGACCAACGAGGTCCCCTTCCAAGCGGAGACGTTCGGACAGCTGTGCCTGCAGGTGAGAGATGGTTCGTTTCCCGCCATCAGCACCAAGGTCAATGTCCCACCAGCGCTCGACGATTGGTTCGCCAAAGCCCTCGCCACCGACCGCGCCAATCGCTTTCAAACCGCCATCGAGATGTCCGCGGCATTCAAGCGCGTGGTCGCAGGTGATACGCTGCCCGCGGGACCTGGGCCCGTCGGTGTGCAAACGACAGGTACCGGGACCGTGCGCGTCGACAAGTCGGAGATCGCTCGCATCCGCGAGTCCTCATCGCAGAACGGCTCGTTCGCGGATGTCTCCGACGCGGCGACCCCGCCAGCTACGCAGCGGTTCGGCAGCCACTCGGGGGTGGCGTCGGCACCGACGCAGAACGTCCACAGCGACCAGTTCGTGGTCCGCGGGACGGCCTCGAGTGGAGAACACCGCCCCCCGTCGGGTAACCGAAGCTCATCGCAACTAGTGAACAGCGGCCCAATCGCGAGCAGCACGCCACTGGCCGAGCTCAGCGGCAGCTTCGGAACCGAAGCCAAAGGTGTATTGGCGCTGGGCCCTCGTCCGAGCGAGTCGAGTGGACGCGCCGTCAAGTGGCTGAGCGTTGGACTCGCCGCTCTCACGCTCGGCGCGTTCGGCGTTTACCTCTCGAGCAACACGTCCGACCAATCCGCCGCAGCGGGTATGGGCGCGGAGACGACCGGGCCGGCATTGACGCCGACTACGGTTACTGAAGTGATCCGCGGCGACGTCAACGCCGCTCCAGTCTCGCCGACGAGTCCGAAGCTCGACCAATCGGTGGCAGCTGGTGTGGGCGAAACGGAATCGACGCCAACGGCCTCCGAAAAGGCGGCTTCGCAGGGCAATCCAGCTTCCAAGGGCTCTGAAAACGCGGTAACCGGTGGGCGAGTACTGACGACGCCAGGGTACCCCGTATCGTCGGGCAGCCCAACGTCGGCAGGTGAACGAAGCCCCAAAACGACCGGGTTAGCCAAGACCCCCAAGGCGAACGATGATAACCATCACGCGTCCTCCGACCGACCACAAGTCGCCGTACCCGCCAGCGAACCCCCTTCTCCACCCAAACCCGACCCTACGCCGAGCCGCAAACCGAAGTACCGCGGCTTCTAGAGCCGTTCGCTCACTAGCGCTGCGCTGGTGGCTCGAAGGAGCCGCAGTGAGCTCGGCGGCGTTAATTTGGGCACCACCACTGCTGGCACAACCCTCGGACGCCGAGCGAGAAACGGCTCGCAGCCTGATGGATGAAGGGGACCGCTTGGTCGCGGCCAACGATCTGGAGGGCGCCCTCAAACGTTACGAGGCCGCACACGAGATCATGGGAGTGCCGACTACCGGTATCGAGGTAGCCAGAACTCGAGCCAAGCTCGGGCAGTTGGTGGAGGCGCGCGCCGTGGCGATCGAGGTCGCCAACTCGACGACGGCGCCACGTGAACCGGCCGTGTTCGGCGAGGCTCGAGTCGAGGCGGCCAAACTTGCCGAACAGCTCGAGGCACGAATCCCAAGCGTCATCGTGACAGTGGGTCCCGAAGGGCTCACCACCGCTAGCGCCAAGATCGGAGAGACGCGGCTGTCGGCAGCGACGCTGGGGTTACCGTTCAAGGTGAACCCAGGTGAACACACGTTGGAGGTCTCGGCATCGGGTTACCTGACCGAGACGGTACCGTTTTCAGTGGTTGAAGGCGAGCAGCGCAAGCTCGCCGTAACATTGACCCCTGCGCCCGTGTCCGCGGCGACGACTACCCCGAGTGCCTCTGCCCAGCCCGCTCCGCCCGCCGAAGCGAAACCCGACGAAGTCGAAAGCAAGTCGAACACGATGACGTACATCGCATTTGGTGTCGCTGGTGTTGCCGGTTTGGTCGGGGGAGGCGCGGGAGTATACTCGCTCATGAAGACCAACGACGCGAAGGACGAGTTCTGCAACGGCACCGTCTGCAGGGAGGGTGCACGGCCGCTTCTCGATGACGCCAAGACCTACGCGTGGGTGGCGAACATTGGCCTGGGCGTGGCGGTCCTCGCCGCGGGGTTTGGCGTCTACACGCTGCTGTCCGACGATGAGCCGACGTCTACGTCGACGGCAGGGCCTAGGCTGCCGCTGTCGATAGCCGTCTCACCGCGCGCCGACAGTGCGTCTCTCCTCTACACGGGAGCGTTCTAATGCAACTGCACGCGCGTTTCGCTTGGGTGGTCGCGACTCTGCTGGGAACGGCGAGCTGCCAGTTGGTCTCGGGGCTCGACGAGCTGAAAGTCGAAAAGGCCGCCCCCGACGATTCTACGGACGATCCGACCGATACCGACGAAGACACCGAAGAACCCGGCGAGGTGGACTCGGGCTCTCCAACAGGCTGCACGATCCCGACGGGCCTCGAGTGCAGCCCCGCCGACAACTGTGGTTGTGACGCCGATGAAGTTTGCGGCCTCGAAGCCAACGCTGGCGACATCTCGGTCGCCTGTCAGCCACCGGGCGAAAAAGAACTCGGTGAGACATGTAACTTGAACGAGTGCGCGGAGGGTTTCCTGTGCGTCGATCACGTCTGCATGCAGACGTGCCGGTTCAATCCAGACTGCGAGGCGGACGAGGCCGAATGTACCGAGGTGCTGAGGCCAAATGGCAAGCCACTCAATGGGGTACGTTACTGCTTGGCAAACTGCGACCTCGTCTCACCACGAGACCCCGAAGGCGGGCTCGCCGCGTGTGCCGATACGCAGACGTGTGCCGCGACCGCACAGGGTGCCGTATGTACGAGCACCGTCGGCAGCGGGGCCGCTGGCGAGACGTGTGACGAACCTTCCGACTGCGCTGCGGGACTCACCTGTGATGCCGGTCAATGCAAGCGTTGGTGCCGGGTCGACGAATCCACGTGCGATGCGGGCTCCACGTGTGAGCCATGGGCAATGGGTAACACGGCGACCGAAGGTCTCGGCGTCTGCAGCACCGGTTGCGAAGCGACGATCCCCGAAGGCGACGAGTGCCTCACCAATCCCAACTGCGGCTGCTCGGCGGGCCAAACCTGTCGAGTCATGGGCGACGGAAGCCGCGCATGTTCTCCCTCCGGGGATGGTGAAGCGCAAGCTGCTTGCGACAACAACAGCAATTGCGGCGACGGTTTGGCGTGTATGGCGGGTCTTTGCCGACCCTATTGCGACCCCCAAGCGCCCGAGTGCAGTGACGAGTCCCTTTGCATCGAAGTGCAATACGACGGCGAGCTCGTGGGAGTCGGCGCCTGCCTCGGATTGTGCGACCCGGTACATCCGGACACGGATGACGAAGTGTTCACCCCTTGCGGCGAGGGTGCCGAGTGCGCCGCCGGAGATCTCAACTACTACTATCCTACGGCGCATTGCATGCCGGCCGCCGCGCAACCCGGCCCACTGCTTGGGTCGTGTGATTTGGACAACCCGTGTGCAGCCGGCGCTACATGCATCTTTGGCCGCTGCTTCCCCTACTGCCGTAGCCCCGATGACTGCACCGGGGCAACTGAGTACGCGGTGTGCTTCGATGTGGATTTCGGCTTCCGAGGCAGTGAAGACGACGTGCTGGGATTGTGTTGCCCGTCCACCCCCGTCGAAGGCAGCACGTGCGCGTTCGATCTCGACTGCGGCTGCGATAGCGGCTTCAGTTGCCGGGTTGGTGACTCATCGACGGGGGCAACCGCCTGCACCCCGGTCGGCGAGGCGGGTTATCAACAGAGCTGCGTTTACGACACCGAGTGCGCCGCGGGCTTGAGTTGCGTTGGCGGATTGTGCTCACCCCACTGCATCGGCCCGGACGAACCGTGCGACGTCAACGAAGGTGAGTGCATCCAGGTGTATACTTCGGACGATGCTCCCCAGCCCGTCCCCTACGCATACGTTTGCGCTGGCCGTTGCGACCCCGTCGACCTGACCCGCGCAGACAACGAAGTGAAGCCGTGCGGAGCGGGCGCCGATTGCGTGGCTGGGTGGACGGATGGGTCCGACAGCCTTTCTTCTGCCAGCTTCTGCGCGCCAGATTCGGGCGACGCGGGGGCCGGCGAAGCGTGTGCCACCGACACCAAGTGCGCTCTAGGCTTGGGTTGCGACTTCATCGATTGCCCGTTGGGCGAGGACTGCCTCGGTGTCTGCGCTGCGTACTGCGAAAGCACGGAGGACTGCGAGCCCGGCCTGAGCTGTGACATTGGAGCCGGGCGCGTAGGCGCCCCTGGCACGTACGTCGGCTATTGCCGCTTGCTGGTGACCGAGCCCCAGGGCGACGCTGGCTGAGGGCTACTCAACGGCGCCAACGCTCCGTGACGCCCTCGTCGGTGATGCACGGGTCGGTGCTGCGCTGGTCGGCTCACGGAAAGAAGGGACGGAGCGTTCGCTCCGTCCCTTCTGCTGAGCCGCTCCGCGGCTCGCGGTGGCTACGCTGCAGTTACTTCTGCCACTCGGCTTCGTTGCTGAAGCTCGGGAAGTAGCGCTGACGTAACATGCCATCGACGTCGAGGGCCGGCTCCGCGTCTTCCGCGCCTGCGTCGACGGACGGAGTGCCGCCGTCTTCCCCGACGGGCGGAGGCTCGGGAGCTTCACCGCAACCTGCTCCGTACTCGTTCGCCACACACTCGGTGCCCGACGCACTGCAGTCCGTGGTAACGACTTCGCGAATGCCAGCGATGATCTGAGTGCGGCAATAGGTGAGCGTGTTCGAGTCGCTGCACGACCCACTATCCGGCACGTCGCCGCACGGATCTTCCCAAGCCTTGGCGGCGTTCAAGAAGTCGATGACATCCGAACGGAACGTCGCGTAGACGCCGCCGTAGTCACATACTGAACGCGCCGAGCTCAGCCCGCCCGAGACCACGCCGACGACCGTCA
>CBINDO010000190.1:0-15919 GCA_966249405.1 uncultured bacterium | reverse complement strand
CACCGGGACGCGGAGCTTCGATGCGGTGCTCAGCAAGGAGGGCCCCAATCTGTTGTTGATTGGCTTGGGGCCGATGGACACGCCCGGGTTCGTGCTGCGCGTAAACGGCGACGGCGAGCTCTCGGTCGAAAACAACACTGGCCAGGAGATGCCCTTCGACGCCAAGTTCGTGCTGCTCGACGTCCAACGCGCTTTCTACCCGTGGTTTGCCTCGCCCCTCGACTCGGGAGCGCGAACGACCACCCGCGACGGGGAAACGATTACGGAGACGTGGTCAGGTGGCCACTTGGTGAGTCGCGAATTCAGACGCGTCGACGCTCGGCCCCCCGGTGTGATCCAGGTATCTTACGACGGCTGGTCCGCCGACGCGCGTGCGCCCAAACGCGCGACGTTACGCAACGGCTGGCACGGCTATACGCTGGTCATCGAAACGCTCGAACAAACCACGGTCGACTGACGGAGCGACGTCCGGTTACCGTCGGCCCATAGCCCTCCGAACGCTGGCGGTTGGGGATGCACTCGAAGCCGACGCGCAAGTCGTGCTAGGTCGAAGCCATGGTCGTTCGCTGGGGCATCGTTGGTTGCGGAGACGTATGCGAGGTCAAGAGTGGTCCGCCGCTCTACAAGGTGACGGGCAGCCAGCTCCGCATCGTGATGCGCCGAAACGCAGCGCTAGCGGGTGACTTCGCGGCGCGTCACGGCGTCCCCGAGCACACTACGGATGCGTTGCACGTCATCGACCACCCCGAGGTGGACGCCGTTTACGTCGCCACTCCGCCGGGTTCACACGCCGAGTACGCGCTGCTCGTCGCTCGCGCCGGAAAACCTTGCTACGTCGAGAAGCCGATGGCCAGGAACACGACGGAGTGCGAACGCATGGTGACGGCCTTTGCGGACGCCAAACTTCCGCTGTTCGTCGCGTATTACCGGCGCTGCTTGCCGCGCTTCGTCGCGGTGGCACGTCTGATCGAGTCGGGCGAACTCGGAGAGCTGATGACCGTCCACTATACCTATCAGGGGGAACGCCGCCATCGTGCGGCGGGCGGTCCGCGCGCTCCCAGTTGGCGCGAAGATCCGTGTACCGCGGGCGGCGGGTTGTTCCTCGACCTGGGAAGTCACGTGCTCGACCTCCTCGACTTCTTGCTCGGGCCCTTGGTGCAAGTCACGGGTCACGCCGCACGGCGCAGTAACCCACCACCGATAGCTCCCGGCACCGTGGAAGATACGGTAAGCGCGACCTTCGTCACCGAACGCGGCGTGCCCGGCACCTTCAGCTTTGCGTTCCACACGACGCGGTTCGTCGACGAGCTGACGCTGGTCGGAAGCAAAGCGACGTTGACGCTCAGCGTGTTCGGCAAGGAACCGCTGCGCTTGTTCACTGACGCCGGACAGCTGCCCCTGAGCGTCGTTCACCCCGAACACGTCCAAATGCCGCTGATGGAAACCATCGTCTCCGAACTGTCCGGAGGGGAGCTGCGTTGCCCATCGACGGGGCGAACGGCGCTGCGAACGAGCCGAGTAATGGATGAGGTGCTCAACGCCTATTATCGCGGCCGCGGTGACGGGTTTTGGGATCGACCAGACACATGGCCCTAGACGGCCGTCGATTCCGGCTTGGGGGAACCAGGAGTTCGTGTTAGGGCCGCCCGGTGCTGGTTTTGGGAATCGAGTCATCCTGTGACGAAACGGCCGCCGCCGTAGTGCGTACGGAGCGCGCGCTCGGGGAAGCGGGGTACGTCCTCAGCGACGTGGTCCACACTCAGATCCAGGTGCACGCTCCGTTTGGCGGCGTGGTCCCCGAGCTCGCCTCGCGCGACCACATGCGCAACATTCGGCCGGTGGTGGCGACGGCGCTGGAGCGCGCCGGAGTGACGTTGGACCAAGTCGATGGCATCGCGGTGACGTGCCGCCCAGGGCTCTCGGGAGCGCTGATGGTCGGGGTCCAGATGGCAAGCGGTCTGGGCTGGGCCGCAAACAAGCCCATCGCTGGCGTCGACCATCTCGTCGGGCATTTGCTCGCCGTCTTCCTCCAGTATCCCGACGTCGAGTGCCCTCAGCCGCCGGCATACCCTTTCGTCGCTCTGATCGCTTCAGGCGGTCACACGGCGATTTACCGGGTGGACGCACCGCAACCAGACCGGATCATCGAGCTCGGAGCCACTCGTGACGACGCGGCGGGCGAAGCTTACGACAAGACGGCGAAGTTGCTCGGCTTGGGTTACCCCGGGGGACCGATCATCGACAAACTTGCCGCCGAAGGCGACCCGGATGGCGTGGAGTTGAGCAAACCGATGCCCTCGCGGAAGTCCCTCGAGTTCAGCTTCTCGGGCCTCAAGACCAACGTTGCTCGCTGGGTCGAAACGCATGGGCTGCCCGGCAACGATCGAGTACTCCGCGATCTCTGCGCCGCGTTTCAGCGGCGCGTGGTCGACGCGTTGGTCAGCAAAGCGATCCGTGCCACGCGCGACCAAGGCCTGCGCACCCTGGTGATGGGCGGTGGGGTCGCTGCCAACCGGGCCCTTCGGGCCCGGGCGCTCGCTGCGGGTGAACGACACGGGATCCGGGTCGTCGTGCCGCCAATCAAGTGCTGCACCGACAACGCCGCGATGATCGCGTACGCGGGCAGCCAACGCTTGATTTCGGGCGCTGACGACCGCGGTGACTTGGCGATCAGTCCGCGAACGGTGCTCCCGCGTCTCACGCGCAAGGGAAAAGGACCCCGGCCGATCACAGCCGGGGTTGTGACCAATTCGACTGGTCCCAAGGCGGACTAGACGTCTTCGTCGGCAGTGGCCAAGGAACCACCGAACGCGGCCAGCATACTCGCTCGCATACGATCGAAGGACGCACCGAGTTCCTGAACCTCACGCGCGCCCGTCGGATGAAACTCCACCTTGAGGTTGCCGGTGCTCATCTCTCGCGCCGCGTGAGTCAAGTCCGAGATCGGCTTGGAGATACTCGAACGCGCCGTCCACGCGCCGAAGATCACCAACAGGACACCGAGCACGAAGGCCAACGTCTGAATCCAGTACAGCATTTTTACCTTCGCTTCGGTTTGTGACTGCATCAGCACCACTGCGCCGTTCATCTCCGTCAGCAACTTGTCCTCTGCGCCCGAGATCGCATCCAAGGCGGCCGCGTCGGTGCCACTGGATGTCAGGAGCTTCTCCACGTTGGCTTTGAAGGGCTGCCACAACCCGGCCACCAACTCCAACTGACGCTTGACGTCTTCTGACTGAGGCGCGGGCATGTCCCGCATCTTCGTCATCTCGAGGTTGATCGGGGCTGGACCGCCGTCACGCATTGCGAACAACGTGGCTTCGAAGACACGCGACGTCTGACGGACGGCGTCTCTCAGCGACGTTACTTTGGTACCCTGACCCGACGCGGCCGCATTGGCGAGTTGCATCGTCTCTTTCGTCAACTTCTGACTCAACATTCGTTGACGGCCCGCCAAGTTGACTACGAGCCCATCGTCCGCCTGCTGAGTCAGAACCACGTACGTCGCGCCACTGGCTCCCGCGAGGAGCAAGGTGAACGCCAAAAATATGAGCACCATGCGGCTCTGAATCGTCTGAAACATGTCCGATATTCCTTTCTTGACTAACCGTTTACAGGGGTCAATTCATCCCCCAACACCTGGCTTCATTCGTCATCTCGGCGGTGGAGTGTTCGACCTCCCAGTCCGCCGCGGCATTGCGAAGCTTCATCAGCAACTCGAACACGTCACCGGGCGGCCACGACGCAGGTCGCCGCCGCAACTCGGCTGGGACATCCGAGATGTCCTCGATTCGGGCCGTTGCTTTGAGCGCGCGAAACACGGCCCAGCTGGGCACCAGGTGCTGATCGTTCGCGCCAGCGATCGCGATGCTTCGCTCCAAGATCCCCACCCAGGGCCGCTGTTCGTGAGCGGTGGCACTGCTCAGCACTCGCAGCGCATCGCTCGAAAGGCGGAATTGACCGCCCGTCGCATCCAAGCTCCAGGCTTGAACGAGCTCCGAGAGAAGTGTCCCACGGCTCGGAAGCCGCACACGAACGAACCGTTCCCACACAGGATCTTCGGCCCGCTCCACGTCGGTCGAGAGACAACAGACTTTGACCGCTGACGTCGACGCGACTTGCGCGAGTTCGACCACCTCCAGCAGGTGCGCCCTGGGGGCAGCTCCATCGCAGTAGACTTCGACGACACCAGAGCTGGCTTGACCGTTACGTTCGAGCAGACTCGTCAAGGCCAGACCAGGAGCACCCCCGTCGTTCATACCAGACCGCTCACGCAGCTGCGCCAGCGGCGCGAGCGCACCCGGCCCCAGGCGAATGCGCGTCAGCAACGGACACGCGGGCCCGAGCCGGGAGACCACCTCGTTCCAGAACGACTCCAGCACGTTCGCGTCGGACGTGAACACGACGCAGCGACCGTCGCGCTCCAATGCGCGCGAACACTCCTCGCGGTAAGATTCGAGCTCTCTCGCAACCCGCGAAGCGCGATTGTCGCGAGACGCCCACGCCGTTGCGGGGAAAGCTCCGATGGAGACACATCGCAGCGAGGACTTGGGGACCTCCCGCAGCCGGCGTAGCTCGCTACACAATGCGGTGTCCAGCCTCGGACGAGCGTCGGGAGACTTCGCCATCATCGCCATCACGACTTCGCGCACGCCACGCGGCGTCGACTCGGGAAGACGCGGTTCGAGTCGTGCGTGAGCACGGCGCAACTCGTCGGAGCTCTTGCTCGGAAATGGCAACTGCCCGGTCAGTAAGTAGAACAAAGAGACGCCGAGGCTGTAGACGTCGCCGGCGGCCGCTAGCGGTCCTTCTTCCCAGCGCTCTGGCGCCAGAAATGCCGGTGTTCCGATCATACCCGGCGCCCTGCAATCATCGCCGCGGAGCTCCGTCGACAGGCCAAAGTCACTGACCTTGAGCTGGCCATCGGTGGTGAGCAGCATGTTCTGCGGCTTCACGTCGCGGTGCAGGATGCCGAGTCCGTGGAGGTGCGCCAGCCCGTCAGCGGCTTGAGCCAAGAGTCCTAGTGCCTCACGCACGCCCAAAGCTCCGAGCGTTTTGGCGCGGGCGTGTACCGAACCGCACCCAGCATATTCGAGTGCGACGTACCAGATCCGGTGGTGGCGTTGCGCGTGATAGACCCGCAGCACGTTCGGATGTTCGACGCGCGCCATCAAGCGCGCCTCCTCCACACAGCGCGTGTGCGCGCTGGAGCCGTCTCGCACCGTCTTCAACGCTACTCGCCGCCCCAAAACTATGTCTCGAGCACGGTACACGGCGCCCTCGGTCCCGGCGCCCAGGAGCTGCTCGATTACATAGTCACCGAGCTGCGTCCCAACGCCCAACGGTGTTCCGCTAACTTGCGTTAATTGTTCCATTCACCACGCTCCAGCTGACCGGCGCGCAGTCTGCTCAACCGAGGGAAGCGATTGATTGGAAGAACTGCTGTTGACGTTCGACGTTCGGAATTCGTCGAGCCAGCCGCGCGACGAAGTCGCGAAACTGCCCTTGCCTCAAGCTGCGAGAGGTAACCCCGAGGCCTTCCAGCTCCTGCTTCAACATGAGCTTGGCGGCGGGGCCAACGAACTGTCGGTACACTTCCAGGACCTGCAGGATCTTGGCCCGGTCGATCGCGTCTGGTGGTACGTCTTGCTCGCCGCCGCTCCCGGTCGTGGTGAGGACCCTGCCCGAGCCAGCGGTTTCCATTGGGTTGAAGGTCGCCTTCGCCGGGTTTCCGCGAAAGGCCGCACTACTCGGCACGCCGGACGTTGCCGGGATACGTTGTAGATTCAGCGCCACGACGTTCATCGCCACGTGGAGCATGCTCGGGTTCACCTCCGGTTCGGTCAACGCTACGATGGTATGCGGGTTGGTGTATCTAGCGGTCATCCCGCCGCCATCGCAGAACAGGCTCACGTCGGCGAGTGCGCCGGCTCGCAACGACGAGAACACGTCGAGCACGCTGAGGAGCCGCTTCACGGCGTCAATGACGAAGCTTGCCTCATACGGTGGGTTGAGCGCACTCGCCAAGCACGTGTCCGCATCGTCGAAGACGACCACCCCCCGCACGCCCGCTGTCGCCGTCAAACTGGAAAGGCCTTCGATCATACTTACCCCCTGCACCCGGCTTCGACCTTCCGAAGCACCGTCGTTGGATTCTTGTTTGCCGTCCCCTGAGCCACGAACAGTTGCCGAGACTGATGTACGACGTACCAGGTGCTGTCTCCCATCGAGACGCACCAAGACTGCAAGTCGCCAAGACCCAATTCTCCGACGATCTCCGTGATCGGACGCGAGGCGATCGTCGCGACGGCACACGCCGTCTCGGCGTCGAACGCTCCAGCATAGTCGAGCACCGAGCCCTCCCGGTCAGCACGCGCGATTGCGCTGATGGCGGGTAAGCCAGTGAGGATCCGTTGTGAATCCGGAGGCCTTGATGTGTCTGCGCTCATGCCGTTCTCCTTCTGTTCCAAAGATGCGTTCGATTTGGGTCGGGACGACGATGTCGGAGCGGCGTGTCGCTCGACCTGTTCGCCCTTCGGTGGTGGTCGTTGGCCGTCCTGCACCGGCGCTAAACTAGCCGCAGCAGCTGCGGCCTCTTTGCTAACGCTCAGCTCCAATACGGGAGCCGGGGCGTCGGCGCGCTCCCGACGCGGCGGCGGAAGGTTGGGCCGGGGAATGGATCGGTTGGGCGGCAGCGGTGGAGGTGCCGAAGGTGTTGGGACCGACGCCACGCTTGCAGCAGATGCGCCAGTTACCGAGGCCGCACGGCTCTTGGCGGCGGTGCGTAACACCTCGTCGGAGCGGCGCGCTGCGTCGAGCAACAACTGCTCCAAGGAACCCTCGAGGTTCGGCTTGGTGCTCCACGTGGTACATGGTTGGCAGTTGATGTCGGCGCGTGGCAACAGCGCTAAGCGTTGAAAAGCGGCGTTGCCCATGCCCTCACGGTCACGAGCCCAGACTGGCGATCCATTTTGGACCACGATCTGCCCCTCGACGTCTGCGCTCTCGACGTGAATGATGACGCTTCGGCGGGCCATGCCTGCGAGCTGCAGGTAATCCGCGACCGTGAACGCCGAATCCGGCGGGGAGCTGAGCTTCTTGTCGGCGAGTTTCTGGCGTATGCGGCCGAGCAGTTGTCCTTCTTCCAAAGGGCGACGCAAGACGTCCCACGTGGACAACTCCGGCCAATTGCGTACGAGCTCGTCGTAGTGCGCGGTCGTCACGACGATTGAAGTTTGGGGATGGACTTCGCGCAGGCGCTGCAGCATCTCCGCGGTTGCTCGTTCACTAGCCACCAGCTCAGCGACGACCATGTCGAAGCTTTGCCGTTCGATCGCAGCCCAAGCCTCTCGAGGCGTGCCGACCACGTGCACGTCCCACCGCCGTTCACCACGGAGCATCTGCA
This sequence comes from uncultured bacterium, assembly GCA_966249405.1. Lineage (GTDB taxonomy): Bacteria > Myxococcota_A > Polyangia > Polyangiales > Polyangiaceae > SZUA-265. The sequence continues at coordinate 8,514 of CBINDO010000190.1, read as the reverse complement.
CAGTTGCGACGCGTTCAGCCGCTTCCCCTTGGAGCACCAATATTCGATCCATCGACCCGTCCCTGAATACACTCAGAGACACGCCCACCGTGCGAAGCGGCAGCGCAGAGCAAGTTAACCTACACTCAGCACCGCGAGTGTCTCAACCCGCCGGTATTCCGTGTCCCAGGAGAGAGTACGGAACGATCCCAACAAACCTTAATCGACGCCCTCGATGCGGTCCGAAGCAGCACGCCGGGAACTACGTGCGCGCTCCAACCCGGGCATAGCCGGCGTCGGCGACTGCCTTGAACTGCGAGGCTCAACTATTGATTTTCAAAGCCCAATTGAAACAAGCGTGGGGTACACGGACCGCACGCCGCTCGAAACAATCACGAAACACACAAGAACTTGTGACTTCGACTGTATCGGTATGTGACGAGCGCATCGCATGCCCTCGTCTCACCACTAGTCCGCCTTGGGGCGCACCATCGCCTCCGGCCTCACGATGCGGTCGAAGTCCTCCGCGGCAATCAACCCCGACGATATGGCTGCGTCACGCAGAGTGGTCCCGTCTCGGTGAGCCGTCTTGGCGATGCGCGCTGCCGCATCGTACCCGATGGTGGGCGTCAGCGCGGTCACCAGCATCAACGAACGATTCAGATGTTCTGCGATACGTGCCTCGTTTGCCGTCAAGCCCTTGACCAAGTGACGGTGGAAGCTCGAGCAGCTGCCCGCGAGCAGCCTCGCGCTCTGGAGAAAGTTGTGGATGAGCACGGGCTTGAACGCGTTCAGCTGGAAGTTGCCGCTAGCGCCAGCGATGTTGATCGTGACGTCGTTGCCGAAGATTTGAGCGCAACACATAGTGAGCGCTTCACATTGAGTGGGGTTCACCTTACCCGGCATGATCGAACTCCCCGGCTCGTTTTCTGGGATTTGGAGTTCTCCGAGCCCGCACCTCGGACCCGATGCCAGCCATCTCACGTCGTTTGCGATCTTCATCAACGATGCCGCGAGGGTCTTGATGGCGCCGTGGCTCGCGACCAGCGCGTCGTGCGCGGCGATGGCTTCGAACTTGTTGGGGGCCGTCACGAAAGGAAGTTCAGTCGCCGATGCCAAACGCTCCGCGACCCGTTCGCCATAACCGGGCGGTGCGTTCAAGCCGGTGCCCACCGCCGTGGCCCCCAACGCCAACTCGTAAAGGTGCGCGAGCGTGGTGCGAAGATGGGTCATGCCGTGGAGCAACTGCGACGCCCACGCGCTGATTTCCTGTCCAACGGTGAGCGGTGTTGCGTCCTGAAGGTGTGTGCGACCGACCTTGACCAGGTGTTGGTAGGCTCCTGCTTTCGCGAGCAAAGCTGAGTGCAACCCTTCGAGCTCGGGAAACACCTCGGTGGTCAGTGCCTTGCATGCGGCGAGACTCATCGCAGTTGGAAACACGTCGTTGGACGATTGGCTTCGGTTGACGTCGTCGTTTGGGTGCACGAGACGTCTCGTCCCCCGCTCCCCGCCGAGGAGTTCACTCGCGCGATTGGCCAAGACCTCGTTCATGTTCATGTTGGTTTGTGTACCGCTCCCAGTTTGCCACACCGATAGCGGGAACTCTTCGTCCCAACGTCCCGCTAGCACCTCATCGGCTGCGCGAATGATTGCGTCGGTCTTCTCTGGCTCAAGCAGACCCATCTCGCCGTTCACCCGCGCCGCCTCGCGCTTGACGAGCGCGAGGGCCCAAATCAACTGGCGTGGCATGCGCTCGTCGGAGATGGCGAAGTATTCGAGGCTGCGCTGCGTCTGGGCCCCCCATAGCCGCAGTTCTGGTACCTCGATCGGGCCGAAGCTGTCTTGTTCGGTGCGTGTCTTCGAACTCTGAGTCATGGACACCACATAGGGTAAACGCTCCTGTTCACCAACGCGGTGACGATACAAATCGGTGCGCTTTCGTACGTGGTGGCAGCGTGCGGGGTTGGGCTCGCTCCCGCTGGCTACTCCGACCACGGCCCCATGGCATCACTCCGCCGCCTTGGCACGGCGCGGCGCACGAGTCAGCGAGCAGTCAATCGAGCTGGCAATGGACTCTCGAGCCATTCGAGGTATAGTTGCGTTCCTCTTCGCACGGGCGCCGATGGTGCTTATGCCGAGGGGGAAACGTGACGATATGGTGGGGAGGAGCGCGCGCTGCACGGGTGTGTCAGATTGGCGCGCTCACGCGTCTTCGGATGCGTCAACGATCGAAGGGAGCCGGATCATGCGAGTCGGTATTATTGGCACGGGGTTAATCGTGGTTGGAGCGTGCAGCGACGTCTACACGCTGGAACGAGAATCGAAGAGCACGCCAGAGCTTGGAGCGCTTCATGCGGCCCTCGACCTATCGGGCGAAAACGACGTCACCGCGGTGCGTGTCGACGTCGTTGCCGCAAGTGACGACTGCGGCGATACGCCCATCGTCTCGGAAGTCGTGACCGTCGCCGACGAAACGGGCGCCCATCAATCTGCGGACAACCTGTTCGTGCTGGGCGTCGGCGACTATCGAGTATGCGCGACGCCATTGGCAGGCCAAGCGGCCTCCGAACTCTGCGAGGCAACCGAAGGGCAAGTCGAGGTCCTTCACGAGGTCACCGCGGAATTGCAGTTGGTCGTGCAGTGCAATAACCCCGACCAGGGGGGCATCGAAGCCGTAGTCTCGCTGAATGACGCGCCGTCAATCGTGGGCATCGAATTGGCCCCTTCGGGCGTATTCAGCGTTTGCGAAGCGATGACCGCCGTGGCGAGCGCAACCGACCCCAACGGCGACCACATCACCTACACGTGGTCCGTGACGAGTGGGCCGAGCGGGTACACCCTGCAAGCAGCGGAGGCGACTGCCACCTTCTCGGCACCGTCCGGAGAATACGAGGTGATGCTGCAGCTCGACGATGGTCATGGCGGCAACGACAGCCTGACATTTCCAGTGTCGGTGACGGACGCGCCTTGCGATGGCGGCGTCGACACGACGCCGCCTGGACCGGTTACGGGCCTGCTGGCTGCAATTGAAAGCCGCCGGGAGACATCGGTACGTCTCACCTGGACTCCGCCTGCCGAAGCCGTCGCCGGTTACGACGTGGCCTACCTCGCCGCCTCGGGGAGTGGGAGCGTGGTTACCATCAGCGACGCCACCTTCGACCAGGCAATCCAAGCACCAGACGTTTCGGGTTCGAACACGGTCGTCGTGCACGATCTCACCATCGAAACGGGCTACGTGTTCGCGGTTCGTCCCTACGATGCAGCGGGGAATCGCGGCGCTGTCGTCTCCACCTCTTCGCCAGTGAAAGCTTCGTTCGAAGCTTTGGTGATGGCGCCGCCGCCCGAAGCGGGCCCGGGAGCGCAGTGGGGGTTCTCGGTCGATGCGTCGACCGATTTGGACGGAGACGGCACGGCGGATCTAGTCGTCGGTCAAAAGTATGGCGACCGAGTCTCCATTTATTTGGGGCAGAGCGGTGGGACATACGCGACGGAGCCCAACGCCGTCATAGTGGGGCCAGCGGGCAGCGGCTTCGGGCAGTCGGTAGCCGTGATAGGAAACGTGCTTGGCGGAGGCCACGAGGACATAGCGATCGCAGCGCCAACGGACGGGCCAGTCTTGGGACGCGTATACTTGGTCAGCGGGCGCGCCTGGACGAACGAAGTCTTGGACCTTTCCGACGGCACGAATCCCACCGGGTCAATCGTCGACTTCCCTACCACTACCCCCTATCCAGCCCACGTCGTGCGCCTCGGCGACTTCGACGGAGATGGTGACGACGACTTCGGAGTCCACGCGCTCGGTTACGGGGTGGCTGGTCCCTGCGATCCGGAGGCGCTCGTCAACTGCGAGGGCGCGTTCTTGCTGATCAAAGGCGTAGGCAATCCTTCGAACTTCCCAAGCTTGGTGGAGGTGCCGACGGACGCTGGCATGTTCGAGGCATACTTCCCATCCGCGTTCGGTTTCTACGGGAGCGACTGGCTCCTTGGGATCACCGATTTCGTCGGCGGGCGAAGCGGTGTACTTGCAGCAGAGTATCAGGCTGGTGTCCAGCGCATCCTGACGAGAGACACGAGCGCCAGCGCCGGCTTCGACGCAGAGGTCTTGGACTACGGGCCTCCACAATTCTCCGGCGACACCGTCGTGTACGATACCGAGATCGGTAGTTATCCAGCAGCACTACTCGGAAGTTCGCTGTTGGCCATTCAGTTGACGAACGCGCGTGACGGTCTGGGTACGAGCCCGGGCATCGTCGATCTCTACACGTTGTCGGCGGATAGCCCATTCGCCGTCCCTTACAAGACCTTCAAGGCGGGCGGCGACACCAACAACTTCGGACAAATCTTGATCGGCAATCGTTTCTCGGGCCGCGACAGCTCCTACAACCTGCCATTGTTCGGACGAGATGCCGAAGCGCCCGCCCTGGTCATGGGCGGCCGACTGTACGCCGGCAAGTTACCAAAGCTGTTCATGCTGAATGGAGACTCGCTTGCCAGCCTGCCCAATAGCTCGGTCGGTGTCGAGTTGACGGGAGTCGCAGACGTGGAGCTGCCGTTGTCCTCCTTGCCTGGACTCAACCCCGACTGGGTCGACGCGTTGGGGGAGCCAAACGCCGACGCCGACTGGCACGGCGGAATCGGCTTCGGGGTACACGACATGAACGGCGATGGTTTCGCCGACATCGGCGTCACCGAATGGGAGTTCGAAGGGGCTTACACGGGCGGGATCGTCGTGTTGTACTGAGCCCCTTACTTCCACGCTCGGCGTCACTCAAACGAGGCGTCGCTCCAACTCCGCGAGCGGCGCCTGTACGCTCTGGATCGACTGCTCCCAGAACTCCGGTTGCTCCAGATCGCAACCAAGCACCTTGCGGGCGAGGGCGGCTGGCTCCTCGCTCGCCGACAACTCCAGAAACTGCTCGTATTTCGGCAAGAACGAACGGCCTTCGGCTGCGAAGCGTGCGTACAGGCCTCGACTGAGCAAGTAGCCAAAGATGTACGGGTAGTTGTAGAAACTCACTCCCGTGATGAAGAAGTGCAACTTCGACGCCCAGAAGTAGGGGTCCGCTTCGCTGGGCTCCAAGACGTCACCGAAGACTTGGAGCTGGGTGTCTTTCATCAGCTCGCACAGGCGCTCGGCGCGCACCTCGCCCCGAGCGCGTTCCTCGTAGAAAGCGCGCTCGAACTTGAACCGCGTGTGCACGTCCAGCAGGAAGATTGGCGCATCGTTCACCAGTGCAGACAAGAGTGCCGTGTGTTGCTCCGAGGACAGCGTCTCGTCCGACAACAACCCATTGACGAGAACCAGCTCCGCGAAAATCGAGGCAGACTCGGCGAGCGTCATCGGGTAGTCACTGGCGAGCGGCCGCGTGTTCCGAAGCACGTGACCATGGAAAGCGTGCCCCATCTCGTGAGCCAATGTCGAGACGTCCGAGAGCGTGCCTCCGAAGGTCATGAAGACTCGACTCTCACCAATCAACGCAGATGAAGTGCAGAAGGCACCCGGTCGTTTGCCTGGACGAGACGAATGGTCGACCCACTTGGCGTGAATGGCGTTGTTGAAGAACGCCTCCAACGCGGGGTACTGGCGGGCGAACGCGCTCTGTACCTTCTCGACGGCCTGGTCCCAGGTGATCGGTGGAGATGGCGCGACAGGGAGCATGGCACCGATATCATACCAGCCGATACGTGCCGTCCCTTGACGGCGGGCCTTGAGTCTCGACACGCGCCGCGGGATCTCGATCTGACGTTCGACCGCGGTGAATAGTGCGTCCAACGTCTGACGACTGATACCGGCGTCGAACGTCGAGACGTCCAGTACGTGGGCAACACCGCGGTGGCGATTGAGCGTAAGTCTCGTCCCTGCGATGTGATTGAGAGCGCGGGAAAGGGTGGGGAGCCAAGGCTCGAGGGCGTCGTTGCCCGCAGTAAACGCTGCCCTCCTGAGATCACGGTCTTCCCCTTCCATCAGGGACCTGCGCGCCGAGAAAGGTAGCGTGCGTGGCTCTTGCCCAGGCTGTTCCAGGCGGAAGGTCAACGTCGACATCACGCCGTCGTAGAGGCGACCCCAAGCCTCGATACCATCCGTTCCCAAGTCCGCCGCCAACTCCTCGTGAGACGGCGTCATGCTGCGTCGGGCCTGGGCACGCAATCTCCGGAGGCGATATGAAGCGCTGCGAAGCTGCGCCCCGTCCACCCAGGCGTCGAAGCTAGCCTGCTCGGCCTTCCCCAAAGCGGCGATCAGTTGCGCTTCCAGCTTGGAGAACGCAGCACCCAGCGTGGACAAGCGCGCCTCTGCGTCTTGATAAGCGGCGTTATGTCCTTCGGCCGAAACCAACGCGTGCACATAGGACGAAAGGTGACTGAAGCGAGCAGCGATGCCCTCGAACACGAGGACCCAGTCCTGCCACTCGATGGCGCTCGAAGCCGTGAGCGGTGGGAGCGTTTTGGCTGCCTGCCAAGCAGCATCTACATCCGTCGCCAGTTGGTGCTCGAACCGTTCGCGCGAGGGGTGCTCGAAACTCGGAAAGTACGCTTGAAGATCCCAGTCCATAGCCGACTATACCGGCTATTTCGCGCAGCGGCGCACCGAAGTTGCGGCTCGGGTCCAATCCTGGGGCGAGCGCGATCCCAATCTCGGCGGGGGTCAGTTCAACGAAGCATCCGCCGACGCGCCGGCATCGGCGATCGAATCATCGGTCGACGGCGCCACGCTGGTCGAGTAGTTGGCTGCGTGTGCTGTCGAGTCGGCCATCGAACGCTCTGTACTGTCATCGCCAGAAGACGCGTCGGGCAAAGCCTCGGTGCTCGGCGCTTGCACGGAGCTCGACGACGAACCAGTGGTTACCTGACTCCCGTCACCATCGAGCTCCGTCTCACCACTTGACGTGCTCTCGGTCGCCAAGTCGTGTTGGGTGGTCGCCGCGCTTTCCGACGAGTAAGTCGACGAATCCGAGGCCGGCGTTTCAGCGCCGGAGGTGACCGCTTCCGTTTGCGATCCCGTCTCCGCGTGCGACGAGATGGGGAGAGGCTCCGTGGTCCCGTGCTCCGTGGGGTCGACGCTCGAGGGAGTTTCGGTCGTCGTCGTTGGCGGTGCGACGGTTGTAGTCGTGGTCGACACCGCGGTCGTGGTCGATACAGCGGTCGTGGTCGACACCGCGGTCGAGACTGCCGTCGTGGGAGCGATACTGGTCGTCGCACCAGAGGTGGTGGACGTGGTTACGGTCGTGGAAGGCGCCGTCGTCGGGGTTGGTCGAGTACTCGTCTCGACCGTTCCGCCCGAGCTCGTGCCTCCGTCGGCTGGCAGCTCCGCGGCTGCATCCCTCTGGTAGTGATCGACGGGGGTCTGCTCCGTTTTTCCGCCGCACGCCTGGCCCACCACGAGCGCCATCAGTGAAACCCCAGCCCGCGACCACCTCGTCACCAGCCGACTGCCCAAGTCTCTTTCCGCTCTGCGCTGTCCGAATCCGCAACGCTTCGACACTGCCATAGTTCACTCCAAGCTCGGCGACGATGCCCCGAAACTCGGATCGACACAAGTATGGAGCGACAACCTAACGTCGTCGAGTGAGCTCCCGCAGCGTTTCATCGGTGGTCTGCAGGACTCTCACATTCGCTGCGTTGAGGTGTTTGGCGACGGTCTGTTTGACGAAGCCGTCCGCAATGTCGGCTGAGGGATCGCCGCCAGCACTCGCCAAGGCCTTGGCTTCGGGTGAGATCGCCACGGTTGCAGCGGGCGTGGGTTCGACTTTTTGGCGCTCCAACGCGACGTTTGCAACCTCCGCAGCTGCCTGCTCCATGAGGCGCGAGGCACGTTGAATACCGCCAATTGCAGCGTCTTGTGCGCGTCCAATTCCACGACTTTCCATGAAGTCGTGAACGGTCATGGCTGCCGAGGCCCGAGCACGTCGCACCAGGATCGGCTCCGCGTCGCGCCCAACTGGCACGCTCGAGTCGCCGCCGCCATCACTGTGAGCCGACTCGGGTTGACGGACGAAGGACTTATCACTACGGCTGCACCGGAAATGAACCCTCTTCGAGTCCGAGTGTACCTAGAAGACACAGACGCTGGCGGGATCGTGTACCACGCCTCCTACCTGCGGTTTTTGGAGCGGGCGCGCACCGAGTTCTTGCGCGCCGCCGGCCTGGAGCAGAGCCGCACTTTTGCACTCGACGTTTCCTTCGTCGTGCACTCGATGACCCTCGACTTCCACAGGCCGGCGTCGCTGGACGCGGAGTTGCTCGTCAGCTGCGAGCCAACGGAGGCCAAGGGCGCACGTCTCGTGTTTCACCAATCGGTACGCGACGCGAGCAGTGACGTGGAGTATGTTTCTGCGAAGGTTGCCGTGGCTTGCATCGCTCTGAGTACCAAACGGCCCCGCCGCATCCCGCCAGAAATCCTCGCGGCCATCCCGATGACGACACCGACAGACGCAGGGTAACTACTCAATCACGGAGTTCTCGACGGTTACCGACGTGTCTTCGTGCATGGATATCCCGGGTAGGACGTTCCAACCGCCGCCCGTGTTGTTGCGAATC
>CBINDO010000189.1:0-15967 GCA_966249405.1 uncultured bacterium | reverse complement strand
CTTTGTACTAACTGCGGTCAGTCATGGACCGAGGGGGCACATTCATCATCGAGCATTGGTCGGGCACGTTCCGGGTATCCTCGGAGGGCGCCCGTGCGGCGGAAGGCAAGGGTGGGCACGACGCGGAGCTCGCGTTGTTTTCGCTGCGCCACGCGTCGCCAACCATCATCGCGGCGTGGTCGAGCCGATCGAGCGGTGGTTTCGCGCCGTCAACGGCGCGCTTTCACCGGGGTTCGGCGCCGGGAGTGCGGGTTTCTCACCGCGGTTCGGCGCGGCGTTCGGCGTATCTTCTTCGGTGGGCAGCTGGGAACGCACCCGGATGCACGCGTGGGAGGCGTTCGAAGCCGCGGTGCGGTCGGGGGCGCTGAGCATCTCGCGCGTGGTGCATCAGACCGTGTTCGTGACGGCGGTGGGTCAGCCCGAGCTTCCGAAACTCGAGAGCCGCCGCGAAGAAGAGCCCACTCACTTCGAAGCTATCATCGTCGACGAAATCGGCAAACCCATCGCCGGGCTCGAAATGGTGCTCTCGTGTGAAGGGCAAAACTACGACTTGGTCACCAACGGCGCGGGGCAAGTGCGTCAAGAAGGGGTGACGGCCTCGCGCGCGTCGCTACGCGTCAAGAACACGCAGCAACTGCGAGACATCGTGACCCCGCGCTGGGCCACGCCGCGACAAGGCGCCTTCCCACAAGCCAAAAACCTACTGCGCGCCGAGTTGGCCGACGGGATGGGGAGTTTCCCGTTGGCGGCCAAAGATGAGCACCTCATCGTCATCACGCCCGTGGTCGCCGCCCTGCACGTCGAGTGGTGGGACGGTCGCGGCAAACACCGCCACATCGAGTGCAGCTATCAGGTGAGCGGACCACGGTCGTTCAGCGGCAAGACGGACAAGAACGGCCAGCTCTTGCACCCCGACGTGCCGCTCGGCGACTACACCGTCAAGCTCACCGTCGAGTACTTCAAGGGCCGGAGTTATTCGAAGACACGCACCTTCGAAGAGAAGGTGACGTTGACCAAAGGCAGCGGCCTCCAGGTGCGTCGAGTGGGTCCGACCCCGGAGGTCGCGTTCCGTCGCACGCGCGGGTACCTCTTCGACCTGAACAAGAGCTTTCTGATGCCGCGGGCCGCCAAACAGCTGCTCGAGTTACCAACCTGGTGGAAGGAACGCGCTCCGAGCCAGCTCTTGATCGTGGGACATACGGACGTGACGGGCAACCAAGCCGTCAACGACGTCTTGTCCCAAGCGCGCGCCGACGCGGTCAAAGCCTTCCTCGAACAAGACGTCGACGCGTGGCTCGCCTTTTACGACGAACAAGGTTCCACCAAGTGGGGCTCACGCGAGGATCGGCTCATGATCCGCGCGTTGCCGGACTTCGCGACGCGGTTGACGGAGGGTGAGACGTCGGCGGACGCTGGAGGCGCGAGTCAGTCGAGTGGGACGACAAGCGCTTCCGACGCGAAGAAGCCAAAACCCAAGAACCCGGAGTCAATCGTCGAGTGGTTCCAGCGCACGCGTGGGCTCGAGGTCGACGACATTGCCGGACCCCAGACGCGGCGCGCGCTCATCAGTGAATACATGGGCGTGGGCAGCGTCACGCTCCGTGAGACGCCCGGGTACCCGGTTTCGATCGCGACGTTGGCTGAGGGCGAAGATTATCCTCTCGCCGAGACGGGGTTGCCCCTCGACGTGGCCGCTTCGAACACCGCTGGCGGTGGGAGTGCCAGTGGTGCGAGTAGCGACGGCGCGGGGTCGAGTGAGGTGAACCCGCTCGATCGGCGCGTGGAGTTGTTTTTCTTCGACAGCGACTTCGGCATCTTGCCGCCGGTTGGCGACGTGGGCGGCCCCGAATACATCGAGTGGCGCAAACGGGTGGAGGAGGAGAGTGACGTTGCGGTGGAGAAGGAGGTACGTCAAGTGACGTTCCTCGAAATCCCCGACGTATTGTTTCGCACGAACTCGTGCGTCGTGCTTCCCGAAGGCGAAGCTCCGGTTGAGGGCGCTACGCCGAGCAGCGGTGCGAGTAAACACAAGGCGCTTACCAGTGTGGGGATCTTCGCCGCGGCCATTCGGTTCTGCGACGAACGCCCGAATTACCGCCTGTTCCTCGGAGGACATGCGGACTCCGTCGGTGGTGACTCGGACAACGACAAACTGTCGAAGGAGCGGGCAGACGTTGCGCTCGCGTTGCTCGTGGGCGACCGGGATAAGTTCGTGTCTCTCGTGGACGAGCGGCACTTGGTGAGCGACTACAAGCAGATCTTGTCTTGGTGCTGCGAAGCTTTCGAAGACGTGACGTTTACGTGCGACCCCGGCAAGATCGACGACGTCGAAGGTACGGGCGTCGAAGCAGTGAAAGTCTTCCAGGCCGAATACAACGAACAGCGCGAGGCCCTGGGGGTTCCAAACGCGGAAGAACTCGCGGTTGACGGGGACGTTGGGCCGAAGACGTGGGGCGCGTTCTTCGACATGATGCAATACGGCATCGCCCAAGAACTGGGTGAAGAGGTGGCGGACGTGGCCCAATTGCGCGAGAGCCTGCAGTGGGTGGACGAGTCCCGCCGTGTCTTGGGTTTCGGTGAGAAACACCCCATCGACGGCCGTGGACTAGACGGATATGCGTCACAGATGAACCGCCGTGTGGAGGTGATGTTCTTCGAGTACGGGCATGAGCCCGATCTGGCGACCGCCGACGAAACGCCGGAGGCGTGTGACGTGTATTTGCCGGGGGAATACGAGCGTGTGAAGTTGCCGGCTAATGGAAAGCGATACGGCGCCTGCGAGCGTATCGACTCAACGGTAGCACTAGACCAATTTGTCGGGCTTGCGAACAAGCGCGGTGAAGCGTTCTTCGGCCTGTGGATGGCGACGGTATTTGGGGCCGATCTGGGAGAAGAGCCTTACCGGGATCTGTACCGTCAGTTGACCACCGGGGCATTCCCCGCGCCGGAGATCTTCGCCGTTGCCGATGGCAAACTGAGCGGGCACGCCGGTGCGTTCAATAAGCGCACCCAACGCATCGAGGTGGCTCGCAGCATCGCGCTGTCTGCTGCACAGGGAGATCAAGATGCCAGTTGGACAGTCCTCGCTGTCCTGGTCGAGGAGTTCGGCCACTACATCGACCATTTCCTACGTGGCGGTGCTGGAGACGCCCTGCAAGACGAAGGCGCCAGGTTTGCCTACTCCCTCCTAAACTTGCGCTGGCAGCAGCAATCGGAAGCGCAAGTCGCCCGCTTCCAACCGCTCGGAAGCCCGAGCTGGCTGCCCATCGTCGTCGAGTGGGCGTCCCTGCAACAGCAGATCAAAGATGCCGTTGGTAAGGAAGAGCAAGCTGACGACGCTCAGGACGAAGATTACGAGTACTTCGGCAAAGGTCGCCTGGACCACGATCACAATCCGCATTCTTGGGGGCATCAAGCCGTTGAGGAAGCGGCATTGGTAAAGCGAGGGGTCCACAAGCGCATCGTCAGTCGCATCTACTTCGGCAATTGGCTCCGTGATCTATCCCAGGCTTTGACGCCGATGACGGTGAGCTGGGCGTCGCCGAAGGTGTGGGCTACCGCCATTCACGTCTTGTCTCACGCGGAGTTTGGCCAACACAGCGACTTCGACGTGAACGTAGGTATCCTCGGAGACTATCAGTGGCAGGAGCATATCGACCATCCTTACGGCAACCCGGGCGTAGATCCGGCGTGGACCCGCTTCGATGAGCAATCTGGGACCCCCGTGTATTTGGGCGGCCCTGCCAAGACGCCCTCCCCCAGCGCGGCAAACTACATTAAAACCCAACTCGAGCTGGCCATTGCCGCCGGGGTATCTCCTGTTGGCTATCGCCACCTGGGTCAAGCACTCCACACGCTTGAAGACTTCTTCGCGCACTCCAACTTCGTGGAACTGACACTTTTGGGCTTGGGGTACTCGCAGGTGAACCCCTGGACCAACGCCAGATCGGGTCACGTTCCATTGCTGGTGACCGGCACTTTCTCGACGGCCGATACCGCTGCCAGCTTGATCCTCGCTCTCGCAGAGCACATGAACAAGACCAAAGACTGCGAGGTCTTCGAGAGTGAACCGGACTGGAAGTTGAAGGTCGGGTTCATGATAGCCGGGGAGATCTTGAAAGGCGCCGAGAAGCTCACCGTGAACAAGGGTGTGGTCGAGAAGCTATGGGACAAGTGGGGTGACAGTGCGGTGACAGCGGTGCACTACGCGCAAGAACTGAACATTTTGCACGAGCACCCGCTCACGCATGCGGCCGCGCGCACCGCTGTCAGGATCTTTGCGAAGATTCAGTGTGAGATTGGTGAACAGGTTGCCAAGTTCACCGCGGCTATCTTGGCCGCAACCGCCGGGGAGCTAATCGGTCGTGTCATGGAGCACGAAGTCACCTTCGATGGCACCGGCGGGTCGGTAGTTCACGACATCGGTACGGAGATCGGGCACAGCCAGACAGCCATCATGGGCAGTGGCATCTACCCCACTCACACGCAAGTCGCTAAAGACCACGACGATCACCCATTCCACGATGTGGCGGCGACGATGGCTGTAGAGGCAGTCGGGTCCGTTTTCGACGCCATGCAGGAGCGTTGGCGCGGTAACGCCAGCGCCGATCCCGTCGCCTGCGCTCTGAGCGTTTTGGTTCACCCCAGGGCGAGTACTGAAACCAAGTTCATCGACATCGCGGAAGCCTGGGCCAAAGCCAATACCGAGGCCATCAATCGGGCCAAAACGCCGACCTGGGTCCAGCACCACCGCGACGAGATGAAGAAGAACCGTGACCGGGCGCGACAAATTGTGGAGAGTGTGGTCGGAGCAGAAGCCGCGGAAGCCTTCGTCGGTTGGACGCTCGCACTGCTCAAGGATGGCGCGCATTGACGAGATCACGACCATGAGAAACCCCCGCGGCATCCACCTCGTTGCGTGCTTGGCGGTCGCCGTTGCAACAGGCTGCAGCGACCTTGAACCGTTGGTCATCTTCGAGCGGCAGTTCATCACCGTCGGTGGTCACAAGCTGGAGATAGGGAGACCAGCTTCAGAGTGGGAGGCAGTGCTCGGGAAAGGCGAATGGGACCTCACTAGCATCACCTGGCCTCACCTCCGTTTTGGCGCGTATATAGAAAGAAATGCCTGCGGACAGGATTACGTCACCGGCGGGCAGGTCAACCTGTCGAGCGACCCGGACATTACGGTGCTGCCCGCTCTTGGAGGAGCTGTCCGATTGGAGAACTGTTTACTCACAGCGGATACTCAACTCTCGGGGAAGTCCCTCGATTGCGGAACTTTCCTCGATTTCGGGACGAAAGTCCTGCTAGTTGGGCACCCCTTCGACTTTGGCTACCAAGCGGTGGGCGGAGAGTTCCATCAGATGGTCATGTTTCGCGGAGAGCGGCCAACACTCGTTAGTCATGGCCTCGAGCAAAGTCATGCTGAAGAGCTCGGCCTCGACCTGGGCAACGACAAGGCCAAGGTAGACGCCTTCATCGCGAAGCACGGTTGCGAGCATCCACCACAACTAGTATACGGATGGGCTGCGTTTTGGAGCGACCTTCGCGACGTTTGGGTTGCGTTTACGAGCGACGGACCGTGAATGACGCGTTGGTGGCCCTTACGAACCCCAGGCGGGCGGAGCTGACGTGCGTACCGGCCTAAGACCGCAACTCTCGGCCAGTAGCACCAGCCGTCCATCTCGTTGCGTGCCTGACGGTCGCAGTTGTAACAAGATGCAGCGACCCTGAACCGCTGGTCGTCAGTTCATTACCGTTGGGGGTACAAGCTGGAGATAGGGAGACCAGCTTCAGATCCCTTGGGAACGGCACAATAGTAGTTGGCTGAACCTCGGCGGCATAGAGAACTCTCAATCGTTTCGCGCTGCGAAGAGGCAAGTCAATAAGGGCAGTTTGGAGTGCAGAAGCAATCACCGAAACTGCCGCAGCACAACCGGGCCGGTGACTGGCAACCGGTGGGCGCGCACGCGGCTTGGCAAATGCAGCCAGAGCCGGTGCAACATCCCTGAATACCCGAACAAGTGGCCAGGCAGTCGTCACAGGCGCTACTCTCGCCCGCGAGCATCGGAGGAGCGTCGATACCGACGTCGCTACTTGCCTGACCGGGGTCAAGGATGCGGTAGAATGCGCTATACGCGTCGCACGCGGCAGCGCCCGCTGCGCCACGAGGGCGAATCAAGTACCAGCTCTCCTCGAGCTCGTCGCTTCCTTCGTAGTAGCCAAGCCAAAGCTCGCAGCCGGCACAATCGTACGGCTCCCAGCAGCTCATCCATCCCGCCATGTCGTTAGGTTCTGTGTCCGCGCTTGATTCGCGGCACGCCTGTCCATCCAGCATTCGGATCGCGCCCCCAGGGTAGAAGGCCACGCTAAGCTGGACTTTCACAGCCTCGCCCCAGGCTTCTTCTATGCCCGCGACGGCGGTCGCGGCCGCGTAGCGCGGGCATTTCGAGGCGGTTTCTTCCTTTAGACATACCTCGTGCGTTTCCAGCTGTTCGGTGCAACCAGTGAGTTCCGCTTGGCCGGTATCGTTGCAAGACCATGCCGAGGTCGAGCTCTCACATGCAAGGCCATCTTCAAACTCATCCAGACACGCGTCAGGCTGCGCAGTCCGGCGTCGTTCGCAGTCGTCAATCACCGCCTCGCGATACGACTCCGGTATCGAACACTTCTTGGAGGACGCTGCCCACGCCGCTAGGCATCCCGTGTGGGTCTTGGAGGTTCCCGTACTGCCTGCTCCCGTTTGGTTATTGTTCACTTCATCCGCCAAGGTCTCGGTGGATGGTTCGCGGCACTCACCTTCATCGCAGATCCGCCCTGCTCTGCAGTCGGCTGCTGAAATGCAGTCGACGTCCGGTATGACGAAGCAGCCCTGGGTGAAGGCCGAGAGTTGGAGGCAAGCCACCAAGCGCAACGGGCAATTCAGTACTCTCAATTGAATGTTCATCTTCCGGAGTTCCTTCCTAATGAAGCGTTGTTGTCAGCAGAACCCCCGGCACGAGAAGGCTAAAATCTGCGGCTTTGTCCCCGTCGTCGTCCCAGAGTGTGCCCGTTGCATACTGAATGCGCAGCGAGACCCCCATGCTCCACTGGTTCGCGATCCACCCTTCGTACCCGAGTCCAAACACCGCGCCGTAACCCACGCCAACGAGCGTTTCGTCGACGACGGTCTCAGACTCACCGGGGACCAACACGGCAACGCAGGGCGAAACGAGGTAGTTGAACCCCGCTGTCGGAACGACGTAGTGATTGATGAACACGCCGGTCATGGACAGCGCTCCGGCTTCGGCGCTCTCACGCACCACGAAATCACCACGTCCTCGGAAATAGGTGCCTAGCGGTAGTTGAGCTGAGTAGAAACCGACTCCCAACGCAACTCCGGCGCCTGGCGTCCCTCCAATGGCTAGCTCCGTGGGAATCGCTAGTCCGGTGGCAAAGATCCGCGGCGCCGTCGATGCCGGGATCTCCTCGACGCTGGAAGTCGTCTGAGGTTCAGCCTCACTTGCGAACCAGCCAACTCCGATCCCCAGCCTCAGATAGAACCCATCGTGGCGACGGGCGTTTGTTCGTGGCGGCGGCGCTGGAGTCAGGGGGGCTACAGCAGCGGCGGCCGCGCGACTTGGCTCACAGGCGCCATAACTCGTGCATACTTCCCCCACGCCGCACCCAGGATTGCACAAGGAGACGCACTGACCGCCAATGCACGTGAAGCCGCTCCTGCAGTTTGGTCTGCACAGCGGCTCTGTTGCGGCGGCAGGTGAGACGGCTGGTCCGGATGTGCGCGATGGTCCGTACTCCGCTTCGGGGCCAGGAGGCGGTGGCGGGAGAGACTGCGAAGGTGAGACCAGCGCATGGTCACTCGAGGTTGCGGCGGTGGAGTCACACTCGAGTCCGCCTGGGCAGCGAGAAACGTCATTGGTGACGTTAGCCTCAGCTGCGCCATCGGCGGCCAGTTGCGCCCCTGCGGTACCAGGCCAAGTCAACCAAGATCCGGTCAGGGTCAGCGCAGCGCCGCATAGATTGCGAATCCACGGTGTCACTCTCCTACGTTCATGGCTCCACATCATATAACTCCCAACAGTCACAGCATTCTGCGCCACAACGTAACGCAGCCAGGATCACTAGGAATGAGCAGTTTCTTAGAGACGGTCCGGGGTTATCGTGCCTCTCGACGCATCGAGAGTCTGCCCGCGAACGTCGAACTCGACGGCTCACCCACGTCGCGCTACTGAAACAACCCTAGAACGTCTACAGGGAATGGGGCGTTGCCAGACTCATTGCCAAGCTGGCCGTACAAGTTGGAGCCCCAGCATTGAAGCCGTTCCGCGGTTTTGACAGCGCATGTGTGATATGCACCAAGCGCGACGCTTATTACCCCATTCGTCAATCCGGAAACCGAAACTGGAACGGAGCTATGTGCCGTCGAACTGTTGCCGAGCTGACCGTAGGTATTGTACCCCCAGCACCGAACTGCGCCAGTTCCGAGTGTGGCGCACGTATGATACCCGCCAGCAGCGACGTCAATGGCAGCCATCAGCCCGTAGACGTTAGTTGGAGTTGGCTGAGCATCGAGCGTGTTGTTTCCCAGCTGACCGTACGAGTTAGAGCCCCAACACTCGATCGTCCCAAGCTCCGACAACGCACATGTGTGGTTGGATCCGGCCGCGATCGCGGTGACTGGCGGCGTCGACGACCCAACCCAGACCGGTGTCGCACTCGACACAAGGCTGCCGTCTCCGAGTTGACCACTACCGTTCGTCCCCCAGCACTGTACGCGGCCAGCTAACAACGCACAGGTGTGATGACCGCCGGCCGCAACCTCGGACGCTGCACCTCCAAGGTCGAACACCGTGACAGGGCTCCATCTATCCGCGAAAGAGCCATTTGCGAGCTGGCCATTGCTGCCGTCGCCCCAACACGACACGGCGCCGTCTTCGAGAGCGACACAGGTGTGCGACCTGCCCGCCGCAAGCCGGGCAGCCCCACTATCCAACCCGGATACCTCGACTGGAACAGGACTGTTGGTGGTCGAGTTCGTGCCAAGCTGGCCGTTATCGTTCAGCCCCCAACAGTGTACACCTCCTGAGAGCAGCAATACGCAGGTATGATGGCCTCCGGCAACGATCGCCGCAACTGCACTGGCCATTCCTACAACCCCAACCGGCGCCGAACTATCATAAGTCGAGCCGTCACCAAGTTGGCCATAGTTGTTTCGGCCCCAGCACTGCACCGCACCATACGACGACAGGGCACAGCTATGCTCTAGGCCTGCTGCCACAGCGGGTGTGATTTCGCACGCGTTGCACCAGCTCTTGTCGACATCGCAAATCTCCTCGCCATTAACCTTGCCGTCACCGCAATAGGGCCCGGAAAGTTCGAGTGGGTGAGCACACTCGGCGTCGCACGCGACGCAGGAGGGCGAGCCGTACGGGCAGTCCACTTCGGTAAACGTGTTACCATCATCACACTGTTCGAATCCCTCTGTGCGCCCGTCGCCACAAGTAGAACTCCCGCAGGTTGCGCCCGCCTCCGTGACGATGCATAGCTCCTCGCAAGCATCGACAACGGCCAGGGCGTTCTGGTCGCAGTGAACCCGAAAAATCCCATCGCAGTAGCTGTCGCTCGCGCCGCCGTCGCCACAGGACCTAGAGACGGGCTCGCACATACCATGCTCTGGACTGCAGCGCTCCGCTGCGTCGCAGCGCTCGTCGAACGTCCAGTGTCCTTGACTGCAAAGCAAGCTGTCGCTTCGAGCGGCGGGGTCGCACACGTGGCGGGCCTCCGGCTCGCAAGGGTCGCCAATGCGCGGACTGCTCGGTTCCAACCCGCCGTCTTGCTCCGACAGCACCACAGCTGCGGCATCGGCCATCTCTTGAACTTCAGCCGTGATGCCCGAATCCAGGGGCGCGTCGTCGGCACCTACCGTCACCGTCGGGCTTGTCGTGTTCGACACGGTTCCGGCATCTGACCGTGATGATGCGTTCGCATCAAGCGGTTCTTCGCTCTGCTCGCCACGTACACTCGAGTCCTCCTGTGTATACCATCGGTCGACGGAAGCGACAGAGGTACTAGCATCGCCAAAGTCTCGCGGAGCCTCGCAGCCGGTGCCGAACGAGAGCAACAGAATCAGAAGCGCACCACGCGACGAATGGTCAAGTGCCGGTTGCGACGGACAATGGGATTGCTTCGCTATCGGGCGGCGGTGTTCGGTCGCAAGCTGAGGTATGGCGGGCGCGTTCAGCCAGACCATCACGCATGAGCTCGGGCTTCCGTGACATTTCTGGGTTGCCATTTTGTGTGTGAGCAGTTAACAGGATTCTCCTGGGAGCCGAATGAGCAATTTCTTAGTTCTGGGAGTTGCCAGTCGCGGCCGGAGCTCACGATCAGAAGCTTGAACCGTTCACATGGTGCGTATGGAAGGCAAGGGAAGCGTTGCTCTTCAAGTCAAGGACCCGTTGGAAGTGCTCGAAGCGGGTTACGATCTCGCCTGCTCTGAGGCCACATGGGTAGCGCGCCTTACCGAATCGATTGCTAGGTCGCTCCGCGGTCCGGTTGGAACGGTGGGATATCTCTTCTCGCAGCAGGGCCGCGGCTACGAATTTACGTCGATGCACGTAGTAGGCAACGACTCATGGCTTGCCGATGCTACTCGCCACGTCTGCAGTAAGTTTCCGGCGGCTGATCTCCAGCGCTTCTTCACGGCGCGTGGGCTTACGTCCTCGGTCCACAGCTGCAGTCACCCGATGCCCGCCGATGCGTTCGGAATGTTGGACTTCTGTGGGCTCGCCGTTGGGGACGCTAGGCGAGGTTTGGTCATCGGCTCACCTCAGCGGTGCGCAACGCAACTTGGCGGACTCAACCTGACTACGTGGCGCCGGATTTCTGCACACCTCGATGTAATACTGCGGTTGCGCACAACTCTCGCCTTGGCGCAGGGGCTGACGGGTGAGGCGGTGTTGACGCCCGAAGGACGGCTGCTTCACGCCGAGGGCTCTGCCAGGGCCAGTGCGGCCAGAAGCCTCCTGTGTCGGGCTGTGTTAGACGCCGAAAAAGCGCGCGGGCCGATGCGCCGTAAAGACCCGGATGGAGCCCTCTCTCTCTGGCGCGAGCTGGTCATGGGTCGATGGACGCTCTTGGAGAAGGCCGATGTGGATGGTCGCCGCCTTATTGTGGCCCACGCCAACCCTCCAGACGCGGGGCAGCGCGCCTTGAGTGAACGTCAGAACGTGATCCTGCGCTTGCTGGTACAGGGGTACTCCGAATCCGCGATTTCGAGCGCGCTCGGGCTTTCGTCGGGCGCCATCTCGCAGCAAGTTCGAGGCGCTCTTCGGAAGCTTAGGTTACGTGGGCCTAGTGCGTTGATCGAACTCGCAGGACGCCTGAAGGCAGGCGCGGTTCTGGCTCTCCAAGACATCGGCGGCGTCGGCCTCTGTGTGGTAGATGGAGGTCCAGCCCTAGCAGCCCTTCTTCCCGTAGGCCTTACACGCGCCGAGCGAGACATCGCGGCTCTCCTAGTTGACGGATACACGAACGCCGACATCGCTCGCGAGCGCGGATCCTCCGTTCGCACGGTGGCAAACCAAACAGCCAGCATCTATGAGAAACTCAACGTGTCGAGCCGTAACGAACTCGCCTTTCGCGCCCGTACTCACATGCAGAGCTGACCCGCCGCGACGTCTCGAACACTAGAAAACGCCTTGAGCAACCAGAGTGTTACTGGGCTTTAGCCTAAGCGAGATTGCGTGCCCATCGCTGGAGTCAGCGTCGCCCCACAGTATCAGGCTAGCGCCGCCAGCCAGGAGCAGCGCTGCAGCGACACCATATCCCGTGCTCCAATTCGAAGCCTCAGACACCCTGTTCGCCGCGTCTTGGCCTTCGTGCGTCCGGCATAGTGTCTCAGTGCAGTCCGCGTCCGCTCGGCGGTCGTACTCCAACATCCTTGCGAAGTAGTAGCTACTGAGCCCGGCGCCCAACAAGCCCAGCGCCGAGACGCCGACTCCTGCCCACTGTGTGCTCGAAAGTTGAAGTGCCTTACCGGGTGTGGTCGGTGGCCTTTGTGCTATGCGGGGAGCACGGGGTTCGGTGCGCGACGGCTCTCCCTGTAACTTGGGAGTCGCCATGACAGACGGCAGCGGGATCATGGCGAGCTCAAGTGATTCGTAGTCCCCACGCGCTGGAACCGTCGCGCTTCGGCACGAGCGTTGATACCCGTCAGCAAAAATGCAAACCTCATGCGAGCCGCCATCAACTGGTACACGCATGGGGAGCTCACTAGTTTCGGCTACGCCATCCACGGTAACGGTCAGATTGGTTGATTCGTGAGGTGCGTCCGTCACCCGCACCTCGATGTACGACACGTCCGGGAGTAGGCGCTCTGCGTGAGCGCGCACACTTGCGGCTCGGTCTGACTGTTGTTTATCGGCCGCTAACTGAGCGGCGGCAGCGTACGCGCGCCAAGCCGAAGCGATTCGAGACTGTCGTTCTCGACATGCTGCTAGGCCCACGAGTGCCCCAACCGAAGGTTCCAGAGCGTGGCTCTCGGCGAACCCCGCACAGGCCCTGACCAAGTCACCGCTCTCGAGGGCTTGCCTGGCCTCGACAAACGCCGTCTCGGCCTTGGCACTGGCTGCGTTGGTGTCCGTAGTAGCTGTTTCCTTGGCCGGTGGCTCCTCCGCGTTAACCGGTGGCGGGAGTCCAAGCCAGAAGGGCACAAGCATCAACAACGAACGTCTAGGGGAACGCATCACTCACCTATCCTTTAGAAGGTCTTCGACAGACTTCGGGGCGGGCTGTGCCGACTGCACCGACCGAGTTACAACAGGGCTCTTGTTTGGCGTTGTTGTTTTGGCCGCCCACGGGCGACCGGCAACCGGTGCCTGGGGCGGTGGCGCTCCTGCTGGTGGGTTAACTTTCGGCGCTACTTGCCGGAGTGCATTGTTGCCCATATCTGGTAGAGGGCTGGACTTTGACTCGTGCGCCATGCTCGACGGGACTGCTGACGGGTCGATAGTCGGCGCCAACTTCGGTGACGTGGGAAGAGCATCGGCAGGAGGGAGCGCGGGCTGCGACTGGAGGGCAACGGTTTCAGTGTTTGGCAACTCGGCGTGCGCTCCTACGCCAGTCGGCGTGTCGGCTGGGTCATTGTGGACAGTTAGCCACGCGGTGCCGCCTGCTGCCGGTAGAAGTACGGCTGCTGCCCAGGGCCACAGGGCTCGGCGAATGCGACGTGCCTCGGCGGCCGATGCGGTCATCGGGCTATTGGTATGCGACGACTGAGCGGCTTCCCCCGGGGCTTCGCCCGCGCCAGCACCGGTTTCATTACGCCAAGCCACCTCTTCGACCAGGGACAAGGTGTTCCTGGTCGCCCCAGCAGCCCTGGCTTGTTGGTCTTTTCGGAACCCCGTTGCCGGCGAGGGCTGCGCCGGGTCACCGCCTACCGGCAAGGCATCTGACCGAGCGCCATGAGTGTCGAGCACCTTTTTCAATGACTCGACCATTTCCTTAGCTGAGGTGAACCGGTCGTCTCGATTGCGCGCGACGCCCTTGAGATACCACTCGTTGAAGCCCAATGGGACGTTCCCCCATTGAGAAGGAAGCTCGAGCGGATCCGCGCAAATACGCATCGTGATGTCGCCTAAAGTCTCACCGCGGAACGGGCGGACCCCGGTGATACACTCGAACGCGATCACCGCCATTGCCCAAAGGTCTGTACGATGGTCGACTTGACCTCCGCGAATCTGCTCAGGACTCATGTAGTACGGCGTGCCGAACACCGCTCCCGTCCTAGTTGCTACATCTCCAACTCGAGCGGACTGGATTTTCGCGATCCCAAAGTCGAGTACCTTGATCAATGGCATCTCGTCGCGTTGGACCAAGAAAATGTTACAGGGCTTTAGGTCCCGGTGAACCACACGCTGTTCGGAGGTGTGGGCGCTCGTCATGGCTCGCCCAACGTGCGTGAGCATGTGCAGGACTTCCGAGAATGGTAGTGTGTGCCGCTGGTCGAGCGTCTGTCTCAGGCTGCTTCCGCGGAGTAGTTCCATCACCATGAAGGGCGACCCAGTGGGCTCGTCGACTCCGAAGTCAAACACCTGAACGACGTGCTCGCTGTTCAGTGTGGCGATGGCTTGTGCTTCGCGTTGGAATCGGCGGACACCCTCCGCGGACTCGGCCAACTTCGGACTCATGACCTTGACCGCTACGTCACGTCCAAAGGCGAGTTGGGTCGCGCGCCACACGGAGCCCATGCCGCCTTCACCAACAAGCTCAGCGAGTTGGTATCTGCCACCGAGTATGAGTCCTGCTTGCATGCGATTACCAGCCTTTCGAGAGACAGCCAGAATACTAAGGGGTCGTCTCGATTGCTCCCAAGTCTATGCTCACCCCCTGCACGCGGGCCTGTCCTCTGAGGTCAAACGGAATCGGCTCGACCGTATCTCCATCGCCGTCTAGGTCGGCGGCATCGGAAGGGAGCGCAGAGGGGTCACCAGCGTTGACGCATGCGGGGCTCGTCGGTACGGGCAGATCGTCGAGCCACTCGAACAAAGGATCAGCGATGGGGCATTGCCAGCCAGCTGGACAGGGTTCTGCGACACCGAACGTATTGTTGGAAAGTTGAACCAGGTTTTCTTCCGATGCCGCAATGTCGAAGAATCCAGGTGCTGAGAACGGAGCATTGTCCCAGAAAATGGAGTTCGCTACCGAGCCAGAACCGGTGCCTTGGAAATGAATCACGCCTCCGCCGTCAGCAACGTTGCCGACAAAGGTACAGTTGCTCACGTGTAAGCTGCCAGAATTCGATATGGCAGGACCGCCGCCCGAGACCGAGTATTCCGTCACGATGTTCTGGTGGAACAGAGCGTTGCTCACGGTCAGTTCGCCGGCGTTGTGGATTGCGCCACCCTGTGAAGGCGCAGAATTGCCAACGAAGCGTGTGTTGGCGATGAACGCTGTTGCTCCAGAAGCGAGAGCGATAGCACCACCACTGCGGGCACCGATACGTGTCTGGTTATTGACGAACACCGAATCGACGATGGCGGCGCTGCCGCTCGCCAGCGCAACGGCCCCCCCCAAGTTCCCATCAACAGAGCTGTTGGAGTCGAACTTGGTCTGTCGAATCAAGAGCGCGCCCGCAGAAACGTATACCGCCCCACTGCTCGCCGCGTTGCCAGTGATCTCGCAGCCATTTAACGCGACAACGCCTCCGAAATTTGCCACAGCCGTCCCCTTCACTGCCGTATCGAAGGAGTGCTTATGGCCGCGAACTATCGAGTCGCGTAGAGTTAACGCCCCAATCCCGTTGTAGACGCCAAGTCCCTGCACGCCCATGGCGCTGAAGCGTATCGATTCGCTGTTTTCAACCGTTACGCTTTCGAGCGTCAAGTCGCCTGCCAGATTACAGACACCAGCGCCGTCGTACTCCGTGCGGTTCGCCCTGAACACCGTGTTTCGAACTGTAAGCGTGGCGTCGCGGTTAAACAACCCGCCACCACAGTCCTCTCCCGAAGGTCCTCCTGCAGCGTTTCCCCCTATGACAGTGAAGCCGTCCATCAACGCTTGGTCGGCTCCGGTCACCACGTGGAAAACTCCGCTCGTCTCGGTCACTCCGTCGCCGCGCCCGTCGAGGATAGTCTCGTAGGCTAACCAATCCCGGGTGCTTCGGCGCACTTCCGTGCCCGCGAACCCACCGTAGATCGCCACTCCTGGCCGCAGCCCGAACGTCGCCTCTCGCCCCACGTCCGGCGTAGAGTAACTTCCAGCGGCGACCCAGACCTCGCATCCGCCCGCTTCAGCAGCAGCTAGAGCTGCCTCAATGGTCAGCTTCGCTTCCGCCCAGGTCATTCCGGATTTGGCGTCGTCCCCGGAAGTCGTGACGTGAACCACGCAGCGACACTCGCCGGAGACGCATTCTCCCGCGCACTGCGCCAGAATGTCCCCCTTCTCGCCGCAAACGTTGACGGAGTACACG